>PXSM01000092.1 GCA_003023465.1 Halobacteriales archaeon SW_6_65_15 | reverse complement strand
ACCATCGACATGCTGGAGGAGGTCGGCATCCCGGAACCGACCGCGCGGGTGGACGAGTACCCCCACGAGTTCTCGGGCGGGATGCGCCAGCGCGTCCTCATCGCCATCGCGCTGGCCTGCCAGCCGAAACTGCTCGTCGCCGACGAGCCGACGACGGCGCTCGACGTGACGATTCAGGCTCAGATCCTCGACCTCATCAACGACCTGCAGGACGAACTCGGCATGTCGGTCCTGTTCATCACCCACGACCTCGGCGTGGTGGCCGAGACCTGCGACCGGGTGGCCGTGATGTACGCGGGCGACATCGTGGAGGTCGGGCCGGTGGACGACATCTTCCACGATCCGAGCCACCCGTACACCTACACGCTCCTCGAGTCCATCCCGGACGAGGACAAGGAGCGACTGACCCCCATCGAGGGGAGCGTTCCCGACCTCATCGACATGCCCGAGGGGTGCCACTTCGCGTCGCGGTGTCCGTGGGCCCAGCCCGAGTGCACGCAGGGCGAGATTCCGTACCTCCAGCACGGCGACGAGGAGATCGACCACCGCGCGAAGTGCGTCCTCGAGGACTTCGACGAGAGCCAGTACGGCGAGGACCGCGAGGGCATCACCACCAGCGACCACGAGGTCGGCGACCGACTGCTCTCGGTCGGGGGCATGAAGAAGCACTTCTCGCGGGCCGACGGATTCCTCGACGAACTCCTCGCCGACGAGGTAGAGAGCGTGAAGGCGGTCGACGGCGTGAGCTTCGACATCTACGAGGGCGAGACGGTCGGCCTCGTGGGCGAGTCGGGGTGCGGTAAATCGACGGCGGGCCGAACCCTGCTCCACCTCGAAGAGCCGACCGACGGCAAGATAGTCTTCGCGGGGCAGGACCTCTCGGAACTCGACCGCGACCAGTTGCGCGAGAAGCGCAAGGACATGCAGATGATCTTTCAGGACCCGCTGTCCAGCCTCGACCCGCGGATGACGGTGGGCCAGATCATCATGGAGCCGCTCAAGATTCACGGACTTCCGGAGGAGTCGCCGCCGGACGGCAAATCCCGCAAGCAGCAGCGCCGCGACCGGGTCACGGAACTCATGGAGGCGGTCGGTCTCGAACCCGGTCAGTACGACCGGTACCCACACGAGATATCGGGCGGTCAGCGCCAGCGCGTGGGCGTCGCCCGGGCGCTCGCCGTGGACCCCGACTTCATCGTGGCCGACGAGCCGGTGTCTGCCCTCGACGTATCGGTGCAAGCTCAAATCCTCAATCTGCTAGAGGACCTCCAAGAGGAGTTCGGGCTGACCTACCTGTTCATCGCCCACGACCTCTCTGTGGTCCGGCACATCTCCGACCGGATCGCGGTGATGTATCTGGGCGAGATCGTGGAGGTCGCCGACACCGACGAACTGTTCGCCGACCCCAAGCACCCGTACACGCAGGCCCTGCTCTCGGCGATTCCGGAACCCGACCCCCGCGCGGACACCGACGACCGCATTATCCTCGAAGGCGACGTTCCCTCGCCCATCGACCCACCGTCGGGGTGTCACTTCCGGACCCGGTGTCCGAAGATCATCCCGCCCGAAGGGATGGACATCGAGCAGGACGCCTACCGCGAAGTGATGGACTACCGCGAACGCGTCGAGGACCGGGCCATCGACCTCGACAAGGTGTGGGAGCAGGCCGCAGGCAGCCAGAATGCCGAGGCAGAGGCCGCGACCGTCGCGGACGGGGGACACCCCGACGCGTCCCGCGCCGAGTTCGAGGCCGTCCTCTGGGACGACTTCTTCGACGTCGAACCGACGGGCGAACCCCGCCGAATCGTCGCGGAGTCGTTCGGCCACCTCGCCGACGGCGACTGGGAGGCGGCGGCGTCGCTCCTCCGCGAGCACTTCGAGAGCGTCTGCGAGCGCAAGGATCCCGTCCTGCAGGACGAGGCCCACCCCGCGGCCTGCCACCTCTACGACCAGCCCGAATAGGTTCTCTCGCTTTTTCGGTCTCCGACCGACGACGATGGTTGCGGGCCAGTAGGCGGATTGTACTAACTGATTCCGACCACAATCCGGTCCCGTACCCTTATATCCAAAATGATTGATTGGTAGGGTTGGATGACTTCAAACGACACATCCGTCTCGCGGCGGAGCTTCCTGACCGCGGTCGGCGGCGCGGCGGCGACCGCGTCGATGGCAGGCTACGTCGAGACGGACGCGGCGAGCGACGTCGCACAGCAGGAGGGGGGCACAGTCACGTACGCTCGGGGGAACGATTCGGGCACGCTCGACCCGCAGAACACCACCAGCGGGGAGGACGTCAAGGTCACGAATCAGATGTACGACACCCTCATCGAGTTCGAACCGAACCAGACCAGTCTGCAGGAGGGGCTGGCGACCGAGTACTCCATCGAGGAGACGACGGTGGAACTCACCCTCCGCGAGGGCGTGCAGTTCCACAACGGCGACGAGTTCACGGCCCAGGACTTCGTGGCGACCTACCGCCGGTTCACGGATCCGGACTACGAGTACTACCCCGGTGACGACTACGTCTCGGCGTACGGGCCGTTCACCCTCGGCGATTGGGTGTCGAACGTGAGCGCGGGCGGCGCGGCGGGCGGTGACGCCGGGACCGAAACGGGCACGGAGACCGAGACGGGAACGGAAACGGAGACGGCAACCGAGGCGGCGCTGGCGGACCAAGAGACTACCACCGAGGCGGGTGGCGGGCAAGCCGGCGGGGGCGAGTACAGCCTCACCATCGAACTCAACGAACGGTACGCGCCGTTCCTGCGGAATCTGGCGATGTTCGCGTCCAGCGTCCTGTCCGAGCAGGCGATTCAGGAACTCGGCACCGACCTGAGCCAGCAACCGGTCGGGACGGGGCCGTTCGAGTTCGACAACTGGGACCAAGGGAATCAGCGCATCCGACTGACGGCCACCGACGACTACTGGGGCGAGGGACCGAACGTAGACGAGGTGGTGTTCACGGCCATCGCGCAGAACACGACGCGCGCCCAGACGCTCACCACGGGCGACGCCGACATCATCGACGGGTTGGGCGCGCAGGCGTCCGAGATCGTCCGGAACTCCGACAACGCCGAACTGGTCGAGACGCAGGGCATCAACGTCGGCTACATGGCGTTCAACATGGCGCGGTTCGAACCCTTCCGCGACAGGCAGGTTCGGCAGGCCATCAGCTACGCCATCGACACGCAGGCCATCGTCGAGAACATCTTCCGCGGAATCGCGGTCCAGGCGAGCCAGCCGATCCCCGAGCAGGTTCTCGGGTACAACGAGGAACTGGACCCGTACCCGCACGACCCCGAGCAGGCCCAGCAGTTACTGGAAGAAGCTGGGTACGGCGACGGCTTCGAGTTCGAGCTGGCGACGTTCCAGAACCCGCGGACCTACAACCCCTCGCCGATCCAGGCCGCCCAGACGGTGCGGTCGAACCTCAACGAGGTGGGCATCTCGGTCAACGTCAACCAGATGCCGTTCAATCCTTTCCTCGACTACACCGACGAGGGACGACACGACGCGTGTTTCCTCGGGTGGATGACGGACAACGCCGACCCGGACAACTTCTACTACGCACTCCTGCATCCGGGCGTCCCGGTAGACGAGGTGCCCGACGGACAGGACTGGGTCAGCTTCGACACCGAGGGATTCAACACCCTCGACGTGGCGGCGTGGGCGAACACCGAGTTCATGGAGATCGCCGAGCAGG
>PXSM01000091.1:36688-39447 GCA_003023465.1 Halobacteriales archaeon SW_6_65_15 | reverse complement strand
CAACCGGGCCAGCGCGAGTGCGACCGCGGTCTTGCCTGTGCTCTCTTCGGTCGCGGTGACGAGTATGGTTTTCATGATTTGTCGGAGTCTGTCGCCCCGTTCATAGTTTCTCCGTGTCCACGGTCAGTCGCACGTCGATGGCCTGCACTCCGTCCGGTCCGGCGACGAGGGGGTTCACGTCGAGTTCGAGGATGGCGGGGAAGTCGGTCACGAGTTGAGAGAGTCGCTGGAGGCTCTCGACGATGGCGTCCCTGTCGGCGGGTTCGCGCCCTCTGGCACCCCGCAAGAGGGGAGCCGACCGGATGCCCTCGACCATCTCGCGGGCCTCGCGCTCGCTGACGGGCGCGACCCGCGTCTCGGTGTCCTCCAGAATCTCCACGAAGATGCCGCCGAGGCCGAAGAGGAGCAGGGGACCGAACTGCGGGTCGCGGTTCATCCCGATGATGGTCTCGGTTCCCGCGTCCACGTCCACCATCTCCTGGACCTGCACGCCCAGGATGTCGGCGTCGGGCTGGTAGTTCCGCGCGCGGGTCACGAGGTCCTCGAAGGCGTCGTACACCCCCTCGTTCGGCACGCCGACCCGGACCCCGCCGATGTCGGACTTGTGAAGGATGTCCGGGCTGACGATCTTCATGACGACCTCCCCCTCGACGTCCTGCGCGGCGGCGACCGCCTCCTCCGGTTTCTCCGCCACGGTCCCCTCGGGCGTCGGAATCCCGTACGCCGAGAGGAGGTCCATCGCCTCGACACCGAGGCGGTTGTCGCCGCGCTCCTCGGCGCGTTCGAGCACCTCGCGGGCGCGTTCGCGGTCCACGTCGAAGCTCGCAGGAGCCTCGTACTCGCGCCGGCTGATCTCCCGGTAGCGCGAGAGGGCGTCCAGACTCCGGACGGCCCGCGCGGGGTCGAAGTAGTTCGGGATTCCGCCTTCGCGCAGAATCTCCTTGGCGGACTCGGTGCGCTCGCCACCCATCAGGACCGACGCGACGGGCTTGCCGTACTCGGCTTGCAGGTCGGTGATGACCTGCGCGAGGTCGTCGAACTCGATGACGGCCGTGGGAGCCGAGAGGACGACGGCACAGCCGACGTTCTCGTCGTCCAAGGCGAGGTCCAGCGCGGTCTCGAATCGCTCGACGTCCGCGTCCCCGATGGCGTCGATGGGGTTGTAGATGTTGGCCTCCTCGGGCATCGCGTCGGCGAGCGCCTCCAAGGTCGCCTCCGAGAACGAGGCCAGCGAGAGGCCGGAGTCGCCCACGGCGTCGGTAGTCATGACGCCCGGCCCGCCCGCGTTGGTCACGATAGCTACGTCGTCGGCGTCGGGGATGGGCTGGCCCGAGAGTATCTGGGCGAAGTCGAACAGCTCCTGAACGGTCTCGACCCGGAGGACGCCAGCCTGCTCCAGTCCGGCCTCGTAGGCCTGCTCGCTCCCCGCGAGGGTGCCGGTGTGCGAGGAGACGGCCTGCGCCCCGGCCTCGGTCCGCCCCGATTTGACCAGCACGATGGGGGTGTCGTCGGTCACCTCGCGGGCGGCGTCGATGAACTCGGCTCCGTCCTCGACGCCCTCCAGATAGCCCAGAACGACGTCGGTGTCGGGGTCGTCGCCCCACGTCCGGACGAAGTCGGTCTCGTCCAGCACGGCCTTGTTGCCCAGCGACACCACGTCCTTGAACCCGATGCCCTCGTCGGTGGCCCAGTCCAATACGGCGGTGATGAACGCCCCGGACTGACTCATGAACGAGATGGAGCCCGACAGGGCGTTCTCCGGGCCGAAGGTGGCGTTGAGTCCGGTCGGCGTGCTCATCACCCCGAGGCTATTCGGCCCGACGAGGTTCAGGTCGTGCAGTTGGGCGATCTCTGCCAGTTCGCGCTCCCTGCTGGCTCCCTCGCTCCCGGTCTCGCCGAACCCGGCGGTGATGACCACCACGTTCCGGACCCCGGCCTCGCCGCACTGGCGGACCGCCTCGACCGCGATCTTCGGCGGGACCACGACGACGGCCACGTCGATCTCGCTCGACTCCGGGACAGAACCCACGTCCGGGTACGACTCCAGACCGAACACGTCGTCGTAGTTGGGGTTCACCGGAATCGTCTCGCCCGCGAAGTCGGCCTGCAGGTTCTCGACGATGGCGCGGCCGATGGACCCGTCGCTCTCGGTCGCGCCGACGACCGCGACTCGTTCGGGCGCAAACAGTCCCGACAGGTCTCCGTCGTCCGTCTTCGACGGGTCTCCCGCGTCCGCTCGCGCATCTCCCGTGTTCTCGTCCACGGGCGAGAATCGACGGAGTTCCGCTTAAAAGTGGCGTCCGATTTCACGACGGAGAGAATCCTTCACCGAGGACGCCACTTGTGTTAGCGGCGGTCGTAATTCGTTCCTAATCGAACACAAGCGACGCCATCCCAGCCGGAGCTGAGAGTATTTACTCGGACGTGAAATCAAAAATACGCAGAATGCGCCGGGACGCTCCGGGTAAATGGTGCATAATTATACGTCCCCGTACTCTGTGTTCGCACGATGTCAGAATCCGGGAAGACAGTTCAGTCGCTGGAGACGGCGCTCCCAGGCCCGGCAGAGGCGGACAATGTCGTATACGACCCTCCGCTGGAGGAACTCCGCGAGTTCTCGTCGCACCTCGAAACCACGACGGAGTTCGACTCGCCGTCCTACGTCAGCGACGAACGTTCGCGCAACGCGGACAAGACGAAGAACGCGGTCGACGACGACTTCGACGCGAGCGACTACGGCCGCGTCGAGGAGGCCTTCG
>PXSM01000091.1:0-36573 GCA_003023465.1 Halobacteriales archaeon SW_6_65_15 | reverse complement strand
ACGAGACCGCCATCCGCATCCTCCCCGACGAGGGCCTGACCGCGGTACTCGGCAGCGACTACACCGGCGAGGCCAAGAAGTCGGTCCTCCGTCTGTTCATGTACCACGCTAAACGAAAGGGCGGCCTCGGACTCCACGCCGGAAGCAAGCGCGTGTGTCTCCGGGCCGACGACGCCGAAAGCGATTCCGGCGAGGCTGACCTCGAAGAGGTCGGGCAGGTCTTCCTCGGCCTCTCGGCGACCGGCAAGTCCACCCTGACCGCCCACGGGCTCTGGCTCGACGACCCCGAGGAGGCCACGATGCTCCAGGACGACGTCTGCGCCCTGCTCCCCGACGGCACCGTCGCCGGGAGCGAAGGCAACGGCCTCTACGTCAAGACCATCGGGCTGGACGACGACGAGCAACCCGCGCTCTACCGGGCCGTGACCGACGAGTCCGCGGTGCTGGAGAACGTGGACGTGGCCGACGACGGGAGCGTGGACTTCGACAGCGACCGCCACACCTCCAACGGCCGGGCGGTCATCGAGCGCGACGAACTCACGTCCGCGGGCGAGGACATCGACCTCGGCGGCGTCGATCAGGTGTTCTTCATCACGCGCAACCCCACGATGCCGCCCGTGACCAAGCTCTCGCCCGAGGAGGCCGCGGCGGCGTTCATGCTCGGCGAGTCCATCCAGACCAGCGCGGGCGACCCCTCGAAGGCGGGCGAGTCCATCCGCGTGGTCGGCACCAATCCCTTCATCATCGGCTCGAAGGGCGAGGAGGGCAACCGGTTCCGCGACCTCGTGGCCAACCTCGACGTGGATTGCTTCGTCATCAACACCGGCCACCTCGGCGACGGGGCGAAGGACATCGAGGTCGAGCACTCCGTGACCATCCTCCGGGAGATCGCCCGCGGCACCGTCGAGTGGACCGACGACGAGGCGACCGGCCTCACGGTTCCCAGCGAAGTGCCGGGCATGGACGTCTCGGAGTTCGCGGTCGCCGACCACGTCGAGAATCTGGACGAGCAGTTGGCGACCCTCCGGACCGAGCGCCGCACCCACCTCGACACCTTCGAGGACCTCGCCGACGAGATCCGCGACGCGGTGTACTGACGCCCGTAGATCGGCTCTCCTTCCCGTAAATTCTCTCGTTACTCCCGCGAGCAGGTGTCGATGCCGAGCAGCGCGTTCACTCCGCAGAACTGGGTCGCGGCGTTGAACAGCAGGCCCGCGCCGACGAGTGCCGCGGCGACCGACCAGTTGCCGCCCCGCGAGGACCGCCCCGACGGCGGCGACGACGAGTGTAGTTCCGAGGACGCCCCGGACGAGTCTATCCCGCCCGCCGACGTTCCGTTCGAGTGCCATACCGGAGACTGCGGACTGGAGAAAGTTAACTGTCGGTGCGGGGTGCAACGGAGCTTGCGAGTACGTGTCACAGTGGCGGAACTACTATCCCCCACGTCTCCGACGTTTCGTGCATGGACGAGTCGAATCAGGGGTATCGAGCCGAGTTGGCCGACGTGTACGACGACTGGATAGGTGCAGGTGACCGAGACGACGTGGAGTTCTACGCGGACCTCGCCGGAGACGCCGACGGGCCGGTGCTGGAGTTGGCCTGCGGTACCGGGCGCGTCTACCTCGAACTCCTCCGGGCGGGCGCGGACGCCGACGGTTTCGACCTCTCGACGGGCGCGCTCGACCGACTCCGCGAAAAGGCCGCCGACGCAAGGCTCGAGCCCAACGTCTGGCGCGACGACATGACCGACTTCGCGGTCGCGCGCGAGTACGCTCTCGCGATCTGTCCGTTCAACACGTTCCTGCACCTCCGGACCGTCGAGGACCAACTGGCCTGTCTCCAGCAGGTCCACGACGCGCTGGCACCCGGCGGTCGGTTCGTCTTCGACGTGTTCGTCCCGAGCTTCGACCTCATCTGCGAGACCTACGGCGAGTGGGAGACCGACGACGTCGAGTACTCGGGCGAGATCCACGAACTCCGGACGCGAAGTCGGATCACCGACGAGGTCGAACAGGAGTTCGCGGTCGAGAACGAACTCCGCGATTCCGAGGGCGAGGTGGTCTTCCGCGACGAACACCGACTCGCCATGCTCCCCAAGCGCGAGGTCGAACTGCTGGCGCGCCTCTCGCCCTTCGACGACTGGCAGGTCGCGGGCGACTTCGACGGGTCGCCCATCTCGGACGGCGACACGACGCAGGTCTGGACGCTCCGGAAGGCGGAGTGACCAAGCCGATTTCGTTCGGACGAGTCGCCGGCTGGCAACCGGCGGTCCGCGCTCGGTGCCACAGACCACCGGGACGCGCTCGGTGGGACTTCCAGCATGGATGCGCTCGGCGAAACGTTCCACGCGCAAACGCTCGGTGACACCAACCTCGGGCGGGAATGGAGAGCCGCGAAATATCCCGCTGAGCGACCGCGACAGCGCGAGGGGCTTTCGAAAACCCGATTTCATTTCTTGACACGCCTCACCTGCTAGCAGATTCGTGCGATTCCTGAACTGCTCGCTCTAGGACATCACGTTCTTCCGAAAAACGCAGATGGGAATCACAGTCGCAGTCCGACGCGCCGAGACCGCCGACCGACTCGCACCCGTCAACATCACCAAGTTCCTGACTCACCTCACACTCCACGCTCTCGCCGACCGTCTTCACCACCTCGGCAATCCGACTCACAGGATGTCCCAGTAGGTAATCGACGTGCCAGTGACGGGCGTCGCGCTCGCCCGCGGCCAACTCGCGGTGGCGCTCGACTCGGGAGAAACCGCCGGTGCCGAACGCGCTCCCAGTGTAGGCGTACCAGCCAGCGGCGAGGTCGCGCTCGCCCAACGCGCCGAACTCGATGGTGGTCGGTTCGTCGAGCGCGATGAGCAACGTATACGTACCTTTCGACATTGTTTAGAAATATTTAGTGATTGTCCTTCATTCTTATCTCTCGCCCGTCGTCTTTAGCGATTGCGGTCCGCTTCTGCGTCGCCCGCCGAGCCGTCCACGTCCAGATGCCCACTCAGTTCGTGCTCGGACGCCGGGCTGATGGTGAGGCCCGCCGCTTCGAACCGCGATTTCACGTCGAGTCCGAACTCCGAGCGCACCCGTCGCACGTCCCGGCGCGTGGGGTCCCGAATCCAGTACCGTATCTCCAGCAGCACGGCGTCGTCGCCGAACTCGTCGAAGTAGACCCGCGGCTCGGGGTCGTTTAGGATTTCGCGGTGAGACTCGGCGGCCGCTCGGAGGCCGTCCATCGCGGCGTCCACGTCGTCGTCGTACTCGATACCGACCTCCATGGCCACGCGGTACTGCTCGCGGCCGTAGAGGCGAACGATGCTGTTGGCCGTCAACTCGGTGTTCGGGACGGTGAGGGTCTCGTTGTTCTCCGTGCGCACGCGAGTCGACGAGGAAGAGGCCGCTAACCAGCGCGCCGATGACCTCCTGACCCGCCACGCCGACCGCGAGGGTGGCCGCGGCGAAGACGAGCGCCGACCGCGACAGCACGTGTCCGTACCCGGCCGCTGCGACGCCGAACGCCAGCGCCACGAGGAGGAAGACCAACTGGAAGTACCGCCGAACCGCGTTCTGTATCTTCCGGTTGTTCGGATTGCGCTGGCGGACGACTCGGACGACCGCACGCCCGCCGAGTACCTGCCCGACGACGTAGACGAGGAGGAAGGTCGCCGCGAACTTGCCGAGTGGAAGCAGAATCTCGCGGTAGGCCTCCTCGGGCGTGTCTACGACTTCCTGAAGGGGATAGAGTTCCATCGGTTCGCGCACGTCGATGCGGTCGCCAGAATGATAATCGCCGGGGTAGTGAAACCTCGGTCACTCCGGAAGCCGACAGGCCTCGGGACCGGCGACCATGACTGGAACGTCGGCCTCGCGGACGACCCGCTCGGCGACGCTCCCCGCGTTCAGCAGGCGGTCGAACCCCGAGCGTCCGTGAGTTCCCATCATGATGAGGTCCACGTCGTGGTCGGCGGCGTAGTCGAGGATCTCCTCGGGCGGGTTGCCGTAGCGGAACGCCTTGGTCACTGTCAGGTCGTGGCCCGACTCCGTCGCGCGGCGCTCGACGGCTTCGACCGCCGCCTCGCCCTGTTCCTCCTCGCGCTCGACCGCGAGGTCGTAGTGGCCCATCGCGGAGTCCGTCTCCACGACGTAGAGGGCGTGAATCTCGGCGTCGTGTCTGGCCGCGAGTTCGAGGCTGTTCTCCACGGCGCAGTCCGAACTGGGCGTGCCGTCCGTCGGGACGAGGATGCGGTCGAACATCGTGAATACCAGTGGATTCCCTGTCGTACCATCCTCTCCCGCGTGATATAAACGTTTCCGAGGGTTCGATTGGGACGCGAAGTCTCCACCGCGTTACTCCGCCACGTCCGCGACCTCCGCGCTCGATAGCTCCCTGAGTTCGGTGGGGTCGATGGGGAACACCGCCTCCGGAGTCCCGGCCGCGGCCCAGACGGTCTCGAACTCGGTCAGGGTCTCGTCCATGAACACCGGCACGTCGGCGTCGTGGCAGAACGGCGGCACGCCGCCGATAGACCAGCCGAGGACTGACTTGATCTCCCCGGCGCCGGCCATCTCGACGTCGTCCTCTGCGAGTCCGAGGCGGTCGGCGAGCTTCGCCTCGCTGACGCGGTTCGCGCCGCTGGTGACGACCACGACGAGCCCGTCGTCGGCCCGCATGGCGATGCTGCTGGCGATCTGGGCCACGTCGCAGCCGACGGCCTCCGCGGCGTCCGCGGCGGTCTTGGTGCCCTCGGGGAACTCGTTCACTTCCACCTCGAAACCGTACTCGCGACTGGCTCGCTCGGCGAACTCCTGCGCTCGCTGGTGCATGCCCGACGAATGGGTCCCGGTCGCTCAAATAGCTCGGGGTTACAGCAACTAGGAGCAACTGAAAGAGATGTTGGAACAGTCGGGGTGAACGACGGGTAGAAAGCCCCCACCCGGTCGCGGTCGCTCCGGCGGATATTCCGGGCCGCGAATCGCGGTCCGGAATATCCCGCTGAGGCGACCAAGCCGAGCGCGACCGGGCGGCCCCTTTCAGTCCACCCAAACAGTAGATTGAGTCACCGAGCGCATCATGGTGGAGGTCGTACTCGACCCGTCATCTCCGGAAGTCGCGGACTGCCTCGCGGGTCGGCAGGGCGGTCATCGCCCCCGGCGCAGTGGTCGTGACCGCGGCCACCGCGTTGGCGAACGCCAGCACTTCCGAGAGTGACGACTCAGTTTCGGGGGTTTCGGCGTCGGAGGTGGACGCGAGCGCGCTGTCGGAGAGTGCCACGAGAACTCCTGCAGTGAAGGCGTCGCCAGCGCCCGTGGTATCGACGGGGTCCACGTCGTACCCCTCGTGGAAGGCCGTTCCGGCACCCCACGGAGCGGCCTCGGTCGCGTAGGCGAACGCGCCCGAGCCACCGAGGGTCAGCAGGACGGTGTGGGGACCGCGCTCGCAGACGGCTTCGGTGAGAGCCTCGGGATTCTCTGATTCGAACCCTGCCGCCGCGAGGTCCTCGGGCGTGGCCTTCACGACGTGGGCGTGGTCGAGCATCTCGCGGACGGACGCGGGGAACCCGTGGTCGCTCGTGCCATCGTCCGAGTCCCACAGTTCGGGCCGGGCGTTCGGGTCGACGACCACGGTACAGTCGCGGTCGGCCGCCCGCCGGGCGAGGTCGAGAGTGGCGGATCGGCCCGGCTCCGCGGCGAGCATCACTCCGCCGACGTACACCCAGTCCACCCCGTCGAGAGTCTCGTCGGGCACGCCGCCCGGTTCGACGCGAGTGTCGGCAGTAGCGTCCCGGTAGAAGGTGAACGCGCGCTCGCCGCCCTCGTCGTGGCTGACGAACGCCAGCGCGGTGTCGGCCTCGGGATCGCGCTCCACGAAGCGGTCGGGGACGCCGTACTCCCCGAGGGTCTCGACGAGGTAGTCGCCGAAGGGGTCCTCGCCCACGCGGGTCCAGAACCACGGGACGGAATCGAGTCGCGCGAGCGCGACCGCGACGTTGGCGGGCGCACCCCCGGCGCGCCGCGAGAAGGACTCCACGTCGGCGAGAGAACTCGCGCGGTCCGGCAGGAAGTCGATCAGGGTCTCTCCGGCGACGAGGAGGTCTGGCTCCGAGTCCGTCATGCCTGTTAGGTGGGCCTTCGCAGGGAGCCGGGAAATGGTTTGCCAATGTTCGTCGCTCGCGAGTTTACGGTTCGACCGAGGCCAGCACGTCGTCGAGATACTCTTACGTCACTGGTCGCGCGTCACCGACTCGCCGGGGGTCGTGGCCGCGCCCGTCGAGAGCGTCACGCCCGCGTTCAGGCTGGTATTGATGCCGGTCTTGGCGTCGTCGCCGGCCACGACGCCGAACTTCCGGCGGCCGGTCGAGACCCGCTCGCCCTTGACCGTGAGCTTCACCGGTTGGTCGTCGTGGCGGAGGTTGGCGACGTTCGTACCCGCGCCGAAGTTGACGTTCCGGCCGAGCACGCTGTCGCCGACGTAGCTGAGGTGAGCGACGTGGGTTCCCCGACCGACGACGCTGTTCTTGACCTCGACGCTATGGCCGATTTTTGCGCTTTCGTCCACGAGCGTTGCGCCCCGGACGTAGGCGTTCGGCCCCACAGTTGCGCCCGACCGGATGAGGGCCGGTCCCTCGATGACGACGCCCGCATCGATAGTCGCGCCCTCCTCGACCACGACATCACCTCGGAGGTCAGCATCCTCGTGAACGTCGCCGCGGAGGTCCCGCCCCAGTTCGTCCAGTTTCCACTCGTTGGCTTCGAGGAGTTCCCACGGCCGGCCCACGTCGAGCCACCGGTCGATCTCCACGGGAGACACCTCGTACTCGGCGATAACTTGCGCGAGTACGTCCGTGATCTCGTGTTCACCCCGCTCGCTCTCGGGCACCTCCAGCCACTCGCGCGCCTCCTCGGGAAACAGGTACGCCCCCGTGTTGGCGAGGTCGGTCGGCGGGTCGGCGGGTTTCTCGACGATGTCGGTGACGCCCCCGCCCTCGGTCGAGAGCACGCCGTAGTTCGAGGGCTCCTCGACCGATATCGCGCCGACCGCGGGACCGTCCTCGAAGAGGGCTTCGATGGCGTCTGCGTCGTAGAGATTGTCACCGTTGAGTACTGCGAAGGGACCGTCGAGTTGGTCGCGGGCGGCCCGGACCGCGTCGGCCGTACCAGCCTGCTCCTCTTGAATCGCGTAGCTGACGGGGACGCCAGCGTACTCGCGACCGAAGTACTCGCGGACCACCTCGGCCTCGTACCCCACGACGAAGACGAGTTCGTCTGCGCCCGCCTGCACGGCCGCGTCGGCCGCGTGCGCGGCCAGCGGTCGGCCCGCCACCGCCAGCATCGGCTTCGGCACCGACGCCGACAGCGGCCGCATCCGAGTCCCCTCGCCCGCAGCGAGAATCACTGCTTGCATCGGATGGTGCTTCGCATCCCATCCGTTTTAGTCTCCCGGAGACGCGTCCGGAGTTACGAGGCCTATTTAACCACCGTGAATTATCACGCCGCGTTCTTTTACGCTCTCGGTATCTCTCTTCGGTAGAAGTCGTCCCGAGGGACTACCTTCGAACAGAAACGTACCGACAGCGCTAGGTCTCGTACCCTTCGCGGACGACTGGACGGAGCTGAGGACAGAATGTCACGTCAGGAAATACAATGGCAGGTATCGACTGGGCCATACGGATACGATTTACCGAAGGCCAACAGTTTAGTGGGCGTGGCGTCAACACCTACTATCGACGGAGATCTTCGAGACAGTTACGACAGTAGACAAAACCGATGCTTCTGACCGACAACGAATGAACATCGATACATCCGACAGGAGGCAACTGGAGCAATCCTCGAACGTACTCCTGCTAGCACCGTTGACACCCACCGGCAATCGGGCCTGTCTCGAACTGCTCGCGTCCACCACGCCACCCGAACAGGCGAACGTGGCGGCCGTGACGTACACGCCACCACCCGAAACGTGGATTTCGGACTGGCGGACCCACAACGACCAGCTCCCGGCCGAGTTGGCGTTCATCCACGCGAACACCGTCGAGACGACCGGCGATGGGGGCGACTCCGCGGTTCCGCCAGCCGATGGACATCATCGCACCGCTGAGCGAGCAGTTGACCCGGTGGAACGGCAACGGCAACAAGACGCTGGTCTCGGTCCAGACGCTGACCATCCTGCTGGAGTACGTGGACTTCGACACCGCGTTCCGGTACCTCCACATCCTCACCCACCGGGTGCAGGCGGCCGACGCCATCGGGTTCTACCACATGGACCCGGACATCCACGACGAGGAGACGGTCAACACGCTGAAGACGCTGTTCGACGCGGTGGTCGTCGTGTCCGACGACGGGCAGGAGTGGTCGGTGACCGAGACTTACGGGGACCGGACCATCACGAGCGACCACGTTCAGTCCCACGACACCGACGTGTCCCCGCCCGAGTCCGAGGGCGGGCTGATCAACTCGATCCGTGACTCGCTCACCGGCGTGTTCCCCGGGTCCGGCGAACCCGAGTTCACGGTCGCCTCGTCCGAAACCGGCGAGTCGGACGCGACCAGCGGAAACTCGACGACGAGCGGCGACGACGGAGCGACCCCGTCCTCGAGCGTCGAGGACTTCCCCGAGGACGCGATGCTCACCGACGAGGATCGCATCCGAGAACTGCTCACGCAGTACGGCGGTCGCATGAAGCAGGCGGACGTGACCGAGGAGACCGACTGGTCGAAATCGACCGTGAGCCGCAAGCTCTCGAAGATGGAGGACAAGGGACTCATCACCCGCGTGCAAGTGGGTCGAGGGAACCTCGTCTTCCTGAGCGGCTACGAACCGGAGACGGCCAAGTCACCCTTCGAGCAGGAACAGGAGACCGACTGATGATGAGTTACCAGAGACACGGGCGACCAACTGCTCGCCCCACGAAGCAGGTCGGCGTTCGCCTCACGAATCGGGTCGGCGCTTACCCCACGTATCGAGACGATGGACGAGTGAGTGCGTCTGAAAACGCCAGTTTAATTTCGATGCAGTATGAGTGAATCACTACAGAGTACGAGCGAATCAGAAACTATGCCCAACGCCACAGTGTTGATAGTCGACGACGAGAAGCCGATCACCGACGCCTACGCACAGTGGCTGGAAGACGACTACACCGTCCGGACCGCCTACAGCGGGTCCGAGGCGTTGGAAAAGCTCGACGAATCCGTAGACGTCGTCCTCTTGGACCGCCGGATGCCGGACCTCTCCGGCGAGATCCTCGAACTCGGCTTCGACGCCTACCTCGAGAAGCCGGTGTCGGAGGCCACCGAACTCCACGAGACCGTCGAGACGCTCCTCCGGCGCACGACCTACGACTCCCAGATCCAGCGGTTCCTCTCGCTGGCGAACAAGAAGGCGGCGCTGGAGACCAAGAAGAACGCCGAGGAGCTCGAAGCCAACGAGGAGTACGCCGAACTCACGGAGGAACTCGCCACGCTCCGCCAGCAGCTCTCGGACACGGCGACGGGGATGGACGACGAGGACCTCCGCGCCGAGTTCTACGACCCCGACAATCCCGGCGAGTAGCGATTCGCTCTGGTCTACACGGATTCACTCAAGCGAGTCTCATCGACCTCGGGTGGGTTGGACGCATTTCCACCGATCCGCGATTTAAGTGCTTCTGGCGACAACAGGTAGATACGAGGAAGCTCCGCTCGTCGCTTCTCGCGGGTTCTCGGTGTTTCCCACCGTTTCTCGCGACTTCTAATTGCTAGTTATTGCTCGTCGGCGTCGTCCACCCGTCGAGCGTCGAGGCTCGGCAGGTTCGGGTCCCGGTACGGATTGCGCCCGTAGACGGCGTCCTCCAGCCCTTGCTCGCGCAACTGCTCGACGAGGACGCGCCGGAGCCGGTTCAGACTCGTCACGTCGAGACCGTGTTTGGTGACGAGTTCCGAGAAGGACTGTTCGTCGGTGATCGACCGGAACTGGTCGTAGAGTTCGTCCAGCTGGTCGGGAGACAGCCCGCGAATCCACTCGTCGTCGTGGAGTCCGAGGTGACGTTCGCGCTCGCGGTCCACGACGTGGCGGATGGCCACCAGCGCGACCTTCGGAATTGCGCGCTGGCTCCCGAAGGCCGTCAGGTCGAGGTCGGCCATGATGCCCACCACCCGGTCGCGCTGCCACGGCGTCAGCGACAGGTCGTTGCAGAGCGCGTGGGAGATGCGGAGCTTGTCGAGTCGGTGCATTCGCGAACTGTGGCCCGCCGTCGCGGAGTGGCGCTCCTCGTGGAGTCGCCGGACGCTCTCGGAGAGGTCGGCCTCGGGCGACTCCGCGCGCCCGATCTGGGTCGCGCTCGGCGTGACCGGTCCCCACTGTCGGACGGTCTGGTCGCGCTGGAGGTCGGCCCGCCGCACCGACCCGTCGCCGGGCCGCTGGCTCAGCGGTCGCTCTCGCTCGCGTTCGTCGGCAAACGGCCCCTTCTGCCACGTCGCCGCCTGCGGGTCGGTCCCCCCTTCGGTCATTGGTATCCCGTACTCGGCGCGAATAGTTTAAAGGTACGCCTCTGGGGAACTGACGAGTGCGAGATAGATACGCAATTCGAGGGACGCACTGCTGTCGAGGCTTGCGTCGGTAGAACGAGGCCCGCTTCCCGTCACATCTCTCCCTTGTCGCTAGAAGCACTTAAACGAGGACTGCCGTGACTCCAGCAGCGGCCGTCCCGGTTTAAGTGTTTCTGGCGACAAGAGGTAGATATGAAGGAGTATTCTCGCGTTCTCTCGTTTACGAGTCTTGGAGTGTCGAACTGAGGCCGCATCGATGGCTTACCAGCCGATATCGTGACGTATTTTACGTCAACCTATTAGACTGTGTTATGGAGTGTCTATCGTTCGCAGTTGGAGCACTCAGCACTTCTGTTCTCGTGAGTGCGATGGCAGTGACCATCGCGTCGGATTCCTACAGGTTCTGGCCGCCGGGAGACGACGCACTCAAGTTCCAACTGTATCGCGGTTGCTCGCTGACCTTCGTGCTGAGTTTCGTAGTTACCGGGTACCTCGACTGGAACGCGGGACCCCTTCCGTGGCCGACGAGTGCCGTCGTCGGCGGCGGTCTGTTCGTGATCGGGATGGCCATCGCCAGAGAAGGTGGCGTCGATTTGGGCGTCGCGGAGACGAGGGGTCAGGTCGGGGAGCTACAGACAGATGGGGTCTACCGCTACTCCCGGAATCCCCAGACCGTCGGATACGCCATCGTCTTCGTCAGTGGTGCGCTCCTTTCGAACTCGATACTGGTCGCCATCTTGGCCGTCTTCGGCGTCGCGTGGCTGTTTCTCGCAGTCTTGGTCGAGGAGTCGTGGCTGCGCGAACAGTACGGCGAAGCCTACGAGGACTACTTCCGCGAGGTTCCCCGATTCGTCGGATTACGGTCGATTACGAGAGCACGTAACGAGGATGAGTGACCGCGCCGGAGGCCGTTCCAGAACCCACGATAGTCTGTGCACTCTCAGGAAATCCAGAACCGAAATCGCCCAGAACAGCGCCCACTTCCCGTCATAGCTCCTCCTTGTTACCAGAACCACTTAAAGGAACTCGGGCAGTTGGGCCGTATGCGAATTCGCTTCTGATAGCCCTGAGAAAGCTTTTAGGATTGTCAAAGCCCATTCTACATTATCTAAAGACAACAAAATATATGTTTTGACGGAACGCCGCCGGGGGGTACTCCGGCGCTCAATATTCCGGGCGCTGCCCACAAAATCAAGTGCCCCCGGCGAACACTGGCCAGTATTCGATGATCGAAGTGGAAAACCTCCGGAAGGTGTACGGCGACTTCACCGCCGTCGAGGAGAGTAGCTTCTCGGTCCCCGACGGCGAGGTGTTCGGCGTCGTCGGGCCGAACGGCGCGGGCAAGACCACGACCCTGAAGATGCTCGCAGGGCTGGTCGAACCGACCTCTGGGTCGGCCCGCGTCGCGGGCTACGACGCCCAGAACCCCGAGATGCGACAGCACCTCGGCTTCCTGCCCGAGGAGTCGCCGCTGTACGAGGACATGACCGCCGTCTCCTACCTCGAATTCTTCGCGGACCTCTACGACGTGCCGGGCGACGAGGCGACTCGACGCATCCACGACACGCTGGACCGTACGACGAACCCGCCAGCGGGCTCAACCCCCTGACGACCAACTACATCGTGGAGTTCACCCGCGAACTCGCCGAGTCGGGAAAGACCGTCGTCTTCAGTGCGCACAACCTCTTCCACGTCGAGAGCATCTGCGACCGGGTGGCCGTGATGAACGACGGTCGCATCGTCGCCCGCGGGAGCGTCGAGACCATCCGCGAGGAGCACGGCCAGACCGAGTATCACGTCTACACCTCGGTCCCGGTCGAGGGCGCGATCAAGGAGAACGGCACCTACCGCCGCGTGGTCGAGAGCATGGACGCCGTCGAGGAGACCCGCGAACTCGCCGCCGAGTCCGGGGGCGGGGTCGAGGACATCCAGACCCACACGCCGAGCCTCGAAGACATCTTCCTCGAACTCGCGGCGGAGTCGCCAGACGTGGAGGGTCGTCCGTGACGGCGGACAGTTTCGGTAGCGGGCCGACTGCGACGGAAGGCGACTGCGGTGGAGGACCGCCTGCGACGGAGGGCCGCCCGTGAAGGCGCGAAAGACTCTCCGCATCGCCCGCTGGGAGGTCTCGAAGAACGCAGGCCAGTTCGACCGCCGAACGGTCGCGGTCGCGGCCGCGGTCCTCCTGCTGGTCGCGGTGCTCACCCCGCTGGTCGCCAGTCAGGGGATCACGCTCGACGACGGCATCTACCGGGTCGGCGTCGCGGAGGACAGCCCCTACTACGACCCCGTGGCCGAGGACCCGACCTTCGTCGCAGTCTCCCCCGAGACTGAGAACGCCGACGTGTGGATTCGCTCCGACGGGATACGGGCGACCGACACGCAGAAGGGCCGGGCCGCGCTCGCGGAACTCCGGACCACGGTGGAGTCGTACAACGACCGACTGATGGCGGCCGAAGCCGACGGGTCGGCGGCCTTCCCGGTGGAGGTGTCGGTCGAGTACGTCGAGCAGGACCGCGTGGGAGGTGGCGGAGCGTCCGCGCCCGCGACTCGGACGCCGGACGAAGGCGAGGTCGGACTTGGCGGAAGCGACGGAAGCGGCGGGGACGGCTCACCGGGCGACGAAAGCGGAACCGACGCATCTGGCGACAACTCTGGAACCGGCGATGGGGACGGACAGGTCGGTGCTCCCTCGGTGGGTAGCCAAGGGTCGCTGTTCGGCGGCGGCCAGCAGGGGACGCCTTCCGACGTCGCGCCGCCGTTCCCCTTCGAGTCGCTGGTGCTGGCGTTCGCGTTCGTCCTGCCGATGAACTTCGTGATTCAGGCGTACGCCTCCACGATTCTGGACGAACGGATCAACGACCGCGGCGAACTCCTGCTGGTCTCGCCCGTCTCCCGAGGCGACATCATCGCGGGCAAGACCCTGCCGTACCTGCTGGGGATGGTCGCCATCGCCTCGGTGACGGCGGTCGGTATCGCGGTCCTGACCCCCGCGGCCGACGGAGCCGTCTCGATAGCGACGACTGCCGGAACCTCCGTCTTGGCCGTAATCCCCATCGCGCTCCTCTTCCTCGCCTCGTCGTTCGTCGGCGCGATGTTCGCCCGGTCGTTCAAGGAACTCACGTTCGTCACCGTGACCCTCTCGGTGTTCCTGACCTCCTACGCCTTCGTCCCGGCCATCTTCACCAACGTCCACCCGGTCGCGTCCATCTCGCCCCTGACGCTGGTGGTTCGGGCTTTGCGAGGGACCGCGGTGACGCTGGGCGAGTACGCCTTCTCGACCGGTCCACTCTACCTCTCGTCGGCCGTCCTCTTCGCGCTCGGGGCGGGCGTCTATCGCGAGGAGGACATGTTCACCCAGCGCTCGGTCCCGCTCAAGTTCCTCGACGCCCTGAACGGCCAGATTTCGGGCGCGCGGAGCGTGGCGAAACTCAGCGCGCTCTCCATCCCGTTCGTCTTCGTCGGGGAACTGCTCGCCGTAGCGCTCCTGTTCGCCCTGCCGGTCGAACTCTCGATGCCGATCCTGCTGATCGCCATCGCGTTCGTCGAGGAGGTCGCCAAGAGCGTCCACGTCTACGCCGGGTTCGCCCACGCCAGATTCGCCCGGTCGCTTCGCTCGGTCGGGATTCTGGGATTCCTCTCGGGACTGGGCTTCTTCCTCGGCGAGAAGGCGGTCGCGGTGGCCCAACTCGTCGGCCTGCCGGACCTCGAACTCGGTCGGGCCGCCTTCGGCACGGTGACGGGTCTCGGCGTGGAGACCTCCCCGCTCGTGCTGGCAGGGCTCCTGTTCGCACCGCTCGCGCTCCACGCGGTCACGGCCACGACGACGGCCTACGGCGCGAGCAGGGACCGGCGCTGGTACGCTATCACGCTCGTCTGGGCGACCCTCGTTCACGCCGCCTACAACCTAACGGTGGTGAGCCACCTTGGATAAGCGCCTGACGGTCGCCGGGCGGGAACTCGCCTCGCTCCGGAGCGAGAAGACCATCGTGCTGGCCATCCTCATCCAGTTGTTCGTGGCCGCCTTCTCGTCGTTCCTCGCGGTCGGACTGGTGTCGCTGTACGACCCCGGCTCGGTCTCGAACCAGTTCGTCGTCGAGTTCGGCGTGACCGGCGAGGACGGCGAGGACCTCGTGCCCGTGCTGGAGGCCAAGGACGGCTGGCGCGCGGTCGAGTACGACACCGAGGAGGCCGCCATGCGGGACTTCCGCCGGGGTGAGATTCACGCCGTGCTCGCGGTCGAGCGCGGGGACGACGGGCGGGCGCACGTGTGGGCGACCGCGCCCGACGGCAACGTCCGGACCACGCTGGTGGTGACCCAGATTCGGGACGCGCTCGAAGCCTTCGAGCGCCACGAGCGCGACCGGCTGAGTTCCCGGCTCGAACGAACCCCCGTCGAACTGCCGCCCGACTCCTCGTCTAGCCCCTACTTCGGGTTCACCTACACCGTGTTGATTCCTCTCCTCACGTTCCTCCCGGTGTTCCTCAGCGGGAGCGTCGCGGTGGACGCCATCGCCGAGGAGTACGACCGCGGAACCCTCGAACTTCTGCGAGTGACGCCCCTGACGCCCACCGACATCGTGGACGGGAAGATGCTGGCGATGGGAATCTTGGCACCCGTGCAGGCCGGGGCGTGGCTCGCGCTCCTGTCGTTCAACGGCACGCAGATTGCCAACCCCGTCGAGATTCTTCTGCTCGTCACCGGCCTCTCGCTGGCGGTGGTCACCATGGGCGCGGCCACCGCCCTCGCCTTCCGCGAGCGCAAGCAGTCCCAGTTCCTCTTCTCGATGGGCGTGCTGGTCGTGTTCAGCGCGACCTACCTCCTGCCGGAGTCGCCGCCGAACGCGGTCGCAAAGCTCGCCATCGGGAGTCCGCCGACCCTGACGCACGCGATGGTCGGCGTCTATCTGGTGATCTCCGCGGTGGGCTTCCTCGCACTTCGGCGGGTGGTAGGCAGGCGAGGGCTCGGGACGTAGGTCATCCGAAACGATCTCTCTCGCGTTCGGCGTTTCGCTCTCGTCCGGCGTCTCGCTCCTCGTCGTCCAGCAGGTCGCGGCGTGCCACCCTCTCGGCCGACTCGCAGTCCATGGTCCGGCGCTGGTCGTGCTCGGTGCGGACCAGCAGGTAGAGGAGCAGGCCGACGCCGGCGGCGACGAACAGGAACAGCACGGAGATCGCTACGCCGGACATGAGTCGTGCTCCGATTCAGCCGAGGAACACGTCCACGATGTCGCTCCCGGCCGAGCCGGTGTCCCGGTAGAGTTCGGAGTAGCCGCAGTTCAAACAGGAAATGACCTGGAACGTGTTGGTCTGGATGTCGAACATCTTCGAGAGACCGCCGCCGGTCGTCGAGATGGTTCCCACGTCGGTCTCGGTGTGGCCGCACTTGGGACAGCCGTCTTCGTCAGCGGGGTCGGGGGTTTCGTCGAAGGGCATGTCCGGCGCTTCTTGGAGGGCTGTGATGAGCTTTGTGAGCCGGGCCGGCGTCCGACGCGCAACGACCGAGGTAAACCGAACTCGGGTTGTACGGCGTTTCTAACGCGGGTTTCTTGCTTCCGGGCGACGTACCAAGACGGGATGACCACCGAAGAACCCGGAGGGGCGTCGTCCGCGTCCGGCGACGAACGATCCCCGACCGGTCCGGACGACGGACGAGTACCGCCCGGCCCCGACGGGTACCCCGTCGTCGGCAGCCTCGTCGAGTACGCCGGGGACCCGTTCGACTTCGAGCGGGAGGTCCACCGCGAGTACGGCGACGTGGTCTCGAAGCTCCTCGACGCCCGCGACGAGGCGGGCCACGGCATGACCGACCGGCAGGTCCGCGACGAGATGATGACGCTCCTGCTCGCGGGCCACGAGACCACTGCCCTCGCGCTCACGTCCACCTTCTTCCTGCTCGCCCAGCACGGCGACGTGGAGGCGACACTGGTCGCGGAGTTGGACCGTGAACTCGACGGCGAGCCGCCGACCGTCGCCGACGTGGGCGACCTGCCCTACCTCGAACGGGTCGTGAAGGAGTCGATGCGGCTCTATCCGCCGGTCCCGGGAATCGTCCGCGAACCCGTCGAGGACGACGAAATCGGCGGGTACCACGTCCCAGCAGGTGTCACGGTCGGCATGAGCCAGCACGTCGTCCACCGCGACCCCCGGTGGTACGACGACCCGATGGCGTTCCGACCGGAACGGTGGACGGACGAGTTCGAACGGTCCCTGCCGCGCCTCGCGTACTTCCCCTTCGCGGCCGGACCCCGGCGGTGCATCGGCGACCGGTTCGCCATGCTGGAGGCCCGCCTCGTGCTGGCGACCATCCTGCAGGAGTATCATCTCGAACTGGTCTCCTCGCCGAGTCTGGACCTCCGGCCGAGTATCACCGCGCGACCCCGGAACCCGGTCTGGATGCAGGTTCACGAGCGCGACGGGACTCAGTGGGAAGCGGCGGAGATGGAAGCGGAAGCGTCTGCTGACTAACTATCCTTATTTCTAAGACTGAATTTAGTATATCTAGAAATTTTTTATATATCTTTAGCGGCAGACTAACCAGTCCACCACGGGTGGGATAAAGGGGCCGCCCGGTCGCGGGCCGCAGACCCGTGGTCGTCTCTGGCGGCTCTATTTGACGCGGGCGGTGTCTCCGCGAGCGTAGCGAGCGGAGCCCGGAAGAGCTTGCTCTTCCGGTGCGGAGAGCGTCAAATATCCGCCAGAGTCGTTCGAAAGAGCGGAGCTCTTTCGTGAGCACGCGAGAGCGACGCTCTCGCTGCCCTCGCGGGACTGCGTCCCGCTCAGTCACGAAAATCGGAGATTTTCGGACGACGACCGTGACCGGGCGGGGGCTTTCTAAAAAGTCTCTACATTTGATTCTGCGGTTCGGTGTTGACAAACTGGTTGGAGAGAAGCTAGCTACTCCCGAAACCTATGAGAAACCGCAACCGCACAGCACCGTCGGAGGCACGCTCCGACAAGCCGTGGCTCACTGCGTTCGCCACGACACCGCAACCGTGCCCCGTGCCTCCCCGCGTGCTCGGGCATGAAGCCCTCGCGGCGCGTCCCGTGGTCTGTGTCGGTTTCCGGAACTCCGTGGTCGCCGTCACTTCGCGAAACTCGGTGTTCGGTGTCGATACCCAGAACGCCGTGAGTAGAGACACCTCGTAGTCCAAACTTTAAGCCCCGTACGCCCAACGATACCGTATGGCATACGACTGTTCGTTTCTCTCCAATCTCGATCTCGAAGGTGAGGTCTCGTTCGGCGAGTCGGTCCGCGAGACCCACGCCGCGGACTTCGGCGGGGACGAGCGCGGGATGGGCGTCACCCCCGACGCGGTGGTCTGGCCCGAGTCTACCGCCGACGTGTCCGCCATTCTCGCCGCGGTGAACGACCGCCGGGTGCCCGTGACGCCCTACGCCGCCGGGACGAGTCTGGAGGGCAACGCCGTCCCCGCCCACCGGGGAATCAGCCTCGACCTGTCGCGGATGGACGCCGTGCTGGACGTTCGCCCCGACGACTTCCAGATCGACGTGGAACCCGGCGTCTTCGGCTCGGCGGTGGACGAGGCGGTTGCCTCGGAGGGCCTGTTCTTCCCGCCGCTCCCCTCCTCGGGCGACATCTCGACCGTGGGCGGCATGATCGCCAACGACGCCTCCGGCATGAAGACCGTCAAGTACGGCGAGGTCGGCGACTGGGTGCTGGAGCTGGAAGCCGTCCTCGCCGACGGCACCGTCGTCACCCTCGGGAGCAAGGCCGCCAAGACCTCCAGCGGGTACAACCTCAAGGACCTGCTGGTCGGAAGTGAGGGGACCCTCGGCGTGGTCACCCGCGCGACTCTCGAACTCGCCGGCCGCCCCGAGCAGATACGCGGTGGACGGGCGCTGTTCCCCTCGCTCGACCACGCCGCCGAGGCGGTCTTCGACGCGGTGCGCTCGGGCGTGGACGTGGCGACCATCGAACTCGTAGACGCCGACTCGGCCCGGATGGCCAACGCCTACACAGGCACGGACCTGCCGGACGTGCCGATGGTGTTCTTCGAGTTCCACGCCAACCACGGCGTCGAGCGCGAGATCGAGTTCTGCGAGTCTATCTTCGAAGCCCACGACGTCGAGCGATTCGAGGTTGCAGAAGACGAAGCGGCGATGGACGACCTCTGGCAGGCCCGCAAGGACCTCGCGTTCGCCATCCAGACCTACGACCCCGACCTGACCGCGCTCCACCCCGGCGACGTGACGGTTCCCATCGGCGATTACCCGGAGATGGTCCACTCCGTGAAAGGTCTCGCACAGGAGCGCGATCTGCTGGTCCCCTGCTTCGGCCACGCGGGCGACGGCAACCTCCACTACTCCGTCCTCGTGGACGAGGAGGACCCGGAAGCGGTCGAGGCGGCCGCGGAGGTCTACGAGGCCACCGTCGAGAAGGCCATCGACCTCGGGGGCACCGCGACCGGGGAACACGGCATCGGCCTCGGCAAGCGCGAGTTCCTCGAAGCCGAACACGGCTCTGAGGCCGTCGAGGCCATGCGCGCGGTCAAGCGTGCGCTCGATCCCCGCGATACCCTGAATCCGGGGAAGCTGTTCCCCGAGACGGTCGAGGGCGAGCGCGTGCGCGCGGACGACCAGCATTAAGATCGACTCGCTTCCGGCCCGTCACGCACAAGACCCGACCGACCCTAGTGGGGACGATGCCTCCGATTCCGGTCGTGGGTGCGGAGTTCGGCGAAGCCATCAGAGCCGCGGTGCCGCCGTGGCTGGTGCCGGTGTTCGTACTGATTACCCACCTCGGGAATCCGGCGTTCTTTCTCGTGGTGTTCGCGATAGACTACTGGTTCGGCGACCACGGCCGAGGTTCCCACGCTCTCGCACTGGCTATCGGCGGGATGGCGCTGGTCACCGCACTCAAGACCTTCTTCGACGCGCCGCGCCCGCCCGCGTCGATCAACCTCATCCCCATCTCGGGGTACAGCTTCCCGAGCGGGCACGCTACCGCCTCGACCATCGGGTACGGCATCCTCGCGTACGACCTGACGGTCGGCAGTCGGCGGTGGCGGTACGCACTCGCCGGGGTGTTCGTCGTGCTCGTCGCCCTCTCGCGGGTCGTCCTCGGCGTCCACTACGTCCGGGACGTGGTGGCGGGCGTGCTCGTCGGACTCCTGTTTCTCGTCGCCGCCGTCCGGCTCACGAGACACGCCCCGCGCCCGGGGTTCGCGCTCGCACTCGTGTTCGGCGCAACTGCACTCGTCGTCAGCGGCGCGAGCCACGACGGCGTGGCCGTCTTCGGGGCGGCGCTGGGCGGAGCCGTGACGTGGAACTACCTCAACGCGGTGCCGACCGTCGAATCGCTCCGGAGCAAACCCGCCCTTCTCGCCGTCGCCCTGCCCGTGTTCGCGGGTCTCGGCTACGTCGGCGCGGAGTTGGACATCCCCACGGCGGCCGTGTTCGTCACCAACGCCGCGCTGATGGCGGGGGTTCTGGCGGCACCCGAACTGGTGGAGTGAACTCGGCGCGTCTGTATGAAGAACAGGCGGGCTCGGATTTAAACGACCGTCATCGAGAACGAAGTTCTCTACCTTCTACCGCTCGCGGATGGGAACCCGGTTAATCTCGTATAGCGACGTGTCGATTTCACAAGTCGGACACTGTAACCAGCACCGATTTCCATTGACCGACGCCAGATAGGGGTTTCCGGTTGTTTCGTTGAGTTGGAAATTGGGCCCCGCTCCTTTCGGCCAGACTTTGTCTTTCTTACTGAATCCCCATTTTATGTCGTCACCACAGTTCTTGCATCGGAATTTGACGGTGAACACGAGGTCCTGAGGCTCGTAGTTAGCAACGTCGTCATATCGAAACGTGTAATGACAGTTTTGATAGATTTCTGCAGAGCTAAATTCGCGCTCCTTTCCGCATTCCGGGCACTCCATACACTTCTATAGAACTCTGTATTCAAAATGTAGTTGGTGTATCTCCTGATGACTGATTACCTCAAATGGGTGCTGTCGGAGCTATCACGACAAGTCTTAATCGTGGACTAGCACGTCGAGCACGTCCGGGCCGTCGCGAGCCATCGCTTCTTCCAGCGCGGACCCGATCTCCTCGGGGTCCTCGATCAGTTGGCCTCGCGCGCCGTGGCTCTCGGCGTTCGCCGGAGTATCGATGGGTGGCTCGAAGTCCATGCCGACGAACTCGTAGTCGTCCTCCTCGCCGCCGAACAGGTCCAGCGTGTTGTCTTTGAGGATGCGGTAGTTGCGGTTGTCCGGAATGACGACCGTCAGGTCAACGTCGTGGCGGGCCGCCGAGTAGAGCGTCTGCGGGTAGTAGAGGTACGAGCCGTCGCCGATGAACCCGACCACGTCGCGGGGGTCGTCGGTCTGAGCCTCCGCGATGGCCGCGCCGACCGATGCCGGGAGGCCGTAGCCGAGGCCGCCGCCCTTGTTCGAAATGTACTGCTCGGGCGCGAAGTCCCACCGGGTGAGCATCGCGTACTTGGCGGTGACGCCCTCGTCCACGACGTAGGCGTCTGACGCGACCGATTTCATCGCATCGACGAGTTCGGCCTTCGAGGCGCGCGGGTCGTCGGAAACGTCGTCGCCCATCTCGGTCATCTTGGCCTCGACCATCCCCTTGACCGCCTCGACGCGTTCGAGTCGCTCTCGGCGGCCCTCGTCGGAGACGCGTTCTTGGAGCAGGCCAGCAAGTTCCGAGAGAACGCGGCCGGGGTCGCCCACGACCGCGGCGTCGGCGGGCTGGTTCTTCCCCACCTGCCACGCGTCGTCGCCGACGTGGACGCAGGTGGTGTCCGAGGAGACCAGCTCGCGCTCGTGGCGGGTGAGCGTCGTGTTGGTCGAACAGCCCGCGAAGACGAGGTTGTCCGCGCCCAGCAGGGTCGCCGCGAGGTCCTCGTCCGGCGGGACGTAGGAGACCCACTGGTCGTGGTCGGTCGGGAAGTCCACCTCGCAGGCGAGGATCTCGCCGTGGACCCGCGCGCCCGCCGCCTCCGCGAACGCCACGGCGGCCTCGACCGCCTCGACGCCCGACCGCGCCACTCCGTCGCCGACGATCAGTGCCACGTCTTCGGAGGGGTCGCTGAGGAGGTCGGCGGCGAGTTCGATCTGGTCGGGGTCGCCCCGGCCCGCGTCGGGAATCTCGCCGAGTCGCTCGGGCTCGGCGTCGGTCTCCTCCATCATCACGTCCAGCGGGAGCGCGAGGAAGACCGGGCCGGTCGGCGGCGTGAGCGCCACCCGGAACGCCCGTCGGAGCATCGTGGGTAGGGCGGACACGTCCCGCACCTCGTCGCTCCATTTGGCGAACTCGTCGGCCATCTCCACGAGGTCGCCCGAGAGGATGGGCTCCTCGTGGCGGAAGTCCGTACTGTGGTTGCCCGCGGTCACCACGAGGGGTGCGCCCGCCACGCTCGCCCCGTAGAGGTTGCCGAGGCCGTGCGCGAGCCCCGGCGCGACGTGCAGGTTCACCACGCCGACGGGCAGTACGGAGTCGTCGTGACGGGAGTGGTCGTCGCCGCGCTCGTCGCCAGCGCGCTCGGCCCGGTCGGCGTGGTACCGCCGGGTGCTGGCGTAGCCCGCGGCCATCCCGACCGCCACGTCCTCGTGGAGCCCGAGGACGTATTCGAGGTCGCTGTCCGCGATGGCGTTCAACACGGGCAGTTCCGTGGTGCCCGGGTTGCCGAAGACGTGCGTGACCCCGTACCGTTCGAGGGCGTCCGCGAACAGGTCGGCCCCGGTGTACTCGTCGGTCATGTGCGTGGTATTCGCAATCAGGCGTGAAAGTTGTTGATCTCGTCCTATCCTCTGTCTGGTTATCAAAATGTTTTGTTGTATTTTAGACTTCTAAACTAGTTTCTAACACTCTTTTCTATCGTCCCAAGCTCGTTGTATTGTTCTCCAGTTCGGCGCGCGCTGGCGAGGCTTCATGTCGAGCCATCGTCGCGCGAGGGACGAGGACCGCAACGCAGTGAGGACCGCAGGAGGCTGGGGAGGCACGAGGCGCGGTGCTGTTGCGGTGCAGTCTCCCCTAGGCTTCGGGAGTAGCTAGCTTCATCGAAGAAGAGTCAGAGCTAGCTACTCCCGAAGCCGATGAGAGAAGAAGCCCTCGTTCGGCTCGCTCCCTTCGGTCACTAGCCGTCACTCGCCCTTCATCCACCAGGCTCGCACGTTCCCCTCGCTCCCTCCCCGCGTTGCTCGCACACAAGGTGCTCGCGGCGCTTCCCGTGGTTACTGTGGTTAAGCCCATCCCACTATCCGATTCCGAACCTCCGAGAAAACGACGGTCCGCCAGCCGGGTTTCCCACAGTCTTTTTACCTACCTCCGTACATGTTTCGCCAAGACTCTCTCCGACTCCGCGGTCGCACCGACTCGAAACGTCCGGCCCACTCGATAGACTTACCACATGTCCGACTCGCCGACGCCGCTGTTGCCCGACGACGAGCAGACGCGGGACCGCCTCCGGGCCGCGCTGGCGGTCTGCTGTGCTGTCGCGCTCGTGCTCGCCGGGACGGTCGTGCCCGCGCTATCGGCGGGCGGCCTCGGCCAGAGCCCACTCGCCTCCGTCGTGCCCCAGCCCAACGCGGACCCTTACGATCAGGGCGGTGGCGGAAGCGCCCCCGGCGGCCTCGGCGCGCTCAACCCCGGCGACAGCACCTCGGTCGGCGGGTCGTTCGCCAGCGACAATAGTCCCTTCCAGTCCCGGAGCGCCGAGACCCACTTCAGGGTCCAGAGTTCCGACCCGGCGTACTGGCGGACCGGAGCCTACGACACCTACACCGGCTCCGGCTGGGAGCGGTCGGGCGACCGCCGGCCCAACACTGGCTCGCTCGACGGAACTGGTGACGGAGAGAACAGAATCCGAGGCGAACGCGTCGAGTACCGGGTCGCGCTCGACCAGTCGGCGACCGCCCTGCCGAGCGTCTGGCGGGCCGAGTCGGTCTCGCAGGTCGAATCCGACTCGCTGTTCGTCACCGACCAAGGGGCGTTTGTCTCCGAGGAGCCCCTGCCCGCGGGAACGACGTACAAGGGCGTCAGCTACCGCCCGCCACAGAGCCCGAGAGTACTCCAGACCGCGGGCCGCGATTACCCGGCCGAGATCGAGCGCAGATACACCGCCCTCCCCGAGGACACCGACCGCGAAGTCGGGCGCTTCACCGCCAATCTGACCGCGGACGCCGACTCGCCCTACGAGAGCGCCAAGCGAATCGAGCGCTGGCTGGAGGCGAACAAGAACTACTCGCTGAACGTCTCCAAACCGGGCGAGGACGTGGCCTCGGAGTTCATCTTCGAAATGGAGCAGGGCTACTGCGAGTACTTCGCCACCTCGATGACCGTCATGCTCCGGTCGCAGGGCATCCCCGCCCGATACGTCGTGGGGTACTCGACCGGCCAGCAGGTCGGCGAGAACACCTACCGCGTCCGGGAGTTGAACGCCCACGCGTGGGTCGAGGTGTACTTCCCGGACGTGGGCTGGGTGAAGTTCGACCCCACGCCCGGGCAGGACCGCCTCGAAGCCGAGCAGGACGCCGTCCAGAACCAGACCGACGCCGAGTACCAGCCGACCGAGTCCGGTAGTCCCGGCGAGGAACTCTCGCCGAACGAGTCTGGCGACGAGACGGCCACGACCGACCCGAGCGACGACGCCACCACGACCGATTCCTCCGGCGGAGATGAACCGCCGACCGGTTCTGTGACCGCGACGACTGCAGGCGAATCCGGAACGGCGACGACCGCCGGGACCGGCGCGACGACCAGCGAGTCCCGAAGACCCGGAGAGGAGACCACGGCCACGACGACTACGGGAGCCGACGGAGACAGTGACGAACCGGGAGACGACCCCGACAGTCCACCGTCCGAAGGCGATTACGAGGTCGAGTTGAATCGCACGCCCGTCCCCGGCGCGACGGTGGAGGCGACGGTCCTCCGCAACGCCACCCCGCAACCCGACGTGGCCGTGGCGTTCAACGGCGAGTTCGTGGGCTACACCGGCGCGAGGGGAACCGTCGTCGGAGAGGTCCCCTACGCCCGGAACCTCACGATAACCGTCAGTGGGGACGACTCGCGAAGCGCGGACGCCCGAGCGCTCCCGGTCCCCGACCTCGGCGTTCCGATGGCGCTCGACGTGGGACCACCGCCCAGCGCCCCGTGGTATCTCCAGTCCGACCAAGCCAACGAGACCGATGGGCGAGCTGGCAGCGGAAGCAACGGAGAAGACGAGGGCGGCGGAACCGAGTACTCGCTGGCCACGAACGCCACCGTCGTCGTCTCGGGCGACGAGATCGCCGGCGAGGAGGTGGTCGTGACCGCGACCGTCGAGGACGTGCCGGTCCGAAACGCCGCGGTTCGACTCGACGGCGAGCGCGTCGGGACGACCGACGAGGACGGCCGCGCCCGGGTCCGCCTGCCCGACTCGCCCGGGAACGCGACTATCGAAGTCTCCCGCGGGGACGTCTCCGGCGAGACGACCGTCTCCGTCCCGAACCTGACCGCGTCCGTCGAGCCGGCACTTCCGTTGGCCCTGCCCGGAACGCCCGCCGAAGTCGAGGTCTCCTACGGCGGTGACCCCGTCCCCAACGCCTCGGTCGCTGTCGGTGGCCGGAACGCGACGACCGACCTGAACGGCACCGCCTCGGCGCCCCTCCCGTTCCAGCGGAGCGCCGACGTGGTCGTCTCGGCGCGGGGTCAGACCAGTCGGACGACGGTCTCGGGGCTGTTCGTCAACCTGCTCGCGCTCCTCGGCGGCCTCGCGGTCGTACTCGGCGGCCTCGGCTGGGGTGCCTACCGACGCGACCTCGGGCCGCGCCGCCTCGTCGCCCTCCTGCTCGCGGGGCTTCGAGCGGTCCCCGAACTCGTCGTCGCGGTCCTGTTCGGAATCGCCGACCGGCTTGAGTGGACGTTCCAGACGATATACGACGCCCTACAGGAACTCCGGGCGGGCGAGACCACGGTGGGAGAACTCCTCGCGCGCCTCCGGGCGTGGCTGAGCGAGCACACGCAGGCGGCCCGCCAGACCGCACGCCGGGCGCGCGACCCCGCCGCGGGTGCCCGACCCCGCAGAGACGACGACTCCTATCGGACCCTTCGGGAGGCGTGGCAGACGTTCCTCGATCTGGTGTCGGTCCGCCGCCCCGCCGCGATGACGCCCGAGGAGTTGGCGACCCACGCGGTCCGGGAGGACGACCTGCCGCCCGGCGCGGTCGCCACCCTGCGCGACGCCTTCCGGGACGTGGAGTACGGCGCGCGCTCGCCCGCCGACCGACTGGCGCGCGTCGAGGACGCCGTCGAGACCATCGAACGGGCGACCCGCGAGACGGAGGACGGGGTGCGAAACGAGGCCGGTGAACGCCACGAGGACGATTCGGAGCGCGACGCCGGAGGTGAGGCCTGATGCGGACCCGCCTCCTCGGCGGCGTCGGCGCGCTCCTGACCCTCGCGGCGGCCGCGGTCGTCCTCCGCCCGGACCTCGCCGACTCGCTCTCGGGACCCGTCGCCGTCGTCGAATCGCAGGACCCCGAGCGTCTCCTGCTCGCCCTCGGGTTCGTTGTCGGGGCCTACGCCGCGTGGGCGGCCCGCTCGGGGTCCGGCGATCAGACCCCGAGGGAGGAGCCCGCCGCCCGATTCGCCGGAGTCGGTGACCCGCCCGAAGCTGTGAGCGCGGCCGACCGGGTCAGAACCGGCGCGTCGCTCGACGCCAGCATCGAGGCGGCCTGCACCGGCGACGAGGCGGCTTTCGACGCGGTACGCTCGACACTCGCTGAGACGCGACGGCGGCGCGTCGAGCGAACCGTCGAGGCGGTCGGTGGCCCGCTCGACGGCGGCATGCGGTCGGACCTCGACTCCACGGAACTCGACTCTGCGAACGACGAGGAGGGTGAGACCCGATGACCCGAACCCGCGAGCGAGTGCCCCGCTGGCGGGGTGCGCTGGCCGGGACGCTCCTGCTCACGACGCTCGGCTTGCTCTACGCCGAGCACCGGTTGTTCGCGGCCGCGTTGGTTCCGTTGGCCTACGTGGCGTTCGGTGCGCTCTCGTCGCTGTCCGGGACGACCGCGCCGACCGTCGAGCGGAGCTTCGAGCCGACCAGCCCGCCGCCGGGCGCGAGGGTGGAAGTTTCCCTGCGAGTCCGCAACGAGGGCGAGTCGGCGCTCGCGGACGTGCGGGTCATCGACGGCGTGCCCGACGAACTGGCCGTGGTCGATGGGTCGCCGCGCGCGGCGCTCGCGCTCCGGCCCGGCGAGGAGGCGACGGTCTCGTACTCGGTCGTGGCCAAGCGCGGCGACCACGAGTTCGACGACCCCGCCGTCCGAGTGCGGACCGCCAGCGCGACGGATCGCGTAACCGCGGCAGTCGAGGCCGACGGCGACACGACGCTCTCGTGCGCCCAATCGGTCTCGGACCCGCCGTTCGGCCGGGCGTCGCCCCGCCGGGTCGGCACCCACGCGACCGACTCGGGCGGCGAGGGCGTGGAGTTCCACTCGACCCGCGAGTATCGACCGGGCGACCCGCTGAGCCGCATCGACTGGCGGCGGTTCGGGAAGACCGGCGACCTCACCACGGTCCAGTTCCGCGAGGAGCGGGCCGCCCGGCCGGTCGTCGTGGTGGACGCCCGGCCCGTCGCCCGGACGACCCCGAGCGCGGGCTACCCCAACGGGGCCGAACTCTCCGCCTACGCGGGCGAGCGCCTCTACGACGCGCTGACGGCCGCGGGCGTGGCGACGAGCGTCACCGCGGTCGGACTGGCCGACGAGGACCTGACCGGCGGCCTCCCGGCCGACGAGTTGCCGTGGGCGGCCTCCGACGGGTCCGGAAGCCCCCGGCTCGTCTTCGAGGCCGCAGGCCGGGCGGCCGACCGCGACGACCCCGACGCGGTTCCGGGCGACGGTGCGGTCGTGCGACCCCCGAACGAAGCGGAAGAGAAACACATAGGAGTTCCTGAGGATAGCATATATGGTGAAGAAACAGGCAAAGACGTTTCTACTGCCGCTGACGCCGATTCCACCACGGCGACCGACGGCGGCGACGCCGACCGCTCGATACGCCGACTGCTCGCCCGTCTGCCGGCCGACGCGCAGGTCGTGCTGGTCTCGCCGGTCCCCGACGACTGGCCCGCGTCGCTGGCCCGGTCGCTCTCGACCCGGGGCCACGACCTCGCGGTCCTGAGTCCGGACGTGACCGGCGGGTCTTCGGGTGGCGAACTGGCGGTCGGCGAATCCGCTGGCGACCCGTCGCCCGGCCGGACGGTCGCGGCGACCCACCGCGCGATCCGGCTCTGGGACCTCCGGACGAACGGGGCGACCACCGTCGATTGGGACGTGGACGACCCCCTCGACCTCGCGCTCGAACGCTCGCTGAAGACGCTCCTGTAACCATGACGCGAACCGACCACTCCGAGACGAACTGGGCACCGACCCGCGCGAGCACCGCCGTCGCCCTCCTCGGGACCGCCGGAGGAGTCGGGGCACTGAGCGGCGCGGTCGGCGTCCGGAAGGGCGTGTTCGTCGCCGGAGTCGGCGCGCTCTGTCTCGCGGTCGCGCTCTGGCTCCTCGCGTTCGACCGCTGGCGGGTCCCCGCGACGGTGGCCGCGAGCCTCCTGCTCGTCCCCGTGGGCGCGGGCGTCACGGCGGGCGTCGGCTACGAGACGCTGGTGGCGTTCGCCGCGTCGTTCCCGGCCTCGTCGCCGACCGAGGTGGTGGCCCAGACGCTTCGCATCGTCGCCGTGGTGGCCGTTCTCTGGGGATGTACGGTCGCCGTCTTCGGGGCGGCGGCGTCGGTCCGCGGGGTCGCCACCGCCGAGACCCTCTCGCGATGTCTCGGCCTCGTCAACCGGGTCGCACTCTGGCTGCTCGCGCCCGCCGCGGGTCGGCTCCACCTCCTCGCGTTCTGGGTACTGTTCGCGGCCGCGAGCTACGCGACGTATCGCGCGGTCAGGGACCTCCCGTTGCAGGAACTCGCAGGGGAGGCGACCATCAGCGGCGATTCCGAGAGCGGGCAGGGAATGGCCGAACTCCGCGTCGCCGACCTCGTGGATTCGCTCCAGCGCGGCCTCGGTCGGCTCGCCGCCATCGCCGCACTGTTGGTGCCGCCGTTGTTCCTCGTCGAGGTCGCTCCGTGGGACGCCGCCATCCGCAATCAGCTTCCCGACGCGGTTTACGGCGCGCTCGTCGCACTCACGAGTTCCGGCCTCGTCCGCCATCTGCTGGTTCGGGTCGCGGTCGTCGCTGGCGCGCTCGCACTTATCGCCGCGCTCGTCCGGCGGTCCTCGCGGACCTCGACCGAGGACGTGCTGGTGGCCTACGCGCCGTACCTCTCCGGACTGGCCGTGGTGGCCGGCGTCGGCGTCGTCCATCGCCCGGTGCTCGACGGACTTATCGAGTTCGTGGCCGGGCGGCTCGAATCGCCCCTCTCCGGGGTCTTCCGGGAGATCTCGGGGCAGGTCGTCGCGTTCTACGGGTCGGAGACCATCGTCCTCGGCCTGACAGCAGGGGTGCTCGCCCTCGCGTCCGTCGGCGTCTTCGCGCTCTACATCTGTTTCGCCCTCGGGTTCGTCTCGGACCGCGTGGCCGGACCCGCCCTCGCCGCGGGCGGACTCTTCCTCGCGGCGGCGTTCGCGGCGACCTCGAACGCGTCGCTACCGCTCGTGCTGGGCAGTCTCGTCGCTGCTCTGGTCGTCTGGGACGCCGGCGAGTTCGCCACGACGCTCGGCTCGGAGGTCGGGCGACGCGCCCGGACGCGCCGGGTGGAACTCCTCCACGCGCTCGGGGCGCTCTCGGTCGGTGCTGTGGGTGCCGTCGCGGCGGGATGGGTGGCGCAGGCCGCCCCGTTCGGTGCGGCCGCGGGTGGGACGACCGGCGGCGGAGCGACCGCGGGCGGAGAACTGGGCGGTCTCTCGGTGGCGCTGTCGGTCGCGGTCGTCGCGGTAGTGTTGCTGGTGGCGGCGCTTCGGTAGTCAGGGGTCGAGACGCCGGTCGAGCAGCAGTTGACCGAAGAGGGACGGTACATCTAAGGAATCGCACTTAGATACGTCGAACACGCATGGCTTGCCCCGTCTGTAACGCCACGGATGTGAAGCTGATCAACGTCCGTGTTTCCCGAGAAAGCGACCTCAAGCAACTGGTCGGGAGCACGTGGGAGGGCCGAAACGTGGCCCGATGTAACGAGTGCGGCGTCCTCTACGACCATCAGTATACGGAGTCGGACGAACCGGACGGGCAGGCCGAACGAAGCCATCGAGCACCCGAAACCGTCAACTGCCCGGACTGTGGAGCGCCGAATTCCGGAGACCAGAACGCCTGTTCGCACTGCGGGTCGTCGTTGGACTCGTCCACCGAGTAAGGATAGACGACGTGGGAAGCGAAACCGAAATCGAACGCAAGCGAGCCGACTCAGTCCGAGAGCGTCCACGTCTCCTCGCCGACCTGTTCGACGACGTCCAACCGTTCCATCTCCGTCAGCACTTCCTGGAGTCGGTTCGGCTGGGCGATCTCCAGCGTGATGCGCTCGATGCCGTAGTACTCCCGGAGGTAGCGCCGATTCTGGTCGAGCGTGAACGTCTCGTCGCCGGTCTGGGTCATCACCTTCTCCAGGAGTTCCACCATGTCCTCCATGAAGTTCCACGGATAGACGACCCACGCCCACTCGTTGAGCTCCTCGCCGACGTAATCGGGGTCGTAGTCGCACTCGGGGAGCAACTGGAGGAGGGCGGTCCGGACGCCGTTCGGGTTCTGGTCGTTGACGTACTCGTAGGCGCGCTCGATGGACTCGCCGGTCTCGGCGATGTCGTCGATGATGAGCACGTCCTTGTTCTCGACGCTCCCCTCGGGCATCGGGTATCGCACGGTGGCTTCGTCGCCGCGTTCGGCCGTGCCGACGTAGTGTTCGACCTTGAGGCTCGACAGGTCGTCGAGGCCGAGGAAGTCACAGACGCACCGACCGCCGAACCAGCCGCCGCGGGCCAGCGCGACCACCACGTCCGGCTCGAAGGCGTCGCGCTTCACGTCGTTGCTCACTTCTCGACAGAGGTCGTAGATGTAGTCCCACGTCGGGAGGACACACTTGAATTCGTTCGGACCGTCGGACATGTACCAGTCTGTAGGTCCCCCTGCGAGACACTTGAATGTAGGTGATGTGGGTCGTCAGCCCCGAAAACTGGGCGTCGCCCGGCGAAAAGTTATCGGCGTGGAAACCGTGCCGTGAACTATCGTGGCGTACGACCTGCGGTGTGACACCTGCGACTTCGACCGGACCGTGGACACCGAGAGCGAGGCCTACGCCGACGCGAAGGACCACGAGTCCGACCATCCGGACCACTTCGTCCTCATCTACTCCGTGGAGTAGCCGCCGAGTCGTGAACTCGGGGATCGGATTCCGAATCGCGAACGGTACAGTGCAGAACTGCTATCCTTGCGGGGCCTCCACCGCGGGCACCGCCACCGCGTCCAGCACGTCCGTGACGACCTCGTGCCGTTCGGTCCCGCGGACGCTGGCCTCGTCTGTCAGGACGAGTCGGTGGGCGAACGTCGGACGGACGGCCCGTTTCACGTCGTCGGGAGCCACGTAGTCCCGGCCGGCGATGACGGCGCGGGCGCGGGAGACCTCGAACAGTCGCTGGATGCCCCGCGGGGAGACGCCCACCTCGACGCGGTCGTCCTGCCGGGTCTCGCGGCCGAGCGCGACCACGTAGTCGCGCAACTTGCCGTCCACCCGGACCGACTCGAGGACGCGCTGGACCGCGGCCACCTCGTCGCCCGCCAGCACGGACTCGGCGCTGGGGGCCTTCGAGGTCCGGTCGGCCCGCCGGTCCACGAGTTCGCGCTCGCCGTCGAAGTCGGGGTAGCCCATCGAGGTCTTGACGATGAAGCGGTCGCGCTGGGCCTCCGGCAGGCCGAAGGTCCCCTCCTGCTCGACGGGGTTCTGCGTGGCGAGGACGAAGAACGGGTCCGGAAGCTCGTGGGTCGTCCCGTCCACCGTGACCTGTCCTTCACCCATGGCTTCGAGCAGGGCGGCCTGCGTCTTCGGCGGCGCGCGATTGATCTCGTCGGCCAGCACCACGTTGGCGAACACCGGACCGGGCGAGAACTCGAACTCGCCGGTCCCCTCGTCGAAGACGTTCGACCCCGTGATGTCGGCGGGCAGGAGGTCGGGCGTGAACTGGATGCGCGAGAACGAGAGGCCGAGCGCGTCGGCGAAGCTCCGCGCGGTCAGGGTCTTGCCGGTCCCCGGCACGTCTTCCAGCAGGACGTGCCCGCGGGCCAGAACCCCCGTGAGAACCGTTTCGAGGAACTCGCGGTCGGCGACGACCGCCGAGCTTACCGCGTCGAGGACGCGCTCGCACCGCTCGGTCGCCGTAGATTGGTCCATGGGGAGTCGTCTCGGCAAGCCGTAAAGAAAGTTCCTCTCATCGGGGCTCCTCGCCCGGCGGGGTTTCGACCGACACCCCCTTGCTCGACCCACTCCAACACGCACCCATGCGACGGCTCGGACTCCGCGCACTGATGTTCTTCGTCGGAGTCGCACTGCTCGTCGTCTACGCGGACGTGGCGTATCTGGGCTACCGGCTGCTCGCGGCCGTCTGGCTCGCCCGCGGGGACCTGCTCACGGTCGTCCTCTGGACGACCGGACTGACGGTCCTGCTCGGCTACCTCAGCTACCGGTTCGGGGCCGCGCAGGTCCTCGCGCAGTTGGACGCGGCCGAACTGCCGCGGTCGCGCGCACCCGGCCTCCACGCCCGGTTCGACCGGCTCTGCGAGTCGATGGACGTCGGCCGGCCCCGCCTGCTCGTCGCGCGGATGGCGGCCCCAACGCGATGGCGCTCGGCGGAGTCGGCGGCGGGGTCGTCGTGGTGGACCGGTCGCTGTTTCGCCTCCTCTCGGCCGCCGAACTCGAAACCCTGCTGGCCCACGAACTCGCGCATCTGGAGAGCCGAGACGGCCTCGTCCAGACGGTGGCCTACAGCGCGGGGCAGTCGCTCGCGTGGGTCGTCCTCCTCGCGCTCCCGTTCGTCCTCGTGATCGGCAGCCTCCGGCGCGCGCTCGACTGGATTCGCGGCCGTCCGCCCGCCGTTCGTTCCGGAGGTCGTCGGTCGTTCTCTCCGGCCGCGGAGTTTCGGCATCGCGTCGGACAGGTCGTCACGGTCGGGTTCGCCGTGCTCACGGTCCTCCTGCTCGCCCACTCCCGGCGGCGGGAGTTCGCGGCCGACGACAGGGCCGCCGAGGTGACCGGCGACCCCCTCGCGCTCGCCCGGGCGCTCCGGAAGCTGGAACGGGCGACGAAGCCACGGTGGGGCATGACCTCGCCGCTGTACGTCCGCGGCGACGAGGAGGGGTTGCTGACGCGCCTGCTCTCGACTCACCCCGAGATGGACGAGCGAGTCGAGCGGCTGGTCGAGCGTCGATAGCGGCGTCGAGACCGTCGCTGCGCCTTCGGCGGACGATTGACGGCCGAACGCGTTATTCGTCCCCGAAGCCTAGGCCGGTTAGCATGAAACGTCGAACGTTCGTTACGGCCGCGGGGTCGCTCACGACGGGTGGACTCGTGGCTCTCTCGGGGTGCAACGCGCCGACCGACGGCGGGGGGAACGGGGACGAAAACGGAGAAGAGCAGGCGGACGGGGACGAGACCGAGACGACGACCACGACCGAGGACGAGGGGACCACGACGGAGGAGACGGGTGGTGAAGAGACGACCACGGAGGGTGGCGGCGACACCGTACAGGTTCGGATGGTGACCGAAGACGGCGAGTACTACTTCGACCCCATCGGGCTGTCCGTCGAGCCGGGGACCACCGTGGAGTGGGTCAACGAGGCGGGCGCGCACTCCGCGACGGCCTACGCCGAGGGCAACGGCGGGGCGGAAGTGCGCCGGATTCCTGAGGACGCCGAAGCGTGGAACAGCGAAACCCTCTCCGACGAGGGTGCGACCTTCAGCCACACCTTCGAGGTCGAGGGGACCTACGACTACTTCTGCATCCCGCACAAGTCGCTCGGGATGGTCGGACGGGTCGTCTGCGGGGAACCCGGCGGCCCCGCGGAGGGCGACATGCCGCCGGACGGCGACGTGCCCGAGAGCCAGACCATCGTGGACCAAGGGGAGGTCTCCTACGACGAGTTCTCCGGGTGAGACGAGGACGAGGCGCGACCGACACTTTCCAGACGAACCGCGAGGTGTCACCAGCCGCGGGAAGCGCCCGGTGATACTATCAACCCTCGGCGTGCGGGGACGCGGCCTCGTGCCGCGTCGAAACCGCGCGAGGTCGTCGTGAACGGAGTGAACGACGGCTCGGCAGACGCGGTGTGTCTGCCGGTGGATGAGTAACGCAAGCCGGAGCGACGCGGAGGCGAGTAACGCAATCGGCTGGGGAGGACGTGGCTCTCGCTCGGTATCACGTTCGACCGGTTTGGGTGGATGAAAGGGGCCGCCCGGTCGCGGCCGGGCGGGGCTTTCTAAAAGTCGTTCACTACAACGTCTTCATCGACAACGATGTCCGTTGAGCCGATGAAACCGCACCGCAACCGCGGCCGCGTGGGGGTTCAAATTGCCATCCTCTCGCCACTGTTCTGGCCACCAGAAGGATGAATAACAATCCTGAAGAGTTCTATATATGTCTGAAAAGGGTGAGAAACAAATCTAAAACTCACTCTAGATTGTTGTACACCACGTCACCGTCCACGACCGTCAGTGCCACGTCGACGTTCTGAACGTCTCCGGAATGCTCCCACGGCGACCGCTCCAGCGCGACGAAGTCGGCCCTTTTGCCGACCTCGATGGTCCCCAGTCGGTCCTCGTCGAACCCGGCGTAGGCCGCCCCGCGGGTGTAGGCCCGGAGCGCCTCCGTGACCGAGAGTCGCTGGCGGTCCTCGGGCGCGTTGACCGTCTGGTGGACGCCGAACAGGGGGTCCAGCGGCATGCAGTCGCTCCCGAACGCGAGGGGTGCACCGGCTTCCAGCAGGTCGGCGTATCGGTTCGAGCGCTTCCGGCGCTCGGGGCCGAGCCGGGTGTCGTAGAGGCCGCCCTCTTGGGCCCACTTGAGGAAGTTCGGTTGGACCGACGCCACGATTCCCGACTCGGCGAATCGCTCGACGGCCTCGTCGCTGGTCAGCTCCGCGTGCTCGACCCGGTGGCGCGCAGTAGCGGGGTCGCCCGTCTCCTCGTAGGCCGACAGCACCGCCTCGACCGCCTCGTCGCCGATGGCGTGGGCGGTCATCTGGTAGCCCTCGGCGTCGGCCTCGCCGACGAGTTCGCGGAGCTCCTCCGGCGAGACGACCCACTGGCCGGTCGCGTCGTCGCCTCCGTCCTCTCCATCAGTGTCTGCGCTCTCCGCGTCGGCGTAGGGTTCCGAGAGCTTCGCCGTCCGACCGCCGAGGCTCCCGTCGGTGTAGGTCTTGACGCCGCCGACCCGGACGAACTCGCTGCCGTGGTTCGTTCGCAAGCCGATCTCTACGAGGGCGTCCAAGTGATTCGACCAGTAGTTGAGTCGCACCCGGAGCCCGAGGTCGCCGTCGAGGTCCATCCGGCGGTAGACCTCCGGAGCGCGCGAGTCCCGGACCATGTCGTGGACGCCCGTGACGCCCTTGCGGTGGGCCTCGCGCTGGGCGGCGTCGAGCAGGTCGCGCATCTGCTCGGCGTCGGGTTCGATCTCTTCGTAGATCACGTCCACCGCCTCCTCGACGATGACGCCCGTGGGTTCGCCGGGTCGCTGACCCTCCGTCCTGCCACGTTGGACGTCCTCGTCGGGCATCTCGTCCACGAAACGGTCGAGCGCGACCGAGTTGACTGTCGCGATGTGCATGTCCTCGCGGAACGCCGCGACCGGGCGGTCCTTGGAGACTCGGTCGAGGTCCTCGCGAGTCAGGTATCTCGACTCCTCCCACGTACTCTCGTCGTAGCCGAAGCCGAGGACCCATTCGTCGCCCGTCTCCCCGTCTGCCGTCCCTTCGTCCGCGGACTCGGCGAGGAGTTCCACGCAGTCAGCAGGCGAGTCGGCCGCGGCGAGGTCGGCGTGGACCAGCGACCGCCCGAGGTGTGAGAGGTGCGTGTGGGCGTCGATGAAGCCCGGGAGGAGCACGCGACCCCCGAGGTCGATCACGTCGGTCTCGACGCCCTCCAGAAACTCGACTTCGTAGGCGTCGTCCACCCGCACGATTTCGCCGTCCCGGACCGCCACGGCCTCCGCGGTCGGCGTGGCATCGTCACCCGCAGACTCGTCGCCGGGTTCGCCCGCGAGTGCGTGGACCTCCGCGTTCGTGAAGATGCGGTCTGCGGCCTCTGTCATACCCGAGACGTGCGCCGGGAGGGCGATAACCGTTGGGGAATCGGTGATGGCGAGACAGAAGGTACGGGAGAAGTAGAAAACTGACACACAGTAGAAAACTGACTGAGACGAAGAAGCTAGCTACTCCCGAAGCCTCGGGGAGACCGCACCGCAACCGCGACGTCCATGGCGATTCGTGTTCACCGCCACCCGATAAGGAAGTTTGGCCGATTCTAATCTCGACTGCACTTCCGGAACCACTATGCGCAGGGCGGCCAAACCGCGGCGCATGAACCGCATCATCGGCGAGCGCGACCTTTCGCAGACACCGTTCTCCGCCGAACAGGCGCGGACGACCTACCGACATCTGGTCCGCGCGCGGGCGTTCGACGAGCGGGCGCTGGCGCTCCAGCGTCGCGGGTGGATGAGCAGCTGGCCGCCGTACAAAGGCCAGGAGGGTTCGCAGGTCGGGGCCGCGCTGGCGATGGCCGACGACGACTGGCTGTTCCCGACGTATCGCTCGAACGCGATGCAGGTGACCCGGGGCGTGCCGATCAGCGACATCCTGCTCTTCCGGCGCGGCATGCCCGAGTTCCACTCCGGCCACGACGTACCCAACTTTCCGCAGGCGGTCCCCATCGCCACCCAGATTCCCCACGCGACGGGTGCGGCGATGGCGATGAACTACGAGCGGGAAGTCAACGGCGAAGACGACGACAACGCCGTCCTCTGCTACTTCGGCGACGGCGCGACCAGCGAGGGCGACTTCCACGAGGGCCTCAACTTCGCCGGGGTGTTCGACGCCCCGACCGTCTTCTTCTGCGAG
>PXSM01000090.1:5944-14055 GCA_003023465.1 Halobacteriales archaeon SW_6_65_15 | reverse complement strand
CCCTCGAACTACTCCCGAACCACGCCGACACGGCTCTCGTCACTCGCCAGCGAGAACCCCTCGCCCTTCAGCCACTCGTAGGACTCCCCGCTACCGTGAATCAGCACCTCCGCTAGATCGGCGCGCTCGTCCACGTCGGTCGCCAGCCGGTGGGAGTCCACCACGCTCACCCCGGCACCGACCGCCCGCGCGATTTCCAAGTGGTCCAGATACGAGGTTCCGTGGTAGTCCACCCGGAACTCGGGGTGACGAGCCACCAGCGCGTTGGTCCCGCCGCCCCGACCGGGTGCGATTACCACGTCGCCGTCGTGGTCGAACAGCCGCGAGAGCGCCGCGGGCGTCGCCAGCGCGAGGTCGGCCATCACGACTGCGACCGGGTCCTCACCAGCGTCGGCCAGCACCGCGTTGACGGCCTCCGTCAGCGGTCGCTCGTCCACGACCACGCGCGCGTCCGCCTCGACCGGCGCGGTGGCGAGTGCCTCGGGTTCGTGACCCGCCGACCGAATCGCCGCGAGCACGTCGTCGAGCATCGCCGCGGCGAACGCGGCCCGCTCGTCGGCCGACAGCACGTCCGCTAACCGAGTCTTGGGCTCGCTCGCCGCGTAGGGCACGACGACTCGCATATCGACTGTGCTTTCTCCGGCATCGCTTAAGGGTCTGTGGAATGCGAATCGGATAGTTTCAGTCCCACCCACGGTGGATTGCGTAATCGAGCGAGTACCCTGTTGGAGGTCGCGCCGAGCGTATCTGAGAGTCTCCGTCATCGGCGCGCCCGGTTGATTCTCCACTGGCCGAAAACGTTCTTGTTTTCTGAAAAGTAATATTCCACGCTAAAGAATTCAATAGCAGTTCGGTGACTGTTTCGACTCCGAGAACTGCTGCGCGCCCCGACGAGACCGAGTGCAACCGTCCAGACGCCGTCCACCGACTCGACGCCAAGGTTTAAACCCGAGAACGGGACGAACCCTGTCCGTGACCTGAGGTCTGCTGCGAGGGCGTCGAGGCGGGAGCGCGGTGCGCCCCTCGCAGAGCGAACCTCGTCCACGCACCGCCTGCTCGCCAGTTGCTCGCACGGACGGTCCTTCGTCTCCCCAGCGAACGCACTCCCGAGGCTCCTTATCCTCGTAGCTCCCGGAGAAGATGACGTGCGAAAGAAGTGCGAAAACGGTCCGGAACCGGCCGCGTCAGCGCAGCTTGTCGTAGTCGTCCTGCTGGGAGCGGTACCAGAGGACGCCCCCGACGACGAGGACGAGTGCGACCAGACCGACGCCCCCGTACAGCAGCATCTGGGTCTGCTGGCTGGACTGCTGGGCGGACTCGGCGCTCCCCTCGGCTTCCTCGGCGAGCTTGACCGCGTTGTCGAAGTTCTCGTGGTCGTACGCCGAGACCGCGCTTTCGAGCGAACTCTCGGCCTCCAAGACGCTCACGCCGCTGCCTTCAGCGTCGGCGATGGCCTGCTCGGCCGACCCGATGGCGTCGCGGGCCTGCTGGCTCTCCTCGGTGTACGGCCGGAACTCCCACGTGTCGATGGTGGAGCTACTGCCGCCCTCGCGGACCTGATTCAGCTCCGCGAGCAGGCGGCTCTGGGCGGGGTCGTACGTGTAGTTCTCGACTTCGGGCACCGTCCCCTCGACGACGACCTCCACCTCGAAGGCGTCGCTCTCCTGGAGGGAGTGGTTGAACGACTCGCCGTCGTAGGACCGCTGGTCGATCTTGTCCCCGGCCTGATCGTAGAGCTTGACGGTCCACGTCACGTCGGACAGTTCGGTCCGGCCGTTCAGCGTCCACTGCTGGTACTCGCTGAAAGGCTTCTCGACCGTGAAGGTGGTCTCGACGTCCTCGCCGACCTGCGCTTCGCTGGGCGCGCCGTCGGCCGACACCGTCATCGCTGCTGCGGGGGCCACCGCGGAGACGACCAGTACGGTCGCCAGCAGGAGCCCCGCCAGCTTAGAACAACGGTTCGAGTTCATCATCATCGTCCTCGACGAGTTCTTCGAGGTTCTCCTCGCTCTCCTCGCGGATGTCCTCGATGTTGTCCTGCGCTTCGATGGCCACTTCCTGCAGCTCCTTGATCCGCGGGACGTTGTTGACGCCCGACAGCAGGACGACGCCCGCGACGTAGTTGGAGTCGGCGACCGGGTAGTCGCCACCGCGGACCTCCATTGACCCGGTCTGCTCTTCGAGCCACTTCCGGCCGCGCTCTATTCCCTTCCGGTTGAGGTGCTGGGGCGGACCGCTCATCACGAGCAGGGCGCGCTCGGTACCCTCGATTTCGCAGGGGAGCGTGAGCCGACCGAGCGCCGCCTTCCGGACGAGGCTGGTGATGCGGTTCGTGGTGTTGGCGGTGTCGGTCGTGCCGTCATCGTCGCCACCGGTGAACCGCGAGAGGAGGCCACTGTCGTTGTTGTTCTCGACCTCCTCGGCGGCGTAGCCGATTGTCGAGACGCCGCCGCCAGCGAGCGTGTTGATGATCTCGCTGGAGTCCACCACGCTCTCTGCGACCTCGTCGTCGCCGCTGATCTCACCTGCGCCGAACAGGATGCCGAACCGCCGGACGATCTCCTCGTTGATCTCTGCGTAGCCGCCCTCGATGGATTCACCCGACTGACGCCACGCGTCGTTGTCGAACACCATCAGGTTGTCTACCTCGCGGACGAACGTCTGGAACGACCGCGCGGCGTTCAGGGTGTAGATACCCCCTTCGTCGCTACCGGGCAGGATGCCGAGGCCGTACACCGGCTCGGTGTAGATGCGTTTGAGGTGCTTCGCGAGAACCGGGGCACCACCGCTCCCGGTCCCACCACCCATCCCGGCGATGATGAGGAACGCATCGACTTCGTGAACGGGGATGTTGTCGATAGCCCCCTGAATCTCGTCGATGTCCTCCTCGGCGATTTCCGCGCCGAGTTCGTTGTCTGCGCCGACTCCGTGTCCTTTTACTCGGGATTGACCGATGAGAACGCGATGATCCTGTGGAACGTTATCCAGTCCCATCAAGTCCGCCTTCGCGGAGTTGACTGCGACCGCCGAACGGACGATGCTGCTTCCCGTCCGCTGGTCGTATTCCAGGAATTTATCGACTATCTTCCCACCGGCCTGCCCGAAACCAATCATTGCGAGCTTCATTTTCCGGACCGTACTCCGTTGGGAGAAATACAACCACGACGGGTTGATAGTCTTTTTGGTCCGTTCCACGACGGCCGGAAAGGACTCGTTACGGAAAATCGCAGGACTGAAAGCCGATGTTTCTCACCGCCTCGAATCAGTAACAGTTGGCGAACGTGTTCCTTTAAGTTTATCGGCCATCGGACGTATCAGCTGTCGGGGAGTCTCGCGCCCGCGTCAGACGTTCGTCGTACCGGCGTTCGCGCCGAATGTATCCGACTACCTGCCGTTCGACAGGCCGAGGTACTCTCCGAGCGTGGTCAGGTCGCTCTCCGTCACGCCGAACGCGTCGATGTCGTTGTCTCCGACCCTGTTGTCGAACTTCAGCGACCGGTACTGGTCGCTCCCGAACGGGACGAACGGCACCGGTTCGATGGCGGTCATTCCGATCTTCGCCAGCGCCATCGGGAGCGGCAGCACGGTCACCGATTTCCCCTCGGCGCGGTAGGCGAGCCGGGTGACGTCGGCCAGCGTCAACACCTCCGTGCCGCCGATTTCGTAGGCCAAGTCCCCGACCCAGATGGGCTGGAAGGGCGTGCGTCCGCCGCCGGGCAGAGCCGTGACGTACGGGGTGGTCAACTTCTTGGTGAAGGAGACGAACTCCCCGCCGTCCCCGAACACAATCGACGGTCGGAAGATACTGTAGGCCAGTCCGGAGTCCCGGACGACCTGCTCGGCCTTCCCCTTGGCGCGGATGTACTCGGTCGTTCCGTTCGGGTCCGCGCCGAGCGCGCTCATCTGGACGATCTTCCGGACGCCGTGTTCCTCTGCGGCTTGGACGACGTTCCGAGTTCCGCCGAGGTGGACCTCCTCGTGGGACTGCCCGCCCGAGGGCTTGAACAGCGGGGAGAGCGCCACGAGGTTGACCACCGCGTCCTGTCCCTCGAACGCGTTCTCGATGGAGTCGTAGGCGGTCACGTCGCCGCGCACTCGCTCGACTCCCGCGGGGAGGTCGGCCTCGTCCGGGTCGCGCGCGAGGACGGTCACGTCGTGGCCGCGGTCGTCGAGTTCCCGCACGAGATTCGTGCCGATGAAGCCGGTTCCTCCGGCGACGAGAATGTTCATATCGTGGATAGATACTCGCGGACCGTAAAGCTAACTGCCGCGACAGCCGTCGAGCCTCGTCGGAATCGGCGTCGGGAACCAGCACCGAGTCGCTCGCCGGGGCGACTCGCTGGATTTTATACGACGCCGGGCCGAGGTGCTGGTATGCTCATCACTCTGGAGGGGCTCGACGGGAGCGGAAAGACGACGGTCTGGGAGGTGCTCCGCGAGGAGTTCCCGGAGTTCGTCTACACCCGCGAGCCGACCGACACGTGGTACGGCGAGGCCGTCCAGCGGTCGGTCGAGGACGACGACGCCGATCCCGTCGCGGAGCTGTTCCTCTACACCGCCGACCACGCGGCTCACCTCTCGGAGACGGTCCGGCCCGCGCTGGACGACGGCGAGGTCGTGATTTCGGACCGATACTCGGACTCCCGGTACGCCTATCAGGCGGTCAGCATCGAGGAACACGTGAAGCGACCGCTGGAGTACGTCCGGGGCGTCCACCAGCCGTGGACCCGACCGCCCGACGCCACGCTCTACTTCGACGTGGACCCGGAGACGGGCGCGGCCCGGAGCGGCGCGACCAACAAGTTCGAGCAGGCGGCCTTCCTGAGTCAGGTCCAGCAGAACTACGAGCGACTCCTCGACGCCGAGCCCGAGCGATTCGTCCGCATCGACGCCTCCCGGTCGCCCGAAGAGGTCATCGACTCGGCGATGGACGCGGTCGAGCGACTGATCGATGGTCGGGATGGGCGCGCGTCCGACGAGGGCGCAGGGAGCGACGAGTAGGTCTTTGGGCCTCGGTCCCGTACGTCACGCTATGGCCGACGAGGACGCCGGACGGGCCGTGCGCGACGACGAAGCCGGACGGACGTTAGCCGACACTGATGCTGGACGGCCGCGACCCTCTGAGTCCGACGACGGCGAGGGATTCAGTTTCTCGCTCCCGCCGATCAAGCTTCCCGAGATGAAGTTCCCCGAGCGAATCCGGCTGGCCTTCCCGGTCTCGGACCCCCCGGAGAAGGTCTCGAAGCCGACGCGCGTCCGGGTATCGTGGGTGCTGGTCGCAGTCCTCGTCGCGGACACGCTTGACGCGCTCGCGGTCGCGCTCGTGGGGCCGACCACCCTCCCGTGGGCGCGCGCCGCGGTCGGAACGCTGGCCTCGATCCTGCTCGCCGGACCGCTCGGACTGCTCTACCCGTGGGAGCTGGTGGCGATTCTGAACGGCTTCGGCTGGCTCTCGGTCGCCCCGACCCTGACCCTGCTCGTTCTGGCCCGGGTCGTTCTCTCGGAGTGAGCTATTCTGGCCACCGTCCCTGCGATAGCTCTATCTCGGTCAACCACCCCGGCGTGCGCTGGCGAGCCTTCGTGGCGAGCCATCATCCGCGCGAGGGATGAGCATCGCAACGCAGTGAGAAGCGCAATCGGCTGGGGAGGACGTGGCCCTCGCGTACTGAATCGTCTGGGTGGATAACGGGGCCGCCCGGTCGCGTGCACTTCAGTCGTCTCTGGCGGCCCTATCTGCGACGGGCGGTGTCTTCGGGAGCGAAGCGACCGAAGGCTCGGAAGAGCGTGCTCTTCCGGTGCGGAGAGGCGCAGATATCCGCCAGAGCGACCGCGACCGGGCGGGGGCTTTCTGGAACTGCATGCTCGTCTCGTCAACTCTGCTGATCGTCACTCTGACTGCGAACGACCGGGCGGGGGCTTTCTAAAACGTCTCTATCTACGACTCGGGGTCAGCAACAACACGAAGTGAGAAATCACACAGAAAACGAGTTCACCGCGTCTGTTCGGGAAGGTCGATCTCTTCGGGCGCGGGGAGCCAGAAGATGTCGAGCGACACCGCCAGCGTGAACGGAATCACCCAGACGAGGATGAGCGCGGTGCCCCGGTCCGCGCCGCTTCCGCCGAAGCCGATGAACCCCGAGAGCAGGATGGTCGTCACGAGGTAGATGACCGGGATGAAGATGACGGTGTACAGCACCGCGCCCCACCGAGTCGTGAGCCGGAGGCGGAAAAAGCGGATGGTGACCGCCGCCACGAGGGTGTTGACGACCATGATGAGCAGGAATCCGACGACTGTCGCGGCCGAGACCATTGGTGCGTGAACGTTGGAAACGGGCGCTCTTGTGACTACCGGATGCGCCTCTACAGATGAGTTCCTGCTCGTACCACGAGAGCACCTAACGGTGAAACCCGGGAATACTGGCCTGCGCAGCCGACCACGGGCCGGTGGCCCGCGACCGGGCGGCCCCTTTCAGTCCACCCAGACGGTGGTTCGTGGAACCGAGCGTTCGCTCTGGTGGAGGTGTCACCGAGCGTCGGCTCCGGGGAGAGGATTGATGGATTCATAGTGAGTTCTAAGAAATACAATTATGCCTTAGACAAAGAATAACGTACCTCAGTGCTTACCGGCCGAGGTCCTCGTGCGCGCTCGACAGGTGGCGCGACGCCAGTGCCGCAAGGAGCGACAGTTCCCCAGCCAGTGCGCCGACAGCGATGACCTCGGCGAGCGCCTCTGCGTTGGTCCCCGCGGGGTCGCCACCGCCGCGGAGGCCGAGCACGTCCAGCGCCTCCGACTGGGTGGCGAGCTTCGTCCCGCCGCCGACGGTGCCGACCTCCAGACTGGCGAGGCTGACGCTGGCGTAGAGGTGGTCCTCGCGGGCCTCGATGGTCGTGATGGCGTTGGACCCCTCCACGACCTGTGCGGCGTCCTGACCCGTGGCGAGGAAGGCCGCGGCGACCACGTTCGCGGCGTGGGCGTTGAAGCCGAGACTCCCGGCCTTGGCGCTCCCGACGAGGTTCTTCCGGGTGTTGGCCTCCTCGATGGCCTCTGGCGTGGTGTGCAGGCGCTCCTCGACCGTCTCTCGGGGAATCTTCACGTCCGCGGTCACGCTGCGGCCGCGGCCTTCCACGACGTTGATGGCGGCGGGCTTCTTGTCCGAACAGAGGTTGCCCGACACGGCCACGAGCGAGGCGGGCGTCTGCGCTTCAACGACCTCCGCGGCTTCGCGGGTCGCGATGGTCGCCATGTTCATCCCCATCGCGTCCTTGGTGTCGTAGACGAACCGGAGGAACACAGAGTCGCCGACGACGTAGGGGTCCACGGCGAGGAGTTCCCCGTGGCTGGTCGTGGACTCGGCGGCCTCCCGGAGCTGGTCGGTGTTCTCCTCGACCCACGAGACGACCTCCTCGGCCTCGGCGATGCCGGAGACGCTGAAAACTGGCGCGCGGGTCATCCCGGACTTCGTGACGCGGGCGTCGGCCCCGTTGGCGGTCGCAATGACCGACAGGCCGCGGTTCACGCTCGCCACCAGCGCGCCCTCCGTGGTCGCCAACGGGAGGTAGTACTCGCCGTCGGCCGCACCGCCCGTGACCTGCACCGGCCCGGCGACTCCCATCGGAATCTGGGCTCCCCCGATCATGTTCTCGATGTGGGCGTCGCTGGCTCGCTCGGCGTCGAAGGTGAAGTCGCTCACGGCGTCCAACTCGGCGTCCGTCTCGACTTCCAGCAGGTGGCGGCGGGCCGCCGCGGCGGTCTCGTGGTCGGCGTACTCGCCCAGTTCGTGGAGTCGAAGGTCGCCCGCGCGGACTCGCTCGGCGAGAGTCTCGGCGTCGCTCATGTCCGGGGAGTCGTGGGGGCTGCCCCTAACAGTTCTCATTCTCGACGGGCGAGCGCGAGGACGGACACTCGACGCCGACGGACGTCTCCGAATCTCGACCACTTTTACTTTCGCCGAGGGTTTGGCTGAGGTTTATACTCGACGCGTCCGTATCAGAGAATGGTCCCCGGATGGCCCACGAGAAGGTGGAGAGTTCCTGCCGACCCCTACCCGTACGTGGGACCCTCGGTCGAGTTCGATTCGGTCTCCAACCGCGCTCGGCTCGCGCCATCGTTG
>PXSM01000090.1:0-5879 GCA_003023465.1 Halobacteriales archaeon SW_6_65_15 | reverse complement strand
GATTTCGAACGGTCACCCGTCGAGTCGCTTCTAAACAGGCACCTATCGAGTCGATTCCGAACATTCACCTACCGAGAGGCCCCACCTATCCGCATGTACGCCGTCGTGGGGTGTAGCGACTGTGGAGCCCTCAAGATCGTCGAGGGACGACCCGAGACGACCCAGTGCCCCCGGTGTGGCAAACGCCGGAAGTTCGAGAAACTGAAGAAGTTCGTGGAGACCGACGACGAGGACCACGCCCGCGAGGTCCGCGCGTCGATGCTCGCCAACCGACAGGACGAGGGCGAGGCCTTCGCGGAACTCGACTCGTTCACCGAGATGGAGGACCAGCTGGACGACGCCGGAATCGACGACGAGGAGTATCTGGAGGCGTCCGGCATCGACAGCGACGAGGTCGCAGCGGCCGCCGAGCGCGCCGAGAACCGGTCGGCCAGCACCCGCGGTGGGTCCCGCAAGGAGACCGTCCTCGACGCCCTGCGCGAACTCGACCGACCGAACGAGGACGAGATAATCGAGTTCGCGGGCGAACGCGGGGTGCCCGCCGAGTACGTCCGCGACGCCCTCGAAAAGCTCCGACGACGGGGCGAGGTCAGTGAGAGTTGCGGACAGTATCGACTTCTCTGAGTTCGGAAACCGACGCTTTTCGATTTAGTATCCCTCGGCTTGCTCCCACTCGAACCTTTAGGTGGTCGGCCGTCGTCACAGTCAGCATGGAAGTCGTACCCAAAGACGCGGAGAAGTCCACCGAAGCGGTCGAGGGCGTCCACCTCTCGCTGCTCGCGGGAGCCGAGGAGATGAACGTCCAGCACTTCTTCATCGAGCCCGGCGCGACCGTACCCGAGCACAGCCACGACAACGAGCAGACGGGGTACATCACGCAGGGCACCCTGACGTTCCTCGTGGACGGCGAGGAACTCGAAGTCAGCGAGGGCGACTCCTACGCCATTTCCGGCGGCGAAGCCCACGGCGCGGAGAACCGCGGCGACGTGCCCGTCGAGGGCGTGGACATCTTCAGCCCGCCGCGGGAGAACCCCGACTGGAAGGACTGAGAGCTCGGAAAACCGCGGAACTGCGTCGGCGCGCTACTCCAGTTCTTCGAGGAACCGCCCGAACACTTCACTCTCGACCTCGCGGAGTTCGTTGGGGTCCTGGGGGTCGAGGTCGCGCCGCAGGTCCGCGGGGTCGGCGTCGGTCTCGCCCTCGTAGAGGCGTTGGGGTCGTTCAACTCCGCGTACGCGACCAGACCGACGCCCGCCGCGAGCAGGACGCGGAACGGACCGACCGCCTCGCGCACCACGTCCTTGCGGTCCCACGTCGCGTCGAGGAGGTCCGCGCCGGTCTCCTCGTCGCCTTCGAGGAATCGCTGGACTGCGAAGCCGTAGAGTCGCCCCACGCTGTCCTCCGTCTGGATCTGCTCGGCGTACTGGTCGATGAGCGCATCGCGGCGCTCGACCGATATCTCGCCCGGCTCGGCCTTCCCGAGGACCATCATGGTGTGGCCCCACCACTCCCGGAGGTCGTCGTCCTTCCCTTCGGCTTCGAGCAGTTCGAGGAGCGGTTCGAGTGCGTCGAGCGCACCCTTGGCGTTCTCCCGGCGGGCGTGGAGGTTGACCACGCGCTCGTAGTGCTTCTGGGCCGTGCCGACGTTGTCGTTCTCGTAGGCGGTCCGCGCGTGGGCCAGTCCGAGTTCGATGGCGGCCTCGCGGTCGCCCAGTTTGCCGCGCAGACTCCGCGCACGGTCGTAGTACGTCTCGGCGGTTTCGAAGTCGTCCCGGCTCTCGGCGCGCTCGGCGCGCTTCCGGGCGTAGGTCGCTTCGAGCCTGTACTTGCGTTCGAGGAGTCCTTCGGCGTACTCGTCGAGCCATCGGTCGAGTCGGCTCGGCTCCCCTGCGACACCTTCCATGCTCATATGGGACTCACTCTCGTGGCGTTTTATAAATCTCTTCATCAGGGAATTTAACGTTCCATTTCCCGGTAGCAAAGGTGTTGCCGGGTTGATGGAAGATCGGCCGGACACAACGTACCCAGCAGTCCGTTCGGAACGTTCGGCGTCCGTGAAACACCCACTGCCGACGAAAAGAGCAGAAGTACAGCTCTACGCCAGTTCCTCGATGGTCTCGCAGATCTCGTCGGCGTACTCGCTGGTGCCGAGCTTCTCTGCGCCTTCGATCTGCCGTTCGAGGTCGTAGGTGACCTTGCCGGAGGAGATCGTCTCCTCGACGGCGTCGCGGATGAGCGTCCCGGTGTCGTCCCAGCCAAGGTACTCGAACAGGAGGCGACCCGAGAGGATGAGCGCGGTCGGGTTCGCCATGTCCTGACCGGCGCGCTTGGGCGCGGAGCCGTGAACCGGTTCGGCGAGACAGCGGTTTTCGCCGAAGTTCGCGCCGGGCGCGATTCCGAGGCCGCCGATCTGGGCACCCGCAGCGTCCGAGAGGTAGTCGCCGTTGAGGTTCGGCATGGCGAGCACGTCGAACTCGTCGGTGCGTAGCTGCATCCACTGGAGCATCGCGTCGGCGAGGCGCTCCTCGACCATGACGGCGTCCTCCGGAATGTCCACCTCGTCCTGCTCCTCCCAGAGGGAGTCGGGCGCGGCGAAGACCTCGTCGTCGGGGTACTCCTCGTCGGCGACCTCCATGCCCCACGTGCCGAACTGGCCTTCGGTGAACTTCATGATGTTACCCTTGTGGACCAGCGTGACCTTGTCGCGGTCGTTCTCGATGGCGTAGTCGATGGCCTCGCGGACGAGGCGCTTGCTCCCCTTCTCGGAGATGGGCTTGAGACCGAGGCCGATGGGACCCTCGTGCATCACGCCGTCGAAGTCCATCTCGTCCTCGACGAACTCGCGGACCTTCTCGACCTCCTCGGTTCCGGCCTCCCACTCGATGCCGGCGTACACGTCCTCGGTGTTCTCCCGGAACGTGACCATGTCCATCTCCTCGGGGGCTTTCATCGGCGAGGGAACGCCATCGAGGTAGTAGGTCGGTCGGACGTTCGCGTAGAGGTCGAGCGTCTGCCGGAGCGCGACGTTGAGCGACCGGTAGCCAGCGCCCACGGGCGTCGTGAGCGGGCCCTTGATGGCGACGCGGTGTTCGCGGATGGCCTCGACCGTCTCGTCGGGGAGGTTGACGTCCTCGCCGTAGCGGTCGCGGGCGCTCTGGCCGGCGTAGACCCGCATCCACTTGGGGTCGCGGCCGGTCGCCTCCGCGGCCTTCTGGAGCACTTGCTGGGCGGCCGGACCGACGTCCTGTCCGATTCCGTCCCCGTGAATGATGGGGATGACGGGGTTCCCGGGTACCTGAAGTTCGCCGTCTTCGACGGTCACCTTCTCCCCATCTTCGGGGACTTCCACCTTGTCGTAGCTCATGACAGCCGAAACTGCGAGAGAGAAGAATAAAAGGCCTGCCGTTTGGCCGCGTTAGGGCTACGATCACCCTTAAATTCCTTATTGACCAATCTCTCACTCGCTGATAGCTCCGAGGAAGGCTCGTAGCTGCGTCCGGCCGTTCTCGGCGAGCGCTCGGGGGAATCTCCGCTGGGCACCGTCGAGTGCGTCGCACAGCGCCGAACCGGGGCGCTCGAACACGCCGGTGCCGTGGCCCACGAGGATTCGCTCCGGGTCGAGTCCGGCGAACGGGCTCCGGGGCGGCACCGGTCGTCGGAACAGATACACGCCGAGTCGCTCGTCGGCCACCGTGTACAGTGGCGCGGTCCCGAGGAGGTCGGGGACGTAGAGGGTCCCGTCCGACGGCCGGTAGGCGACCGACTCGCGTCACGGTGGAATCGGCTCGTAACCCCGGACGCTGAACCCGGAGTCGCCGAGCGTCGCTCCGTAGCGTTCGACCGGGGCGTCTATCCGGGAGGTCACACGAGTCGTCCACTTCGGGAGGTAGACCGGTACGTCGTGCCGCCGGGCAAATCGCCCGGCGTCCCGGGCGTGGTAGTTCGAGAAGGTCGTCCTCTGGGTGTGCCAGCCAGCCGCGACCGTCGCTCCACCCGTCGATCTCGCGGAACTCGGCGGGGTCGTCTCTAACGTACGTGGGCATGGCCCGTCGGTCGTTCGGCGTCGAGAAGTAGTTTTGGTCCCCGGTGTTCGTCCCCGTCGGTTATCCACTGTCGGTCGGAGTAAGTAGGTTGAAACAAGAGTGTACCATATACAACAATATACAGTAACTTTAAAGCAATCTTCTCATGTCTTACCCGCAGGGAGTCCGCGTTCCGTTGCCGATTGACCGGAACTTAAGACGTTCCTCCGACCAACACCATCGCATGAAGGTCATCGTACACGGAGGAGCGGGGAGCGACCCCGACGAACCGGAGCCCAGACAGGCAGTGCTGGACGAGGCCGCCACGACCGGCACGACCGAGTCGTCGGTCGTGGACGCGGTCGAGGCCGCGGTTCATGTCCTCGAATCGTCGCCCCGGTTCAACGCCGGGGTCGGCGGCGCGGTCCAGAGCGACGGCGCGATCAGGACCGACGCGGGCGTGATGACCAGCGACCGCGAGGCGGGCGCAGTCTGCTCGATGCTCGGCGTCGAGCACGCGGTCAGCGCCGCCCGCGTCGTCATGGAGGAGACGCCACACGTTCTCGTCTCGGGCGAACACGCCGTCGAGTTGGCGGCCGACTACGGCGTCGTCGAGACCGGCGTGGACCTCTGGTCCGAGAAGACCCGCGAGAAGTGGGACGACCTCGACGACGTTCCCGAAGGCTCTCCCGGTGAACACCTCGACTGGCTCCGGGAGAAGTTCGGCGGAAGCCCGGACACCGCGGACGACTCGGAGGCGGACGGCAGCGATTTCAAGGACCACGACACGGTGGGCGCGGTCGCGTTCGACCCCGACGCCGACGAGTTCGCCGCGGCCACGTCCACGGGCGGGCGCTGGCTCGCACTCGCGGGTCGGGTTGGCGACGTACCCCAGATCGGCAGCGGGTTCTTCGCGGCCCCCGCAGGCGGTGCGAGCGCCACGGGTGCGGGCGAGGACATCGCCAAGGCCACCCTGACTCGCCGGGCCGTCCGCCACCTCGAATCCGGCCTCGACGCGCGGGCGGCCGCCGACCGGGCCATCGAGGAGTTCGGCGAACTCACGGGGTCGTCGGCGGGCGTCATCGTCCTCGACCGCGAGGCCAACGCCGGGAGCGCGTTCAACAGCAACGCGATGCAGACCGCGGTCGCCAGCGAACGGTAGCGCTAGGCGGTCGGTGGATCACTCCGCGAAAAAAGTCGAAACGGCGGACCGTGGAAACCGCCAACCGCGTGACTACTCTTCGGTGGTCGTCGTCTCCTCGTCCATCTCCTCGTCGTCGCCTTCATCGTCCGCGGGCGTCGTCTCCTCGCCTTCGTCATCGTCTGCAGGGGTCGTCTCCTCGTCGTCCGAGACGTTCATGTCGCCGTCGTCGGTCTGGTTACCTTCCGCGATGGTCAGCGTCCCGGTCTGGTTCCCGGAGCCGGTGTACACGCCGTGGGTGTAGTCGCCGGCCGGGTACGGGCCGAGGCTGACGTTGATCGTCACCGTGGCGGCCGCGCCCGCGGGCACCTGCACGAGGTCGGACTCGACGACGTTACCCTCGACGCGGTAGGACACCTGCTGGACGGACTGCCCGGTACCGACGTTGACCACGGTGGCCTCGACGGTGTACTCCTCACCCGGCTGAACCTCCGACGGTGCCGAGAAGTCCTGAATCGCGACGACGCCTAGCTGTCCGCTGCCGACCTCGACCGAGCCGGCCGACGCGGACGCGGTCGCGCGCTCGACGCTCGCGTTGCCGACGGAGACGCTCTGGATGTCGGTGCCGTCCTGTGCGCCGTCATCGGCGGGCGTGGTCTCCTGCGCATCGTCCGCGCCAGCGTCGTCTTCCTCTTCGTCACCCATCTCGTCTTCGG
>PXSM01000089.1 GCA_003023465.1 Halobacteriales archaeon SW_6_65_15 | reverse complement strand
GTTGAACAGCGCGCCCGGCGACGCCTTCGTCGAGCGATTCCTCGTGGGCGCGATGTCCGGCGACTCCGCGCTCCGCCACCTCCGGCGCACGAAGGACGCCGCGCTCATCACCGGGGGCGACCGACCGGACCTGCAACGCGTCGCCCTCGAAGCCCCGGGCGTCAAGACGCTCATCCTGACGGGGGGTTTCCGCCCGCCGGGAGCAATCGTCGGCGCGGCCGAGGAGAAGGGCGTCCCCGTCCTGCTGGTCCAGTCGGACACCCTCACGACCGTCGAGCGCGCGGAAGACGTCGTTCGGAGCGGGCGGACCCGGGACGCCGAGACGGTCGAGCGCATGCGGGACCTGCTCCACGACCACGCCGACGTGGAGGCCATTCTCGACGGGGCGGATTCGGAGGGAGAGGGTCGGGCGAACGACGACGAGTAGCTACCCGCCCATCGCCACTATTCGGCACTACCCACCGGATCACGCAACGGGCATACGCCGAATAGCAAAACGAACTGTTTAGAAATGTAAATGCATGTTTAAAACAGGAAAATGTGTTTAAGCCGAACTAGCTTGCAGTAAAACACGACGTTAGTTCCTGACACACCACCCAGTCGTTTATGTCGGCGCTCGAAGTAGCATCGAACATGCCCGGCGCAGTGTTCCTTCGGGGGGACGACGTGACGCTCAGGACCGTCGAGGAGGAGGACGTGACGTTCCTGCGGGACGCTATCAACGACCCGGACGTTCGGCAAGGACTGCTGACCGCGAAGCCGTTCAACGGTCGGCAGGAAGAGGAGTACTTCGAAGAGCACATCTCGAACGACGAGACGGTCAACCTAGTGATCTGTGCCGACGGCGAGGCCGTCGGAACAATCGGACTCAAGGACATCGACCACCACACCGGCAACTGCGAGATCGGCCTCTGGCTCGCTTCCGAGTTCCACGGTCGAGGATACGGCACCGAGGCTTCGCGCCTGCTGACCGACTACGCCTTCCGAGAGCTACGGATGCACCGCGTGCTGGCTCGCGTCCTCGCCACCAACGGGGCGTCGGCCGGCATCTGGGAGAAACTCGGCTTCGAGGAGGAGGGCGTCCACCGCGACGAGGCCTTCAAGGACGGCGAGTACGTCGACGTGCGCTACTTCGGCGTGTTGGCCGACGAGTGGACCGAATAGTTCAGGCCGACCGCCGACTGATTTTCTCGAAACAATGTGCGAAAACTCGGACGGTAAAATTAATAGCCCGTCGGCCGCTAAGGGTACGCAGCATGAAACGTCGAACGTTTCTGGCGACGAGTGCGGTCTCCCTGTCGGCAGCCGCGGGCTGTCTCGGCGGGGGCAGCCAGTCCGAAGGCGACCCGAGCAAGATAACCCCCGAAACCGACGGCTATCCGCCGGAAGGGGAGTTCGAAGAGACGCCCGACGAGCGCGAGATCGGCACCTCCTCGTTCGGGACGACCGAGCAGAACGGCGTGGAGGTCAAGCTCGCACCCATCGAGGTGGCTCATTACTGGTACAAACGCCGGGAAGCGCGCTTCGCGGACGCCCGAAGCGAAGAGGCCTACGGGAAGTCCCACATCTACGGTTCGGTCCTCAGCCAAGCGTCCGAGCGACGCCGGGGCGACGACGACCCCGTGGTGAACTGGCCGAAGGACGACCGCATCGTCTGCTACTGCGGGTGTCCCCACCACCTCTCGGGAATCCGCGCCGCGCAACTCACCCAGAACGGCTACGAGAACGTCTACGTCATCGACGAGGGCTTCTGGGAGTGGCACGGCCGGGAGTACCCCATGGCGGGAGACGAGGTCGATACGACGCCCGAGAAGTGGGTCATCCGCGGCGAGGTCGATGCGGCCTACACCGGCCGCGACGCGTGGGCCCACCACCGACCGTCCGGTCAGATGGAGGCGACCGACATCGCCGACGGCGGCACCTACGAACTCCACCTCAAGTTCCACGAGGTCGGTCCCGACTCGACCATCGAGGTCGAGACGCCAGCGTACTCGGTCGAGGGGAAACTGAAGGACCTCGCGGCAGGAACCGTCCACGGATAATTCACGTCCGACGGGGACCTTCTCACTCGATTTCTACGTCATCTCTTGCGAACTCTCACTGCTCCTCACTTCCCCTCCTTGCCCCTCAGTACCCCACGTTCCCTCACTCGATACCTCGCACAGTCTCCTGCTTCACTCGAACTGCTCGGTTTCGGCGTCGTCGAACTCCCGGACGACCACCGTTTCCCCGTCCCGAACCGTAATCTCACAGCCCGCGTAGGTGAACGAGATGCGAGCGTTCTCGGCAGCCGAGTTTCGCTTGGACCGAAACAGGTCGTCGAGGGCGTCCGCATCGACCGACCAGTGTAACGGTTGCTGAAGCTCCATCGGGGTGAGGCCCTTCGCTTCGGCGACTGCTTCGACGACTGCCGTACTGACGCTTCGGTCGCCATCGGGAACGGCTCGGGAGACCGGCATACTGTACCGGTCGTAGTCCCTCGGTCTAAAACCCAACGAGGACGGAGATGCGTTCCGAATTGGCGGCGTACAGCCGTACGATTCGCCGCCAGCTAGAAAATTTCGGAACGATTTCCCAGTATAGAACGACGCGGCGATGGCGGTTTCCAGTCGAGTTCAGCCCTCGTCGGTGAACTGTTCGCCGAAGTGCGCGAACGGGCGGGTCAACTCCCGGGTGAGGAGTTCGATCCGGTTGATCTCGACGCCGATGTCGCTCAACTCGTCGATCCGGCGTTCGACGGTCTCCTGCGACGCGGACACCAACTCTACCAGCACGTTCTCCTCGTCGGTCATCAACTCGCGGGCGTTGACGACGCCGCCGACGTCCATCGCCTTCTCGACCAGCGCGGTCCGTTCGTCCGCGGGGACGGTTCCGATCACGAGGACGTGCTGGTCGAATCCGGCCCTCCGGTAGTTTATCGTCGGTCGGTAGTCCTGGATGACGTCGGCGTTCTCGAGCTTCCGGATGCGGGTCGCGACCGTGCTGGCGGTCAGTCCTACCTTCTCGGCGATCTCCTCGGTGGTCGTGTCGCGGGCGTTCCGCTGGAGCAGATAGAGGATTCCCATGTCCGTTCGGTCGAGATCGTAGTTGTCCATGTAGGGGTCCAACCTACGATGTCGCACGTAAAACGTTTTCAGGCCAAATACTGGACGCTTTCGGTTCGCGCGCGACGCCGAGTTCGAATCCGGACATTTAAGCAGTACTGTTAGTAACTTCCTAACAACAGCACTGATAGCATGTTCCCGCGAACAACTCCGCGGAGGGGCGTCTCATGAGAGCGGGCGACGTCTTCGCGTTCGTCACCGAGCACAGCCGCGCGGTCGTCGCGGTCCTCCTCGTCCTGACCATCCTCGTCGGGTCGGGTGCGCCGATGGTAGAACAGTCGTCGTCGCTCGACCAGTTCCAGAGCGACAGCACGGCCGCCGAGAAGCTCGACTACGCCGAGCAGAACTTCGGGACCGGAGACGACGACACCACGACCGTCCAACTCGTCGTCCGGGACGGCAACGTCCTCTCGAAGGACGGGCTGATAGAGAGCTTGCAGATCCAGCAGGCGTTGCGCGAGAACGAGACGGTCAACCGGACGCTCGCGAACGAGACGCCCACGACCGGCGTGGCGAACGTGTTCGCCATCACCGCGCTCCGACAGGAGCAGGCGACCGAACTCCGCCAGCAGGGCGCGGAGCTACAGCGCGAGCGAGCCCGTCTCAACGCCACGACGCGCAACCTCACGATTCTCCTCAATCG
>PXSM01000088.1 GCA_003023465.1 Halobacteriales archaeon SW_6_65_15 | reverse complement strand
GAGCAGGTTGACGAACGCCCGGTTCTCCTGATGGCCGATGTCGCCGATGTAGAGGATGTCCGCGTCCACGTCGAGGGTGTCGGCGATGGCCTGCAGCGCGACCGCACTGGCGATGGAATCGGGGTCGGGATTGTCGTGGGTGACGATGGCGAGCTTCTCGTCGGTGTCCTCGATGACCTCGGCGAGTTGCTGGGCCTTGTACTCCAACTCCCCGGTTTCGAGCGCTCGCAGGGCCGAGTCGGCGATGACGGTCGAGGGATTGATGACCACGTCAGCGCCGAGTTGCGTCAACTCGTCCTCGGAGACGGGGTCGCTGGCGCGCACGACGACGAACTGCTCGCCGTCGTTCTCCCGGATGTTCCGCACGGCCTCCTTGTTGGCCTCCACGTCCGACGAGAGGATGAGGACGACCTCGTTGTCGGCGATGGTCTCGTAGATGTCCTCCTCGCGGATGTCGGCCGTCTGGGCGTTGAGGTCCTGATCGCGCAGGGCTTCGACGCGGTCGGCGTCGCGGTCGATGATGAGTACGTCTTTGCCCTGCTCTACCAGTTCCTCGGCGACGGCGTGCCCGACGCTCCCGCAACCCAAGATAGCGTAGTCGGACATCGAGGAGATGGTAATCCCGGCGCTCATGATACTGTGGCGTAGCTTTCGACCACACTTAACAGTCCCGGAGAAGTTCTTCGACGGGAACCTCGACGAAATAAAGGCCCTCTCGGGGCGTAGCTGTCGCCCGGTTTCGGCGGAATCGAAAAGGATACCAATTCGTCCAAACGAAAACGTATTTACGTCCGACCCGGTAACTTCGAGATGCAGTGGGCCGGTAGCTCAGTCCGGGAGAGCGTCTGACTCTTAATCAGACGGTCGCGTGTTCAAATCGCGTCCGGCCCGTCAACCTTTTCCTGCGCGAGGTACTCAGAGAGTACCTCGCTTGCAAAACGTTGATGAAAAGCCCCCCGCACGTCCGTCCGGCAGCTAAAGCTGCCTCCGGTCCTTTCTCTGCTTGCTCCCCTCTACTCGCCCCCGCTGGTCGCTCCCTTCTGCTCGCTTCCTCCTGTTCGCTCCCACTGGTCGCTCGCAGGACACCCTACGGTTGGCCGAGCTGAAGTGTGACCACTGAGCAACCCTCTGAAAAGATAACGAAATTCCAGCGAGCACATAAATGACGATAAATAGTAGTTGGTAGTAAGACGTTTACGCAGGAATCCGACGTGTCAATGCCGTACGTATCTGTCGAGTATTTATATATCAGACGAAGCGTTTATCTGGGGCCTACCTGATACACAATCTGTCGCAATGACTAACAACCCACTCACGAGGCGGAACGTTCTGAAGGGGTCGGCGGCGGGACTCGCTGCGAGTACGGCTGGCTGTCTCGACAGCTTCGGAGGCGGCAGTGGTGGCGAAAGCGGCGGTGACGGAGAGGAGTATCAAGTCGGCCACGGCGAGTTCAACACCAGCGTCAAATCGGCGAACTTCCCGACCGACGAGAAACTGTACGTCTACTGCGTCCAGTCCGGCTGGATGAACTGGCCGTCGGTGATGGAAGCGTTCAAAGACGAGTACGGCGTCGAACTCAACGACGACGACCGCTCGTCCGGCGAGGCGCTCCAAGACGCCCGGTCGCACGCCCAGAACCCGACCCACTCGGCGTTCAACGGCGGGTACAGCTACGCCGTGCAGGCCCGAGACGACGACCTCACGCAGGCGTACAAGCCCGCGAACTGGGACAAGGTGCCCGAGGACGCCAAGACCGACGACGGCCACTGCACGGGGACCCGGAAGGTGACGACGGCGCTCACCTACCGCAAGGACATCTACGAGGAGCGCGGCCTCGACGAGCCCGAGACGTGGGAGGACCTGCTCCAGCCCGAGATCATGCAGGACCTCGCGCTCCAGACCCCGCAGGCCGCGGTCGGCCTCGCGGCGGCGCTGTCCATCAACAACGCGCGAGGCGGGTCGCTCGACGACGTGCAACCCGTCATCGACTACTACAACGAGATACAGGAAGGCGGAGCCGAGTTCACCGACAACTTCCTCGCGCAGTTCACCCGGGGCGAGTACGCCTCGTTCGTCCGGTACGACTACTCCGGCCTCGACCTGAAGTACAACAACGAGGACGTGGCCGAGGAGAACGTCGGCGTCGCCCTCCTCGGCGGCGAGGACGGGAGCAAGGGGGCGTTCAACGCGCTGTACGGCTACGCCCTGCTCGCCAACGCCCCGAATCCCGAAGCCGCCAAGCTGTTCATGGACTACGTGCTCTCGCTGGAGGGCCAACAGCACTTCCTCGACGCGTACGCGCGACCCATCCGCGCCGACGAACTCGACATGCCCGACGAGTTCCCGGACCAGAGCCGGTACGACGAGACGGAGTTCACGGTGGACCAGACCGAACTCATCGAGAAGCAGGAGGACATCATCAAGGATATCACCCGCGGCGCTGGACTGTAATCCATGGCGACGGACGCAGACGTCGGCCGAGAGGGCCTCGGAGCGACGTTTCGGTGGACGGTGGAGTCGCTGGCCTCGCCGACCTCTGAGCGACAGCGCGAGATACGTCGAATCGTCGCCCTCTGCGTACCCTTTCTGACCTTGTTGACGTTCTCGGGCATCTTCCCGCTGACGGAGATGTTCCGCATCAGCTTCTCGGAGTCGCGGCTGACTACGGAGGGGTTCACCCTCGAATACTACCGGCAACTGGTGGCCGACCCGTACTACCGGACCATCGCGTTCAACACGCTGTGGTTCGCCGCGGCGACGACCGTGGCGTCCATCGCGGTCGCGGTCCCGGTCGCCCACTCGCTGGAGAAGTACGACCTGCCAGCCAAGTCCGTGATACTCACGGTCCTGTCGTTCCCCAACAGCCTGCCGGGCATCGTGGCTGCGTTCATGATCATCGTGCTGTTCGGGAATACGGGCATCATCACCAACTTCTTCGCGGCCCTGTCGGGTCGATCGCCGTTCGACCTCGCGATGGCGACGAGCGTCGTCGGGCTGTTCTTCGCGTACCTCTACTCGATGATCCCCCGAGCCCTGCTGCTGCTTCGCGGAACGTATGCCGAGGTCAACACCGACGCCGAGGAGGCCGCCCGTAGCCTCGGGGCGTCGCCACTCCAGACGTTTCGATACGTGACGCTCCCCCAGATCAAGCCCGGACTCATCGGTGCGTTCATCCTCGTGTTCCGGACCGCACTGGCCATCTTCGGAACCATCCTCATCCTGAAGAGCCTGCTGGTCTGGACGCTCCAGATCGACCGCGAGATCGCGCAGGGCTTCAACATCGCGCAGGCCTCGGCGATGGCCACGGTGTGGTTCGTGTTCGTCTTCGGATTCACGCTGGTGGCCCTGCGCTACACCAGCGCGGAGGTGAGCATCTGATGGCCGGTCGGTTCCGCCGGGGTAGCCTCTCGGCGCGCTTCGGCCGGCAAGCCGTGACGCTCGTGCTGGCCGCGACCCTCGCGTTCCTCGCGCTCCCGGTCGTACTCACGTTCGTCAGTTCGTTCGCGGCACAGTGGGTCGGCCCGCTTCCGAGCGGATTCGTCACCCTCCAGCACTGGAACGACGTGATCGTCGGCACCGACGTCGGCGCGGACGTCTCGGTCGGGTCGTCGCTGGCGTACAGCACCGGGCTCGCGCTCGCCGGCGTGGTCATCAATCTGATCGTCGGCGTGCCCATCGCGTACGCCGTCGCCCGGTACGACTTCTGGGGCCGCGACTGGGTGAACGTGTTCGCCATCCTGCCGCTGGCTCCCGGCATCATCCTCGGAATCGCGTTCCTCCGGACGTACCCCGACCTCTCGACGTCCGGCATCGC
>PXSM01000087.1:8340-13356 GCA_003023465.1 Halobacteriales archaeon SW_6_65_15 | reverse complement strand
TACCCGAAATCGGTTTCCCGGACCCGCTGGAGCACCGTCGAAGCGCCGACGTCCTTCGACGGCATGATCCGAGACATGTGGAGTCGGACCCGTATTCCGTCACGAAGCGACGGGAGGGTCGAACTCGTCTCGTCCGTCAGGCACGCCCACAAGCCGTCGAGAGTGGTCGCATCGGTGGTCTCCTTGGTCCACCCGTGGGCGAGTTCCCGTCCGCTTCGTCCGGTGCGGGCTCGAAGACCCACCGAAGTCGTGGACGGCCCGCTCGCCAGTCCCGACCGTGTAGAGGTAGACGCTCCCGTTCGTCACGTTTCAGCCGTCGGACTTTCTGCAAACGTAGACGACACCCTTTTCCCGTCGAACCGACCAATTACGACGTAATGAGTACCGAGACCCCCGACGCCACCGAGACCGAGGCGTTCGAGCGGGTCTGCGAGGAGCTGGTCGAGCGCATCCTCGCGGGCGAGATAGAGCGCGACGAGTTGGAGAGCGAGAAGCTCGCGGTGTGTTCGGAGTTCTCCTCGCCGAAGGTTCCGAAGAATACCGAACTGCTCGACTACGCCCCCGACGAGCGCCACGAGGACCTCCAGGAGGTACTCCAGCGCAAGCCCGTCCGGACGGCCTCGGGCGTCTCGCCGGTCGCCATCATGACCAGCCCGCACCAGTGTCCGCACGGCAAGTGCCTCTACTGTCCGGGCGGTCCCGGCTCGGAGTTCTCCTCCTCGCAGAGCTACACCGGTCACGAACCCGCCGCCGCGCGCGGGGTCCAGAACGACTACGACCCCTACGGACAGGTCACCCTCCGGCTCGAACAGCTCCGGGAGATCGGCCACCCCGTCGACAAGGTCGAGCTGATCCCCCGAACCCGCCGAGGACGAGAGCTTCGCGCAGGACCCCGAGGACGTAGAGTTCCGTTACCTCGAAGACGTCGTCGCCGAGAACGAGACCGGCGACGTGCGAGCCATCGGCATCACCTTCGAGACCAAGCCCGACTGGTGCGACCCCGAACAGATCGACCGGATGCTCGACCTCGGCGGCACGAAGGTCGAGGTCGGCGTCCAGACCACCTACGAGCGGATCAACCGCGAGATGCACCGCGGCCACGGCGTGCAGGCCTCCATCGACGCCAACCAGCGCCTCCGGGACGCCGCGTTCAAGGTCGGCTTCCACATGATGCCCGGCCAGCCCGGCATGTCCGAGGAGATGTGCCTCGAAGACTTCCGCAGGCTGTTCGAGGACGAGAAGTGGAAGCCCGACTACCTCAAGATCTACCCCACGCTGGTCGTCCGCGGGACCGCCACCTACGACTGGTGGCACCGCGACGAGTACGAACCCCTCCGCAGCGCGTCCAGCGCGACATCCCCGCGGACTTCATCGACGCCGGCGTCTGGAAGTCGAACCTCCGCCAGCTCGCCCGCCAGAAGATGGACGACCACGGCTGGACCTGCGACTGCATCCGGTGTCGGGAAGTCGGGATGAACGACGAGAACCCCGAGAACGTCGAACTGGACGTCACGACCTACGAGGCCGCGGGGGGTACCGAGCACTTCATCAGCTACGAGGACCCCGAGAAGGACCTCCTCGTCGGCTTCTGCCGACTCAGGTTCCCCGGTGATCCCGTCCGGCGGGAACTCGAAGACGCCGCGCTCGTCCGCGAGTTGCACGTGTACGGCCCGATGGTCGAAGTGGGGGGCGAGAGCCACGACTGGCAACACAAGGGCTACGGTCGGAAGCTCCTCCGGAAGGCCGAAGAGATGGCCGCGGACGCCGGGTACGACAATCTCAGCGTCATCTCGGGCATCGGCGCGCGGGAGTACTACCGGCAGAAGCTCGGATACCATCAGGACGGGCCGTACGTCAGCAAGCGGTTGTGATTGGAATCGGGACTGCAGTCCGTCGCCGGAGGTTCGCTATTCGACGATCCAATTTAAATCTACGTACAGAAGTTTATAGGTTAAAAGGCGCAACGTTGGCCGCACCGAAGATGTCGTCCGAGGCAGAGACATACAAGTCGTCGTACGAGGAGCTTCAGCGGACAATAGAGAACCAGCAGCGAGCGTATGCACGGATAAACCAGCTGGCCGTCGATCTCGCGAAAATTGATCTCCTCGTTGTCAGCGTCGCCCTCGCCGAAATGTCGCTCTCGGCGTTATCGCTCAGTCTTCCCTTGGTTGCCGGGTTGGTCACGTTCGTCTATACCCTGTGGTGTTGCACTCGCGTCTACGAACCTCGGTCGTTTACCCGCGGAATCGGTTCCGACGCAGTCGAAGAGATCGACGAGTCTGTCCGAGAGGGCAGGGAAGTCGAAGAACACTACCGGGAACTCATGTTCTCGTACGGGAACGCGATTTCGCACTTGGCCGTGGCTTACTCCTCGGTGAGGACCAGATTCCGGAACGCGCTCTGGGCGTCGGTAACTGCTATCGTCTTCTTTAGCTTCGTGGCGATTCGCCGACTTCTCCCGGCGTACCCGATCTGGTTGGACGGAGTAGTCCTCGTAACCGTCTCCGTCGTCGTTCTCTGGAGAAAGGATAAGTACGAACAGGAATAATCAAAAACCATGAATGACGATAGTTCTGGCGAGGAAGTTTCCCGAGAGAAACCGGACGGATATTCGTTACAGTGGGTCGAAGAGATACGGCCAGACGACGTGAACCAGACCGACGAAACGTCCGGGAACGGCTGAAACAGGTACGAGCCTTCTGTCGAATAGAATCGAGAGCCGTAACCGTCGATCCTTCCTCTTCGACTTCGATGATGGAGTCGTACGAGCGTTCGGCTAGCTGACCGAGCAACCGTTCTCGAACCGAAAGATGGCGTTCGACGCCCCCGAATCGGACGCCTCGACCGGATTACCTGCCGGTGGCCCTTTCCGCCAGCGCGACTTACGACCCCTATGCATCTCACCCTCCTCGGCTCCGGCGGCGACGCCCTGACGCCGATGCCGACCTGCGACCGCCGAGTGTGCGAACCCGCCCGCGAGCGGGGCGTGCCCCACGCTCGCCTCGGCAACTCGACGTTCGTTCACGACGCCAACGCCGTCGTAGACGCCTCCGAGAGCCTCTGGGCGATGCTGAATCGCGAGGGCGTGATGGACGTGGACTACATCTTCGTCTCGCACCACCACGCCGACCACGTCGGCGGTCTGCGCGTCGTGCAGGCCATCGGACGGCCCGACTACCCTATCGCCGACTGGGAGAACGTGGACCCCGCGACGGTAGTGATGAGCGAGACGACCTACGACCGTCTCTCGTCTCCCCGGACGAGACGACGCTCCTCGACCTCTCGAAGGTTCCCAGCGACCTCGACCTGTGGGTCAAGGAGTGCGGGATGTTCCGGGAGACGCCCGACGGTGACCCCATCGTGACCGACGAGCTATGGGCCGAGCAGGCCGACCACCAGACCACGTTCGACCAGACCATAGAGCAGGTCCGGACGGTGAAGCCCGAGCGAACGGTGCTGACGGAGATAGAGGAGATTTATCGGCGGCGACCCGACGAGTACGCCGAACTGGCCCGGGAGTACGAGAACCTGAATATCCAGTTCGGCCGCGACGGGATGGACCTCGAAGTCTGACCACTAACGCAGTCTAAGCCGCGACCGACGCCCGACCCAAGAGCTTTGTCGCCGACGTTCGTCACGGCGAGTATGGACCGTTCGGGCCTGCTAGTCGGTCGGAACGTCACCACGGCCAAGCGTCTGCTGGCGGTCGCACTCGTGGCGTTCGCCGTCGTATTCGTCTCGATAACGCCGTCGGAGGTGCTGGGATTCGAATCCCCGGTTCGATTCGATCTGATCGTGCTGTTCGTGCTTGCGGCGGCCCTGCCCATCTTCGGGGCGTTCGTCAACGACGGCGCACTGGTGAGCGTGGCGCTCGCCGGGGGTCCGGCGCTCGGGTTCTACCTCCCGCTGACCGCATTCGACATGGTCTATCCGAGCGAGTCGGTGCTGTGGGGCGTCGGGACTGCGGCGACGTTCGCGGTCCCACTGGGCCTGCTCGGGTTCGCTGTAGGTGCCGGGGCGCGGCGTCTAATCGAGCGCGTTCGATGAAATTGACCAAGGAATTTATTTCCTAAAGATTCTAGTACGTTTCTTAAACCGGCAAATAGACGGTTCAGAAAGCCCCCGTCCGCCTGCGGTGCGCGCCGCGAAATATCCCGCTGAGCGACCGCGACCGGGCGTGGCTTTCTGAACCGTCTTCGTCGTATCTTCTGCACTTGTCGTCGTTACCCACCGGAACGTTCTCGGGCGAAACCCCGTAACGATAGGTCTTTCCGCCAGAACGAGCAATCACGCAACATGGATCAGAAGCGGGAACTGTCGAGCATCGACCTCGCCGCCGTGGTCGCGGAACTCGGCGCGTACGAGGGCGCGAAGCTCGACAAGGCGTACCTCTACGACGACGACCTCCTGCGGCTGAAGATGCGGGACTTCGACCGCGGGCGGGTCGAACTCATCGTGGAGGTCGGCGACCTGAAGCGGGCCCACGTCTCCGCACCCGAGAACGTCCCCGACGCGCCGGGGCGACCGCCGAACTTCGCCATGATGCTCCGCAATCGGTCGTCGGGCGCAGACTTCGCGGGGGTCGAGCAGTACGGCTTCGACCGCATCCTCCAGTTCCACTTCGAGCGCGACGACGAGGACACCACCATCGTCGCCGAGCTATTCGGACAGGGGAACGTCGCCGTGCTGGACGAGAACCGCGAGGTGGTCGATTCGCTCGACACCGTGCGGCTCAAGTCCCGGACCGTCGCGCCGGGGAGCCAGTACGAGTTCCCCGACGAGCGCGTGAACCCCCTCGAAGTCGAGTACGAGGCGCTCGTGGCCCACATGGAGGAGTCCGACACCGACCTCGTGCGCACCCTCGCCACCCAACTCAACTTCGGTGGACTCTACGCCGAGGAGGTCTGCACCCGTGCGGGCGTCGAGAAGGACACGGACATCGCCGACGCCGACGAGGGCGACTACGAGGCCATCTACGACGCCATCCAGCGCCTCGCCGAACCCGTCCGGGCGGGC
>PXSM01000087.1:2195-8144 GCA_003023465.1 Halobacteriales archaeon SW_6_65_15 | reverse complement strand
CCGTGGGAGGAGATCGAGGCCCGCTTCGAGGAGGGCGCGGAGCGCGGCATCGAGGCCGCGGAGGCCGTCACGGGTCTCGACCCCGAACACGGCACCGTCACCATCGAGATCGACGGCACCCCGGTCGAGGTGGACGCCTCGACGGGCGTCGAGAAGAACGCCGACCGACTCTACACCGAGGCCAAGCGCATCGAGGAGAAGAAGGAGGGCGCGCAGGCCGCCATCGAGGACACCCGCGAGCAACTGGAGGCCGTCAAGCAACGCAAGGAGGAGTGGGAGGCCGAACCCGAAGACGGCGAGGAGACGCAGGGTGAGGACGGCGACGAGCAAGAGGACGTGGACTGGCTGAACGAGCCCTCCATCCCGGTCCGCAAGCAGGAGCAGTGGTACGAGCGATTCCGGTGGTTCCGGACCAGCGACGACTTCCTCGTCATCGGCGGGCGCAACGCCGACCAGAACGAGGAACTGGTCCAGAAGTACATGGACGGCAACGACCTGTTCTTCCACGCGCAGGCCCACGGCGGCCCGGTCACCATCCTCAAGACCTCCGACCCCAGCGAACCCTCCCGCGACGTGGACGTGCCCGAGGTCAGCAAGCAGGAGGCCGCCCAGTTCGCGGTCTCGTACTCCTCGGTCTGGAAGGACGGCCGATTCGCCGGCGACGCCTACATGGTCACGCCCGATCAGGTGAGCAAGACGCCCGAGAGCGGCGAGTATCTGGAGAAGGGCGGGTTCGCCATCCGTGGCGACCGTACTTACCCACGTCGAGGTCGAACCCGGCCGGTACGCCCAGAACGACACCGCAAAGCGCATCTACCGGCTGTTCCGCGAGCGGTTCGAAGACACCTCCTTCGTCCGGAAGGTGGCGAGTGCGGACCTGATCCAGGAGTTCCTGCCGCCGGGCGGGAGCCGGATACTGGAGGAGTAGTCTCGGCGCGGTTCGGAGGACACCCGGCTGTCGGTTCCGCGGATCGACGGTCCCGGTCAGCCCACTCGACCGGCCCGTGGAAAGCGAAAGGGTTCCTGTGTATTGCTAAAGAATATAAGGAAATTTCTTTGAGAACGAATTTCGATCTTTCTCTGTTCGTGCTCCGGGTTGGACGCCAGAACTAACTCCCAACGGTCGAATATTCGGTCGTGTTCCGCGAGGCGCTGACCTACCCGGTCCGCGGCGAGACCGCCGAGGAGAGCTTGCTGGTCGGCGTCGCTCTCGCCCTCGCCACGGGACTCCTCGTTCGACTCGGCGTGCTAGCGGTCCTCGCGGTCGCTCCACTCGTCCTGCTTTCGGGATACGCGCTGGCCGTCCTTCGAGAGAGCGCCGAGAGCAATCGAGGCGAGTCGGGCGTCGACGCACCGCCGGGATTCGCCGATCTCCGGGAGCTGGCGGCCGACGGCGTCCGGGCGGTGGTCGTCACGGTCGGCTACCTGTTCGTGCCGGTCGTCGCGCTCGTGATTACGGTCGGCGGCGCGGCCGGGGGCGCTGGCGGCCGACCGGCGACTCCCGGAACCTCGGCACTCCTCCTCGGCGGTGGCACGGTCGTCCTCGTCGTCTCGCTCGCGTTCGCGTACCTCCTACCCGCGGGGCTGGTCGCGGTCGCCCGGACCGGTCGCCTCCGGTCGGCGGTCGCTCCAGCTCGTTTTCGTCGGACCATGACGAACGCCCGGTACTTCGTCGGCTGGGTCGCGGCGCTGGTCGTCGGAAGCGTCGCCGGGCTGGTGGTCGGCGCGCTGGCGTCGTTCGGCCGCCCCGGCGAGATCGGCGCGCTCGCGGTCGGGTTCTACGCGGTCGTCGTGGTCGCGCGACTGCTGGGCCGGGGCGTCGCTCGCGCGGGTTAGCTCGTCTCGTCCTCGCCGAGTCGGAAGTCGTCGAGCATCGCCAGCATCGCGTCGGACATCTCAGTGAGCTCCTCGGAGGCGTCGGCGACCTGCCCGACCGCGTCGTCCTGCTGGTCGATGCCGGCCGCGATCTCCTGTATCTCGGCGCTGACCTCCTCGCTGGCGGTCGAGACTGCCTCGACGAGTTCGGACACCTCCGCCGGCCTCGACCTGCCGGTTGCTCTCCTCGACGGTGTCGGCAGTCTCGGGGATGCCGGCCTTCAGTTCGTCGAGCGACTCGGAGATCTCCTCGACCGCGGCCTTCGACTCCTCGGCGAGCTCCTTGACCTCGTTGGCGACCACCTGGAAGCCCGCGCCGTCGCCGTCGGCTCGGGCGGCCTCGATGTTGGCGTTGAGCGCGAGCAGGTTGGTCTGGTCGGCGATGTCGGCGATCATGTCGGTCATCTCGTCGATGGTCTCGGTCTGGGCTTCGAGCGACGCGATCATCTCCATGTTTCGCTCGGAGGCCTCGCTGGCGCTGTCGATGGAGTCGATGGCGTCGCGGGCGGTCTCGGTCCCCGCCTCGGCCTGCTCGGCGGCCTCCGCCGAGAGATCGTCCATCTGCTGGACGGTCACGGTGATCTGCTGGATCGACGCCGAGAGGTCCGAGACGTTCCGTTCGGCCTGCCCTGCGAGGTCGGCCTGTCGCTCGGCGTTGGCCGCCACCTCGTCGCTGGAGGCGTTGATGTCGGCGATGGCGTCGGTCGCCTCCGACGTCGCCGACCACGTCTGCTGGCCGATGGCGTCGAGTTCGTCCGACTGGGCGCGGGCCCGCCGGAGGACGTCCCGGAGCGACTCGACCGCGGTCCGGAGGTCGGTCGCCATCCCGTCGAACCGCCGGTAGACGTTGTCGATGGCCTCGAACCGCTCGGGCGGCTCCGGAATCGTCGGCTCGACGGTCAGGTTCCCCTCGCTCAGCTCCGTGAGGCTCCCCTGAAGCTCCGCGACCACGGTCTCCTGATACGACTCCAGCAGCTGCTCGCGGCGTTCGAGTTCGGTCCGCTCGGAGATGTCGCGGTTGATCTCGAACGCGCCGGTTATCTCCCCGTCGGCGTCGAACAGCGGCAGGACGCTCCGGCTCACCGGCACGGTGCCGCTTTTCACCTCGACGGTCTCTTCGAGGTTCTTGACCGGTTCGCCGGTGCGGAGCACCTCCTTCATCACGCTGTTGTCCGCCTCGTCGAGGTCGAACAGGCAGACGCCGATGAGGTCCTCCTCGGTCTTCTCGAACAGATCGAGACACTCCCGGTTGACGCGGGTGATGTACCCCTCGTCGTCCACGACGTGGATCGGATACTCCAGCCCGTCGAGCAAGCTCTGGACGATGGCACCCGCGTCCTCGTTCGACACGTCGCGTCGGTCCGAGTTGCTGTCGTCGGTCGATTCGTTCGGGTCGGTCGCTCCGTCGCCGCTGGCGGTGCTGATCCCATCTGCCGGTTCGGACGGCGAATCCGACGAGTCGGCCGCATCGGACGAGTCGGCCGCCGAATCGGTTCCCAGCCCGACGATTCCCGCTAACCCTTCGAACATGAGCCGTACTGGCTCGTATACCTACGTAAATTTGCCCCCGATTATGAGAGATGATAATCCTGGAGTTCTCGACGGGCGAGACTCACGCCTCCCCGAACCCGTCTGGGAGTCGGATTCGACCGCAGGTGATTTATCAGCCCGCGGCTCACGTTGGAATATGCGAATACAGAGCCGCGTGGGGGTCGAGGGCGGGGCCGAGCGCATCACGCTCGTGCCCGAGAGCCTCGACGACCTCTGGCACCTCACCTACGTCCTCGAACCCGGCGACCTCGTGTCGGGCGACACCACCCGGCGCATCCAGCGCAACGACGACCAGATGCGCGACACGGGCGGCGAGCGCGAGCACATGCACGTCACGCTGGCCGTCGAGGACGTGGAGTTCCACAAGTTCGCCAACCGGCTCCGGATCGGGGGCGTCATCGAGGACGCGAGTCGCGAGGACCAGCTCGGGATGCACCACACCGTCAACGTCGAGGAGAACAAGGAGATCGAGATCGAGAAGGTCTGGAAGCCCGACCAGATCGACCGCCTCGAAGAGGCCGAGGAGGCGACCGAGAACCCCGACGTCGCCATCGTCACGGTCGAGGAGGGGAAGGCCCACGTCCACACCGTCGCCCAGTACGGCACCGAGGAGTACGCCGAGTTCACCGGCACTACCGGCAAGGGCGAGTACGCCCGCGAACGCGACGAACTGTTCGCCCAGCTCACCGACGCTCTCCAGCACCTCGAAACCGACGCCATCATCCTCGCGGGACCGGGCTTCACGAAGCAGGACGCCTACGACTACGTCGAGGACGAGGCCCCCGACCTCGCGGAGAAGATGACGACGGTGGACACCAGCGCGGTCGGCGACCGGGGCGTCCACGAGGTCCTCAAGCGCGGCGCAGTCGAGGAGGTCCAGAAGGACACCCGCATCGCCGAGGAGGCCGAACTCGTCGACGAACTCACCCGGCGCATCGGCGAGGGTTCGCGGGTCGCCTACGGTGCCGAACAGGTCCAGAAGGCCGCCGACTACGGGGCCATCGAACACCTCCTCCTCCTCGACGAGCGCCTCCGCGAGGAGCGCGGCGCGGAGGGCGAGTGGGAGTTCGACGTGAACGACCTCATCACCACGACCGAGCAGAAGGGCGGCGACGTGACCGTCTTCTCCAGCGAGTTCGCCCCGGGCGACCAACTCGCGGGCTTCGGCGGCATCGCGGCGCTCCTTCGGTATCGACTGGAGTGAGAACGCAACGGAGTCGGTTCTCGAATCGAGCCTCAAAAGATCATATATGCAATTTATAACCGTACGTAGTGGGTTCTAAACAATCTGTATCCACTCCTGATTGGCCAGACCACTCCGGCGCGCGCTGGCGCGACCTTGCGGTTTGAGGTCGCGCCATCACCGCGCGAGGGATGAGCATCGGAACGCAGTGAGAAGCGCAATCGGCTGGGGAGGGTGTGGCTCTCGCGGGGCGATGGCTGTGCGGTTTTGATTTGCTCAAGCAGTAGCTAGCTCCAAAGTTCTCCAGAAAACGACGCACACGTTTCGAGAGGTGTTTTCTTCGAAAGCCCCCGCCCGGTCGCGGTCGCTCCGGCGGCTGAAGTGGACGCGACCGGGCGGCCCCTTTCGTCCACCCAGACAGTCTATTGACCGGGCGGGCGAACCCTCCGGCCGAGATTCCGGCCGACGAACTACGTTCTACTCCTCGCTGACCAACCCCGAAACCATCTCGCTCACGTACTCTACCTCGTCCTGATTCACGCCGTGACCCATCCCCTCGTAGATGCGCTCCTCCACGTCGCCGTCCAACTCCTCGAACACGTCTCGGGTCTCGTGAACGCGCTCCAGCGGGATGTGGGGGTCGCGGTCGCTACACCCCAAGAACACTGGCGTCCCGTCCAGACTCCCGTCGTAGTCCCGGGGCGTCCCATCTGGCCCGATCACGCCGCCGCTCAGCGCGGCCAGTCCGCCGTATCGTCGAGCATTGCGGGCCACGAACTCGCTGGAGAGACAGGCTCCCTGCGAGAACCCGACGAACATCGTCTTCTCCGGCGGAATCCCGGCCTCGGCGACTCGCTCCCGCAACTCCTCCAGCAGATTCAGCGCCGAGGAGAGGCTCGGCTCGTTCTTCTTCGTCGGTTCGAGGAAGGAGTGGGGATACCACGTCCGACCCTTGGCCTGCGGCGCGAGGTAGGCCACCCCGTCGGCGTCGAACTCCCCGGCCATCTGCAGGATGCTCTGGGCGGTCGCCCCCCGACCGTGGACGAACAGGACGGCGGCGTCTGCCGAGTCGAGGTCCGCGCCCGTGGTGGCGACTTGCTGGTCGGCGTGCGGGTCGTCGGTTCCGGCGTGAGGATTGCGATTAGCGGTCATGGTCTTAAACGGTGGAGAACGGCCGTGTCACTGCGTCGCTCATCTCGACCGGACGTTGGGTCACGAGACGTATGAGGCTTCTCGGACGCGAGGGTAAGCAGGTTACGGGAGGTAATCGGCCGCACCGTCAGAGCCCCAGAATCTCGCGCGCTTCGTCCGGGGTCGCCACCTCGCGGCCGAGCGTCTCG
>PXSM01000087.1:0-1913 GCA_003023465.1 Halobacteriales archaeon SW_6_65_15 | reverse complement strand
GTCCGTCCGGAGCGACTGGCGACGGGCCTCGACGGGCGCGCCCGTCCCACCAGTCGAGTGCTGGACCACGAGGTTCGTCCGCGAGCGCACCTCGTCGGTGATCTGCTGGAATCGCTCGGTGTCGAACGACCGCTCGCCGGAGGGTCGCCGGGCGTGGAGGTGGACGACCGCGGCCCCGGCCGCCTCGCACTCGGCGGCGGCCCGGCCGATCTCCGCGGGCGTCTCCGGGAGGTTGGGGTTGGCCTCCTTGCCGTGGACTCCGCCGGTCAGCGCGGCGGTGATTATCAGCTTCTCGCCCCGGAGGTAGTCCTCGTAGGCCATCCGTCAGTCGCCTCCCGCGTCGTCGGCTCGCGTTCCCCTCGCCTTCGTACCTTCCCCCTCCGTGACCATGGGAAGTCCCTCGTGGTCCCGGTAAATCTCGCAATCGGTCTCGGGGTCGAGGCCGTAACGCCGGTTGCAGATGTCCGCGCGCATCGCCTGCACGAACTGGTCTGCGGCGGTGCAGTAGGCCCGGGGCTGGCGGTGCTCTACCTCGTCAGATTCGGACTCGTCCGGCTGCCCGGCACCGGCCCCGCCATCGCCGGATTCGTCGCCGAGCGGCCGGTACTCCAGATACTGACACTCCTCGGCCATACCTCACCCGACGCCTCCTCGGGGTAAAACAGTTCGGCGGGTTCCGGGAGCATCGTCGGAGACGCCGTAGAACGTGTCGCAATCCACCGGGACGCGCTCTGTAACACCTTCCACAGGCATGCACCCGGTGACCCAGACCACGGTCTGGGTGGACTGAAAGGGGCCGGCCCGGTCGCGCCCGATAGGGCTTGGTCGTCTCAGCGACCCCTATCCGACGCAACTACGTCCGTCGGATATGTCGCTGAGCGACCGCGACCGGACGGGGGCTTTCGGAACCTGCTTCCCGACGGTAATCCAACCCGACTTGGAGTCTGCTCGAACAGTCCGCTGCCACCGACGGGATTACAGAGCTCCGACTCGAACGCTACTGCATGGACGAACACACCAGCGACGCGTCGGTCGGGCCGCCAGCGAGTGGGTCCCCGACCGGGTGGCTCCCCGCCGAGGGTCGGTGGGAACACGACACGCTCCGGCGCGCGACGGCTCACGGCGTCCGGCTGTTCAACGCGGGCGAGTTCCACGAATCGCACGACTGCTTCGAGGACGAGTGGTACAACTACGGGTCGGGCACCACCGAGAGCAAGTTCTGCCACGGATTCGACACCGCGCTCCAGTACCTCCACGGCGTGCCCCGCGACTACTACGGCGTGAACGTGCTGGACGTGCGCGAGACGATGACCCGCGCTCTGGACGACCCGACCGCCCTCCACGGCTGGCAGATCGAACTCGACGGTGGCTTTCCGGTCGCCGACGAGTCGGACGTCGCCTACGCCGAGTCGCTGGAGTAAGCACCTTTTGGACACCCCTAGTACCCCTGCGTCCGTAATTTGTCCTTCCTCTCCGGCACGTAATCAAAATGAATCGACAACTTATATAGTCTGCCCGTTCACCTTTCGGCCAGAGCGGTTTCCGTTCCCGGACGACCGGTTCCCGCACCACCGATTCCCTCGAAAGGAGGCCACGACACGTGACTACTACCGATTCTCGCAACGACCGGACGGCGGACGCTCGACCGCACGGCCGGCAGGGCGTCGCCCGGCTCGACGCCGCCTTCGACGCGCTCGCCACCGAGCAGGGCCGGGCGTTGCTCGCCTGCCTCGCGGACGCCGACGAGGAGACGCTCGTGGTGGACGACCTCGCCGCGCGAAACGCCGACGACGAGGCGGGCGACGACTGGTTGCTCCGCACTCGGTTCCACCACACGCACCTGCCGAAACTCGACGGCGCAGGCCTACTGGATTACGACGCCGACCGGAGCCTCGTCATACTACCGGACAGAA
>PXSM01000086.1 GCA_003023465.1 Halobacteriales archaeon SW_6_65_15 | reverse complement strand
CGTCGTACTCGATGGCGAGGATGAGCGGGGTGATGGCGGCGGGCATGCCACATTCGAGTACGAACACGCGGGCCACGTCGGGGTCGCGTCCGAGGCCGAGCGCGAGTGCGACGCCGACGCCGACCAGCGGAGCGACCCCCAACTTGAGGACGTTCGAGACGCCGACCCGCGAGACGGCCGCGCCGTGGCGGGTATTGGCGAGCTGGATGCCGAGCATCAGGAGCATCACCGGAATGGCCGAGTCGCCGACGAGACGGAGGGTCTCCATCGCCGCGGTGTCGGTCGGCGGGACCACCCCGAGCCAGCGCGCGAGCCACGCGGCGGCCACGGCGTAGACCAGCGGCAGGCGGAACACCTCGGTGGCGGCCGCGCGCGCGGAGGTCTCGTCGCCCCGCGAGGCGACGAACACGCCGACAGTGTACATCAGCACCGACTGGCCCGCGATGAACAGGACGGCGGTCGAGCGCCCGACTGCACCGAACGCGAACGCCGCCAGCGGGATGCCGTAGTTGCCCGCGTTCGGGAACGACGAAGAGAGGACCAGCCCACCTAGCACCGGCTCGGACTCGCCGAGGAGTCGGCCCACGCTCTCCGAGAGACCGACCATGACGAACGTGAAGACGGCGACTCCGGCGAGCAGCCGCGCGGCCAGCCCGCCCGACGTCTCGGAGGTGGCGAGGCTGTAGAACACCAGCGCGGGCGTCAGGACGTAGATGGTGATGGTCCCGAGCGGGTCCACGTCGATGTCGCGCAACTGCCCCAGCAGGAAGCCCACCGCGGCTACCGAGAGGACCGGCAGGATGGCCGTCCCGAGCGCAGAGAGGAGTGACACGCTCGGAGCGTGGTGGTTTGCGGTTACAAATGTGTCGAATGCGGCTAGATGTTCGTGGATTTGGAGGGAGATACGATTCTACTCGAATGTTAAAAATTGGAATAGAAAATCTTAGAAAACACTTTCATTGTCGATATCTCAGACGCCGCGGTTTCGTGAATCTTCGCAGACCACGGGACGCGCCGGAAGACAAACCGCGTCTTCCGAGCCTCGTCTCACTTCGTTCGACGAGACGCCGCGAACACCTCGTGTGCGAGCACGCGGGGAGGCGCGGGGGCGCGGTTGCGGTCGCGGTTTCTCACAGGTTTCGGGAGTAGCTAGCTTCTCCGAAGCAACAGGGGTGACTGCAGAAGTGAGGCTAGCTATTCCCGAAACCTAGGAGAGACCGCACAGCACCGCAACAGCACAACACCGCACCTCGACCCTCCCCAGCCTCCTGCGCGTCCCAGTCGTCACGTCGTTCCTCCCTGCGATGCTCGTCCCTCGCGCAAGCGTCAGTCGCGCGCACGCCGAGGTCGAGAGTACGCGCAGTGCATGCCGTGATCAAAGATGGAGATACGAGACTCTAGAACCAGAAGAATCGTTCACTCGGACCCGGGCGGATTCAGGTCGCGCTGGAACTCGTCGAAGATTTCCACGTCGTCCGGAATCCCGCGGTCGATGCGACGGTCCTCCTTGCCGCTCTCGACCTCCGCGTCCACCGGCTCCGCCACGTCTTCCCAGCCGGGTTTGACCGCGATGCTCTTGGCGGGCTGGCCGGCCGCGACGTGGTGGGCGGGCACGTCTTTCTGGACCACGGACTTCGCGCCGACGATGGCGTTCCCGCCGATCCGGACGCCCGCGCGGACCATCGCGTCGTAGGTGACCCGAACGTCGTCCTCGATGACGGTGCGGTAGTTGGTCACGTCGGTCTGGTCCACCACGTCGTGGTCGTGGCTGTAGATGTGGGCGTCGTCCGAGATGGACACCCGGTCGCCGATAGTCAGTTCGCCGCGGTCGTCCAGATGCACGTCGTCGTGGACGACCACGTTGTCGCCGACGGTGACGTTGTGGCCGTAGGTGAACGAGATACCCTTGAAGAACCGGCAGTCGTCGCCACACTCCTCGAAGAGGTGGTCGGCGAGCATCCGGCGGAACCGGAGCGCGAACTCCACGTTGTCGGCCATCGGCGTGGCGTCGAACTGCCGCCAGAGCCACTGGAGGTGCTTCGAGCGTCGGAACTTCTCCTCGTTCTTCTCGGCGTAGTACTCGCTTTCGAGGGTCGCGTTGCAGGGGTCGTAGCTCTGAAGGCGAACCTTCTCGGCCAGCGAGACCCGCTCGCCGTCCCGCCAGCGCTCGTAGGCGTCCCGGTCGCCGTGGAGGTCCACCAGCACGTCCTCGACCACCGCGCAGGTGTCCTCTTCGCTGGCGAGTCGCTCGTCTACCTCCTCGACGAACGCCTCCAGCGGGGTCTCCATCTCCTCGGGGAGGGTCACGTGTCGTTTGGTCATACAGAGTCCTCCGTGGTCACTTACTCGTATCTTCTCAGTCTGACTTGATGGGGGTTTTGGTTGCGGCGCTACGGGCCGCGGATTCGAGCCGAACGGGAAGAGGGTACGAGGTGGTCGGCAGTCGCTACTCGGACTCGGCCCGCACGAACTCGTCGGGGGCGCGCTGGCGCTCGTCGGGAATCTCGACCCCGTAAAGCTTCCGGAGGAGGTCGGGCACCAGCTTTGGCCCCAGACCGACGTACAGCGGCAGCAGGATGGTCGCGTAGGTCGGGTGGTAGAGGTCGCTGTACTCGGCCGCGAAGGGGCCGCCGAGGTAGTAGGCCCAGACCGCGAACCCGCCCACGGCGAGGAGAATCTGGGCGTACTGGGAGTGTCGCAGGTACTGAAGCGGGACGCCCCGCCGGTCGGCCATGGTCTCCGTGGGCGACTCGACGTCGGTCCACATGTAGAGCGTCGTGACGACGCACATCACGCCGAAGATGGCTCCGAACACCGCCGTCCCGAGCGCCCCTTCGGCGACGTCCGGCGCGGACTCGATGGCGGCCCAGACGACGAGAATCTCGACCGGGATGGCGTTCTTGACGTTCTGGAGCCACGACGGCTGCTCGACGTGCAGGTTCGCGGCGGCTCCTCCGGTCTCGGCCGGAGTGTCCTCGCCGGCCACCGATTCGCCCTCGCGGGACTCCGACCTCGTTTCGTCCGACCCCTGCCCGCCGGGGCCGACCGTGAGTTCCTCGACGGAGTGCGGCGTGACGGAGCCGACCACGCTAGACGCGTGCGTCGTGAGCCGTTCGCGAGGAACGCCGACGAGTTCTCGTTTCATACAGGCTAGCGACTGTATCGAAATAACATAAAAGCACGCCGAATTCGGGAGTACTGCCCGATTCCAACCGACGGTTCGTCGGCGGCAGTTCCGTCGGTGAAAGTTCCGTCAGCCGAAGCCTGCCGGCCGAAACCTGTCCGCCCGGGCGGTTCAGGCCAGGAAGACGTGGCGCGGTCGGTCCGCCAGAACGTCCCGGCCCCACTCGACGGTGTCCGAGAAGGCGTCGCTCCGGAAGAAGTCCATCGCGTCCTCTTTCGACTCCCACTGGCTGGCGATGAACATGTCGTTCTCGTCCTCGCGATTGGCCAGCAGGTCGGTTTCGAGGTGGCCCTCCATGTCTTCGAGCAGGCCGCCGACGGTCTCGAACTTCTCGACGAAGTCCTCGCGATGCTCGGGCTTCACGGTGTAGAACATTCCCATCGTGCCGAAGCCGCTCTCCTCACCAGCTCGACCCACGATATCGGGGAGGTCTGCGAGGAACCCGCCCGCGGTGTCGGCCGCGCTCTGGGTCTCCCAGATGCTCACGACGGCCGCTCGGTCTCCTTCTTCGTCGGCGTTCTCGTAGACGGCCGTCTTGACGTGGGTGTCGTAGTGGTCGAAGTTGCTCCGGAGACCATCGACCTCCTCGAACAACTCGTCGGGGTCGGCCTCCGAGTAGAGCACCATCGCGTACACGTCCTCGCCGTGGGGCTGGCCCGCGTAGATGTCGAGGTCTTCGAGTTCGCCGCGGATGCTCCCCGATTCGCCGTCGGAGTCTGCATTCTCGCCGTGGTGG
>PXSM01000085.1:1272-6120 GCA_003023465.1 Halobacteriales archaeon SW_6_65_15 | reverse complement strand
TGGCTCGGATTCCTCCTGTTCTCCGGGCGGGTAGAAACGCCGTCTCAGAAAGAAGACGTGGCTCCGTCTCAGTCGGAATCCATCGGAAGTTGAACCTGCAAAGTTAGTGTTTTGTCAGCTATCAAATGAAGGATAGAGTCGTTTTATACCTTGCTGCACGTTCAAAATGAATCCACCGGACGACGTGGCCGACCCTGGATTTGACACATCAGCGATGGCTCGGACTCAGATACCACATAGAATCTGATAGGTGTGGCTGAGTAACGCCACGCACCGCACCGCCGAAAATTGGTTGGAAACGCTCGCGTTCGCATGGAATCAGCTAATCTGAACAATGCCACCCAAGGACGGCCAAAGCTTAACAGCCGGCCCTGCGACGGTCCGAGTCACTTCCGAGAGATGACCGAGGATTCACGAGCGACCTACCAGAAGCGAACGGTCCGCGAGGGCTACGACCGATTGGCTGAGGAGTACGACGCCCAGCGGAGCGACGACCCGGACTTCCTCGACGACTTCCGCGAGCGAGTCCCCGAGGGCGGCAGGATCCTCGACGCCGGGTGTGGCGCGGGCCGACCGGTCGCCGAGACCCTTGCCGAAGACTACGACCTCGTTGGACTCGACATCTCGCGGGAGCAGGTCCGGCTGGCGAGCGAGCGCGTACCGGACGAGTCCTTCGTGCAGGGCGATATGGCCGCGCTCCCGCTGGCCGACGAGTCCGTGGACGCCGTCGCGGCTTACCACTCGGTCATCCACGTTCCGTCCACCGAACACCCCGCCGTCGCCCGCGAGTTCGCGCGAGTCCTCCGGCCGAATGGGGTTCTCCTGATGACCGTCGGAGCGGGCGAGTGGGTGGGGACGAACGACGACTGGCTCGACACGGGCGTCGAGATGCGCTGGAGCGTCCCCGGTCCCGAGGACGGCGCTTCGATGCTGGCGGACGCCGGGTTCGAGGTACTTTGGCGGCGCGTCGTGGACGACGAGATGGGCGAGAAGACGGGCTTCGTACTGGCGCGGAAGCGAGGGTGAATCACCGTGCCGACGGCCGACCTCTCCATTCGGCGTTACCGCCCTTCGGACGAGGAGCGTGTCCTGGAACTTCACGGGGAAGCCCTGCGGGACGCGAACGCCTACGCCGAGGGAGTTCCCGAACCCGATCTGGACGACGTCGAGGCTCAATATCTGGACGCCGGCGGTGAGTTCCTCGTAGGGCTCGCGGACGACCGGATCGTCGCCATGGGTGCATTCCGCCCGGTCGAGGACCGAACCGCGGAGGCGTTCGAGTCGCTCCGGCAACCGGCCGCGGAACTCAAGCGAATGCGAGTCGCACCGTCCGAGCAGCGTCGAGGGTTCGGACAACAAATCTACGAGGAACTGGAACGCCGGGCCCGAGAGGGAGGATTCTCCGAACTGGTGCTGGACGTGCAGGCCCATCAGGAGGGCGCGCGACGGTTCTACGAACGACATGGATTCGAGGTCGAGCGCCGGGTCGAGATAGAGGCGTTCGGCGAAACGCTCGACACGGTGTTCTATCGGAAGCCGCTCGACGAGCGGTAGGGCCTGACGGGAAGCACCACGTTCGTGCATATCGGCATCGTTCCGAAAGTGCTTTTGAGCATGGACGACCACCCTAAACCGATGACTGGCTACACCGCCACGGTGACCGTTCGCCTGAAGGAGGGCGTCCTCGACCCCGAGGCCCAGACGACCAAGCGGGCGCTGGAGCGCCTCGGCTTCGAGTTGGACGGCCTCCGGTCGGCCGACCAGTTCGAGCTCGACGTGGACGCCGAGTCGGCGGACTCCGCGGCCGAGCGCGCCGAGGAGATGACCGAACGCCTGCTGGCGAACCCGACCATCCACGACTACGAGGTCGCGGTCGAGCAGCGATGACGGTCGCGATAATCCAGTTCGGCGGGAGCAACTGCGACAGGGACGCCGAGCGCGCCCTCTCGCACCTCGGTATCGACGCCGAACTCGTCTGGCACGAGGACGGTCTCCCTGCCGACGCGACGGGCGTCATGCTCCCCGGCGGGTTCTCCTACGGCGACTACCTCCGGGCCGGGGCCATCGCGGCGAACGGCCCCATCATGGAGGAGGTTCGGGCCGCGGCCGAAGACAGCACGCCCGTCCTCGGGGTGTGCAACGGCGCGCAGATCGGCTCGGAGTCGCGGCTCACGCCCGGCGCGTTCACGACCAACGCCTCCGCCCGGTTCCAGTGCGAGCGCGTCCACGTCCGGGTCGAGAACGCCGACACGCCGTGGACCGCCCACTACGAGGACGGCGAGGTCATCGAACTCCCCATCGCCCACGGCGAGGGCCGGTTCGAGGTGACCGACGACCGCCTCGACGAGTTGCGCGCGGAGAACCGCGTCCTGTTCCGGTACTGCGACGAAGATGGCGAGGTCACGCCTGAGGCCAATCCCAACGGCTCGAAGGACAACGTGGCCGGCGTCGTCGGCGAGCGCGAGAACGTGGCCGTGTTGATGCCCCACCCGGAACGCATCTCGCTCCCCGACGTCGGCGGGACCGACGGTCAGGGCATCCTGCGCGGGTTCGAGGCCTGACCGACGGGACCGACTTCTACGGGACTCTTTTACGGAACTACTCTCGACCGTAGGCGGTCAAGAGCAGCCAGAAGAACGCGACGACCGTCAACCAGCCGAAGACGGCCAGTATCGACCACGCCGACGGCGGACTGACCGGTACCGTCATCGCTCGATGGATACGGGCGTGTCGCTCGCGATCCACTGGTCGTCGGTCTCCTTCTGGTTTCGAATCTCTATCCACCCGTTCGAGCAGAAGATCGTTTCGTAGTCGCCCCGTCCCTTGGACATGGTGGTCCACACATCGGGTCGGCGGCGGCCCGACGAACTCCCCGGTCGCCGAGCACCGCCTCGATGCGCCCCCCGGAGAATCCATAGCTGGGAGCGGACTTTGTTATCCGGGTGGTAGCCGGGAAGTAGGTCGGGCTTAGGTGGCCGAAACGTGGAATGAATCCGGTTAAGGTGGGCGGAAATCGCTCCCCGTGCGGGAAAAATCGAGAGAACGAGTGCGACGGCTGAGGGCTGCTCGACCGTCTACCGAGCCAGCGGCAGGTTGTAACTCGCCTCGCGCTCGACCACGGCCTCCCACGTGGCCTCGCACTCGCAGGACACCTCCGAGAACACTGAGAGGTCCTGTCGGAGGTCGAAGTCCTTGATGGCCTTCTGGACCCGGTCGTCGCACTCGCCGCAGTTGTGGGGGCCGCGGTCGCTCCCGTGACCCACGGGGTCCGAGACCACGATAGCGTCGACGTCGGCGGTGTCTTCGAGCACCTCCGCGACCGACCAGAGCCACGGCGGCCGGTAGCCGTCCCGGAAGTAGAGCTGATCGACCATGGTGTAGCGCTGGACGTTGGTCGGGTTCATCGAGACCGTGTGGGCGTACTCGGCGCACCGACGGACCGACGCCTTCATGTCCTCGATGGCCTCGGATTCCGAGAGGAAGGGCGGTTTCATGAGCAGGTAGGCCTTGATACCGGCTCCGGCCGCTTCGGCGTGTTCGCTCGCCTCGACGAAGTCCTCGAAGTCGAAGTACTTGTTCACGCAGTCGTGGCGCACCCGGTCGGTGGCGGTTTCGAGACCGACCGCCACGTCGGTGTCGAGACCCTGCTCGGTGAAGTCCTCGATCTTCTCGCGCTCGACGAAGTCCGGGAGGCTCTCGACCACGATGCGCTCGCGGTCGGCGAACGTCTCGGCGATGGCCTGCCGGGTCTCCGCGCCGACCTCGCGCTCGTCGAGGAACGACCCGGAGGTGTAGATCTTGATCAGTCCCGACTCCCCGTCATTCGGCGACGTAGCCGCACATGGTGCAACCGCCGGCTCGCGCCCAGCGACACCCGCCGGGGTTGAGGATGATGGTAAGGCTCTGGTAGACCCCGCCGGGCGTGCGGTCCTCGTCGATCCAGACCCGGGTCGGCTCGTGCGGGTCGTACGTCTCGTCCTTCTGGGCCCGGATCTCGCGCATCACCTTGTTGTGCGCGTCCATCCCCCGGCCCTGCTCGTAGACGTCCGGACTCGGCTTGCTCATTGGGGGTTCGTAGCGGTCGGCCGCGTAAATCGGCTTCGGGTCGTCCGGACCGGAAGCGTCTCGTCCGGACCATCAGAGCCTCGCCGGAGACAGAAGCCTCTCGTTCGGCTCGGAGTCTCACTCGGTCTGAAAAGAAATTGACAGCTCGGTTCGACTGCCGGGGTATGTTCTTCGACGACGACGCGGGCGATGGCGTGGACGACTCCTCGGGGACCGCCGACGAGTCGTCCGAAAGCACCGCATCGAAGCGAGCGCGACAACTCGCACGGGAGGCCGACGGCGACTCCGTGACGGCCGCCCGACTCGACGGCGACGAACGGTACTTTCCGAATTCGCTCGCCTTTTTGCAGGCGGACCAACAGCCACGACACCTGCTGTTGCTCACCACCAGCGGGAACGCCTTCGACGTGCACGCCGGCTCCCGGCCGGGAGAAGTACCGACGGAGAAACTCGACGCCGTGACGGGCGGCGTGGCCGTCTTCACGACCGACGCGGTCCTCGTCGTGGTGGACGACTGCTCGTTCGAGATGCCCTACGCCGCGATAGACGCCACCCAGTACGACGACTACAAGGTGGTCCTGTACGCCACGGGTCGGGAGTACCGCCTCTACACCGCCGATTCGGCCGACGACGCCGAGGTTGCGGCCGCGTACGATTACCTGCGCCGGCAGGTCCGCGAACGGACCGCCTGAGATTCCGAGTCGGCCGTCGCCGCGTCGTCGTCGAAGAACATACCCCGGCAGTCGAACCGAGCTGTCAATTTCTTTTCAGACCGAGTGAGAC
>PXSM01000085.1:0-1144 GCA_003023465.1 Halobacteriales archaeon SW_6_65_15 | reverse complement strand
ACGACGGCGACCGCGAGCCACCGAAGCCAGACGGGCGGCCGGAACCGGTTCGGCTCCCCGAGCGCACGAGAGTTCATGCTTCCGGCGTTCGCACCCTCGCGGGTAAAAGACGGCGGTCGCGGACCGGTAGCGGTCGCAGACTGTCGGCAGTCGCGGCCGACCCTACGAAGGACCTGTCTGGCGAGACGTAACTGGAAATGGTTACGATTTCGAGGCAATGACTAACACGGTTGCGGTCCAATATAAGGGTACGAAGTTACTATGACCGACCTAGGTGGATACCAAGACCACGTCGCCCGCGTCGATTTGAGCGAGGAATCGGTGGGCTACGAGGGGATAGACGACGAAGACGCCCGCAAGTACATCGGGGCGCGGGGCCTCGGCGTGAAGTACGTGTTCGACCAAGGGACGGACGTAGACCCGCTCGGGCCAGACAATCTGCTGGCGTTCATGAACGGACCGCTGACGGGGACTCAGACCGTAATGAGCGGTCGGATTGCGGTCTGCACCAAGTCGCCGCTCACGAACACCGTGACCGACTCCCACCACGGCGGTTGGTCCGGCGCCCGACTCAAGTGGGCCGGATTCGACGGACTGCTGTTCGAGGGAGAGGCCGACGAGCCCGTCTACGCCTACGTCGAGGACGGCGAGGTCGAACTTCGGGACGCCTCCCACGTCTGGGGCTGGGGCGTCCACGACACCATCGACGAACTCGGCGACGAGTGCGACGGCGAACTCGGCAAGAACCTCTCGGTGATGGCGACCGGCCCGGCGGGCGAGAACGAGGTCCGCTACGCCTGCATCGTCAACGAGGACGACCGCGCCTCCGGCCGGGGCGGCACCGGCGCGGTGATGGGTTCGAAGAACCTCAAGGCGGTCGTGGTGAAGTCCTCGACCAAGATGCCCAAGCCCGCCGACCCGGAGACGTTCAAGAAGGGCCACAAGCAGGCGATGCAGGTCATCCAGGAGTCGGACGTGACCGCGCCCAACGAGGGTGGCCTGTCCCTGTACGGCACCAACGTCCTGATGAACGTCACCGAGGAGATGGACGGCCTGCCGACCCGCAACGCGCGGTACCCCTCCACCAGTAGCGAGGCAGAGGCCGACACCGACGAGCCGAACATCGACGCCGAGAAGGTCTCGG
>PXSM01000084.1:5977-8973 GCA_003023465.1 Halobacteriales archaeon SW_6_65_15 | reverse complement strand
GCCGCGGACCTCGCGGAGGCGATGGACCCCGACCTCGTGCTCCCCGTCCACTACAACACCTTCGAGGCGCTCGAAACCGACTCGGGCGCGTTCGCGGCCGACGTGGCCGGGCGCGGGGTGCCGGTCGTGCTGGACGAGCGCGCAGGCGACTGATCGTCGATTGTTGCTGGCTCGACGAATCAGCCCGTCGGCGAAAGACCAGCTTACTTGTCAGTCGGACGCGAAATCCCGGCCATGCCGCAGATCCCCGACGACTGGCCCTACGTCGAGGAACCCGCCGTCTGCGCCGCCTGTAGGAGCGACGACGACCGGTACGTCACGGTCGATTCGTTGGGGTTGGTGTGGGGCGGTGCGATGCAGGGCGGACTCCCACCGACGGCGGTCGGCGACTACGTCGGTACGTTCGAGTTCAGATGCTGTCACGACTGCTGGACCGAGGCGGGGGTCGAGGCGCTGGACGAAGCCCGGACGCTCATCGACGAGGACGCTCGAACGGAGGCCGGGACGCCGTTCGCGCTCGACGACGAGAAGGTCGCCGCGGCCACCAGACTCGACGCCCGACGGGTCGCGGTCGACGAGTTGCGACCACTGACGTTCGACAGCGACCCCGAGCGCGACCACGTTCGCGCGCAGGACGAGGCCATCGAGGCGCTGCTGGAGTCGTGGTTCGATTCGTGAGCCGCGAAGCGGAGATGTCCAAATTCGACCCGGTCGGACGAAGAATGGCGATTTGAACAACATTTCCATTCCTTTTCCAATCAATTTTCTGTCCGTTCTGTCGGCGATTTTCCTGTGAACCGTCGGCAGGTCCATCGAACGTGACCACGCGCCCGGGGCCAGTGGTAGCACAATTTACTTGACTCCGGGGGTGCGACCGTGGTGTATGGGGTCCCCTCAGTCCGCCAACTTCTGTTCGAACTGCGGGTCCGCAGTCGACCCGGACGACTCGTTCTGCTCGAACTGCGGGTCCGCAGTCGGCGGGTCAGCGACCGGCGGGTCCACGGTCGGCGACACTGCTGCCGGATCGACTGCGGGGCGGTCCGGAGCCGGTGGGTCGACAGCAGGCCAGTCCGGGGCCAGCGGGTCCACAGCAGGCCGGTCCGGACTCGGCAGAGCTACTGCGAGCGACCGGAGCCTCCGGCGACGGGTCGAGGACCTCACCATCGAGGGGTGGGAGGTCGAGCACGACTACGGCGACCGGGTCGTGCTCGTGGATCGCGGCTTCGGCTCGTGGGGCATCCACGCGATTCTGGCCGTCTTCACCGGCGGCCTCGGCAACGTGGCCTACGCGTGGTACAACTACTCGCCCGGGGCCGACCGCATCGAACTCCGGAGCGACGGCACCGAACGCTACCTCTCGGGGAGCGGGTCGACCGTCGACTCGACGGACGCGTCGAACTCCAGAGACGTCACCGCGAAGAACGTCGCGGTCAGCGTCTTCCTCGCGCTCGTCGGCATCGCCATCCTCGACGGGGTCGGCTCCGTCGCGGCCCTGTTCCTCGGCGTCACCTTCGTCCTCGCCGCGCTGTTCACCTTCCCGCCGACCCGGGAGCGCTTCGAGGACCGCAAGCCGGTCACGACGTTCGGCCGGGCCCACTCGACCGACGAGGAGGTCGTCACCGCGCCCGACCAGCCGTGTACGGCCTGCTCGCGCCCAGTTGGGACCGGTGTGAAGCGAACTTACCGCGAGAGAACCTACGTCGCCGGAATTCCGATCACGACGAACGAGGAGGGCGAGAACGTCTACTGTCGCTCCTGCGCGAACGGCGACCCGTTCACCACCGCCACCGGCGACGACGGGGCGGACCGCGAGAAAGAGTTCGACCTGTAGAAAAACGAAAGTCGGGGTTCTTCGAGTCGGCTGCTTACAGCACGCCCATCGCGTCGAGTCGCTCGGGCAGGTACGTCTCCGTCACGAAGTCGAGACCGTGCGAGGCCAGTGACTGCTGTTCGGACTTCTTCTCGATGTCGAGCTGGATCTCGATCTGCTCCTCCCAGTAATCGGTCTGGAAGCGCGGGTCCTCCAGTTCGCTTTCGAGGGCGTTCACGTCCGAATCCGAGAGCGGGTCGGTCGGCAGGTCGTACGCTCAGGTGGGCCGACTTGATGGAGCCGTAGGCGACCGAGCCGTAGATGCGGTACGACCACGGGTCGCCGTCAGTGAACACCGTGACCGGCAGGTCGAGTTCGTCGTGGAGGCGCTTGGTGATGCGCCGGGTCGCCCGCGCGGGCTGACCCTTGAGGTGGACGACGATGGCGTTGTACTCGTCGTCGAAGCCGTTCTCGACCAGTCGGTCGCGCATGCCACCGGTCTCCACGCACAGCACGAAGTCGGCGTCGTGGTCGAGGAACTCGATGGTGTCGGGGTTGTTCGGAATCTGGTAGCCGCCTTCGCCCACGTCCTTCTGGCAGTGAATCTCGCGCTCGCCGCGGCGGGTCTGCTCGCGGAGGTGCAGCGGCCCCATGATGGTCGCGCCCGACTCCTCGGGGCGCATGTGGAAGTCCTCGCGCGTGACCTCCGAGACGATCTCGAGGTCCTCGACCAGCTGGTTCGACTCGTCCTGCGAGGAGAACTGCGCCTCCTCGACGTCCCAGCTCTCGCTGAGGTAGTAGAGTTCACGCAGGGTCGAGGAGCGGTCCTGTTCCAACTGTTCGGAGAGGAAGTCGATGGTGTATATCGCCTTCAGGAGTTTACGGGCACCGCGGACGCTGTTGGCGCTTCTGGTGCTCTCGCGGTCGCCGTACACCCACACGTTCTCGTCTTCGTCGAAGACGATGTTGCTCTTCGTCCGCGTGGGGACGGACATCTCTGGAATCTCGCCCCGCTGGAACTGGTCGTGGAACTGCGCCGCGAGGTCGATGAGTTTCTCCTGGGCCTGGGCTTCGTTGTCTGCGCTCATGCGTTGGTAGTGAGTTTCGGGTCCTCGATTCCTTCGACGCTGAGGTCGAACTCTGCCTCTCCGTCGATGTCGTACTCCAGCACGGCCTCGTCGCCGCT
>PXSM01000084.1:0-5934 GCA_003023465.1 Halobacteriales archaeon SW_6_65_15 | reverse complement strand
AATGGTCCGAGGCGCTCTGCGCCTCGCTATCGCCGCCTTTTCGTTGCTCCTCCGGAGCAACGCTGTCCTCGACCTCCCGCTCGACGAGGACGTTGTTCATGATGCGGGCCAGCGCGTCCTCGTACTCGGGTTCGCCCTGCTGGGTCACGTCGGCCAGTTTCTCGGCCATCTCCGGCAGGATGTTGGCGATGACGCTCTGCTTCTTCTTGCGCTTCTGCATCGACTTGCGCTTGTTGAGGTACGACTTCAGCTCCCGCGCGGCCTCCCGGATGGCCAACTCGATCTCGTCTTCGATCTGGGGGACGTTGGCGACCGCGTCCTTGCTCTCGCTCGTGAACGGGACGTTGGTCGAGGCGACGTGGACCATGATGACCGCCGGGCCGTTCGGGATGCCCGAGCCGCCGGGCTGGTCGAGGTTGTAGTTGCGCCAGCCGATGGACTTCACCACGTCGGTCGTCGCGCAGGCCCCGCGCTGGTACACCAGCGGGACCCGGTTGGCGAACCGCAGTACGTCGGCCTGCCCCTCGGCTGCGAGGTCGCCGCCGTAGGCGATGCCGGCCTCGACGATGAACGGGTCGCCGCCGTGGACCTCGGCGTCGCGGGTCGAGGCCGCGTAGAAGTCGGCGTCGTACTCCTTCTTCAGCCCGGCCTCCACGAGTTCGGCGGTGATGGGCGACAGGCAGTTGGTCGGGGGCGCGATGATGTCGGTCTCCTTCATCGCTTCCAGCAGGTCGCTGGCGGCGTCGCGGTCGTCCACGAACTCCCTGACCTTCGGCACCTCGTCGGGCACCGTGACCATCGTGTTCCAGACCTCCATCACGACGTTCTCGCGGGCGGTCTCGCCGAAGGTCGCGTTGTCGTACTCCTCGGTCTGGTCGGCCGCCCGGTCGACGTACTCGGCGAGTTCCTTGTGCGTCGCCCGGTCGCGCTCGCGGCCCTTCTCGAACCGTTTGGCGAGGCGCTCGGCCAGTCCGTTGACCGCCTCGTCGTCCTTCCGGGTGCTGGTCGCCGCGTCTACCAACTGGTAGAGGTCGCTGGTCCGGTCGTCCGTGAGTTTCTCCCACGCGGCTTCGACCGCGTTCTCCTGCACGGTGTCGCCGAAGGTGACGCCGTGGTCGTTGCCGACCTCCTCGGCCACTTCGGCGACGATATCGACCAGTTCGTGGTGGGCGACCCGGTTGCGACTACACACTGCGTCGGCCACCTCGTCGCCGAACGCGGCGGTCGCGTCAGCGCCCTTGTTCGAGACGGCGTTGGCAACTGCGCGTGCGAAGTCGGACTTCTCGTGCTTCTGCGGCGGTTGCCACGCCGCCTCGCGGCCGAAGTGGCGGTCGCGGAACTCGTCGAGGATGTTATCGGCGGTCTTGCGGCCGACGCGGGTGAACTCCTCCTGGACGAACCCCGAGACGCTGTGGGAGTCGGTCGCGGCGAGCATCTTCAGCACGGTGCCGAGTTCCACGCCGTGTGGGTGGGGCCGGATCTCCTCGGTCTCGGCCGGGAGGTCCGCGCGCTCGGCCCGCTCGAACTGCTGGGGCTCGTCCATGCTCGGCTCCTTGAACGTGATGCGGGCGTGGGGGTTGACCACCGCGGTGTGCTTGACGTACTGGAGCAACTGGGAGCGAGCGCGCATGTTGGCCTCCATCTCCAGTTCGATGCGGGTCCCGTGGGTGCGGTCCCACGAGGTGGTCTCGCTGTTCTTGATCTCGGGCTCGTTCTCGTCGGTGTCGATGATGAGCTCGAAGTACTCGGCCTCCGCGCTCCCCTTCGTCCGACTCGTGATCTTCGCTGGTTTGCCGGAGGTGAGCTGGGAGTACAGGACGGCCGCCGAAATCCCGATCCCCTGTTGACCGCGGCTGTTCTTGCCGCTGAGTGCCCCGTCGTTGGCGACGACGAAGTTCTCGTCGCGTCCGGTCGCACCGGGAACCGAGATGTCGTAGACGTAGTCGGCCGGTGGTCGTCGTCGAGAAGTCCCATCTCTTTCAGATTATGGACGTAGCGAGGCTCCTCGACGTATTTGCCCGTCATCGCGTCTTCGATGAGCGACTGGTATACCTCTGCGTGTTCGAGCTTCGACCCGACGCCTGCACCCAACAACAAACCGGGAATAGTGTCCGGTACCGTCTCCCGATGAACGTTCCCAACCCGTACGTCCTCCAGAAGCGACGTGGGGATTCGCTTGTACCGCTGTTCGCCGGGCTGAGTCCGTTTCTCGAACACGTCCGCGAGTTCCACGTCCTCGCCGTACACCTTCGTTCGATATCTCGTCGCCGGATCGTCGGCGTATCCGCTGGAGTTTTCGGCGGTCTCCGTACTTGCGAGCACTCCCTGCATGTTCCAGAGGACCGAAAGTTGCCGAGCGAGCGTCTCGCTCGTCGTCGTGTGCGAGAGTTCGTTGCTCGGGTGTGAGTCCGACCCGTCTCCCTGATAGAGCGCGGCGATGAACTGCCGCTGGTGTTCGACGTCCGCCTCGAAGACGAACTGCGGAACCTGTTTGGTCCGAGCGGAATCTCCACAGACGTTCTTGAGAAACATCGCCAGCGGTGAACCGAACGCTTTTACTCGGGTCGAGTTACGCTCGCGCTCTACCGTCGTGGTCGAACCGCCGACCTCTGCGACGGCATGCTCGGTCGTCTCGACGAGGTTCGACTCGTGGGAGCCGAACGTGAAGCCGACTTGCCGGTCGTCGGCGTGCCCCTCGGAGATGTAGTGTGCCACGAGTTCCATGACGGACTTCGAGAGCGGAACTGTGACCGGCATCGTCGTCTCCTCGCCGCCGACCCGGTAGGTTCGGAGTTCACAGTCGGCGGCCTTCTCCTCCCAGCCCAGTTCCAGCACCTTTTCTGCCGGGAGGTACCCCCTCTCGACGTAGTTCTGCTCCAAACTATCCCGTAGTATCTCCACGCCGTCGTACCGGTAGTAGTACCGCTTTCGACTGCTGTCTTCTGACGGTTTGCGACGGACCGTTTCGCCGGACCGAAGTTCGGCCAGCGTCTCCTCGTCGAATCCGTAGACGTACACTCGACGGTCTTCGAGTTGGTCGACGGTAAGGTGCTTCAGGAGATTCACCTCGGAGACTGTCTCGTCGAAATTGGGGAGCGTTCGGGGGGTCAGAACCGTGTCACCGGCCTCCAACTCTCCAGCGTTCACTTCCTTTGTCTCACCGTCCTTCGTGACGCTGAACAGGCTGTGGTTCCCCGTGACCTCGACCGTTCTCCCCTTCTCCATCGTAATCTCGTACGTGCGCTCGTCAGTCTCGTGACGGATGGCGTGCGTGATCGGCTCCCACGTCATCTCGTGGGTCTCGCGGTTGAACGACGGAACCTCGATTTCGTCGGGAATCGGAGCCGTTCCCGCACCGTTTTCCGGGAGGTGTGCATCACACAGCACACCGATAGACACGAAATCGATTTCACCGTTCCGTCTCACCAGCAATCGTTGATCGGGCGTCAACGACTGCTCGCGGGCGTGAAAGCGAGACCCGTAGAGGAGCTTCCCGAACACCTTCGGTACCTGCTCCTTGGTGATGCCGGGGCCGTTGTCCTCGACCACGAGGGTGTAGTAGTCGCCCTCGTCGTCGATCTCGACGTAGATGTCGGGCTTGATGCCGGCCTCCTCGGTCGCGTCCAGCGCGTTGTCCACCGCCTCCTTTACCGCCGTCACCAACCCTCGGGCTCCGCTGTCGAACCCGAGCATGTGCTTGTTCTTCTCGAAGAACTCGGCGATGGAGATCTGTCGCTGGCTCTCTGCCAGCTCTTCGGCGATCCCCTCCTCCTCGTCGCCGAGCGTCGACTGAATCGATGGCATTCTGTGGAGGGACGTAACGAGGGAACATTTAAAGGCTTCTCGGTAAAGCGGAGTGGAAGTGAAAGTGTAGTCCTCAGACGGTACGAAATCGATAAACGCCACTCTGATGTATCGAATCCCGCGTCGGGGTGGTCGCACCGGACCTCGACGACGGTCTATGCCCCGACCAGAACTTCTTTGTCAATGAGTGCGTACTCTTCCGGACATGTTTACCCCAGTGCAATTGGACCTGCCGACTACCCTCGACGAACTGTTCGCGCAGTTCGGCCAACTCGTCTGGGACGTGGTCGCGCTCGTCCTCACGTTCGTCGTGGTATACGTCGTCGGGCGATACCTGCTGGTGAAACTCGTGCGCGGGTCGCTGACGGCCCGCGGGTTCGACCGGACGGTCGTCCAGTTGGCTGCCAAAACTGCCACCGTGCTGACGTTCTTCGTCGCGCTCTCGGTCGCGTTCACCGTGGCCGGGTTCGGCAGTTTCCTTGGGGCGTTCGCCACGCTTGGCGGCGCGCTCGCGCTGGCGCTCGGGTTCGCCGCGCAGGACCTCATCGGCAACTTCGTCGCCGGAGTGTTCATCCTCAAGGACAGACCCTTCCAGGTCGGCGACTGGATCGAGTGGGAGGACAAGTCCGGCGTCGTCCGGGAGATCGACCTCCGGGTGACGAAGGTCGAGACGTTCAACAACGAGATCGTCACGGTGCCCAACTCCGATCTGGCGAACAACCCCGTCACGAACCCGATGGCCAACGAGTCGCTCCGGCTCCAGTTCACGTTCGGCATCGGCTACGACGACGACATAGCGGAGGCCGCCGACGTCATCCGCGAGGACGCGCGAGCCAACCCCGGCGTGCTGGACGACCCCGAACCCTCGGTCCGGACGACCGAGTTGGCCGACTCGTACGTCGGACTGGAGTCGCGCATCTGGATCGGAGACCCCGACCGCGGGACGTTCAAACGCGTCCTCTCCGAGCACGTGCAGGGCGTCAAGGAACGGTTCGACGAGAAGGGGATCGAGATGCCGTATCCCTACCGCGAACTCACGGGCGACGTCGGCATCGACGAGGTCCGGAACGTCGAGGGGATTCAGGTCCACGGCGACTGATCGAGTTCGTGCGACCGACCAAGATTCAAGTGGACGGCGACTCACCGGCTTCAAGTTAGCAGTGCCTGACACGTCGGGCTGTCCGTCGCAGACCATCATCTTTAAGCCGGCTGATAACCGAGGATTACCGCGACGATACCGAGAGGTAATCGAGATATTCTCGCCTTCCGTGCGCGCGCGTGCGAGGGATTTATCAGTACCCGACTGCTACACTCAATCAGGTTTTATGAGTCAAGAAAGTGAGTACGGGGCCGGGCAGATTCAGGTCCTCGAAGGACTCCAAGCGGTCCGAAAACGCCCGGCGATGTATATCGGTTCTACCGACGCGCGAGGGTTGCACCACCTCGTGTTCGAAGTCGTTGACAACTCTATCGACGAGGCCCTCGCGGGTTACTGTGACTCGATTGACGTTCGGGTCCACGACGACGGGTCCGTGAGCGTCGCCGACGACGGCCGCGGCATCCCCGTCGATACCCACGAGGAGCACGACAAGCCAGCCGTCGAGGTCATCTTGACCGTCCTCCACGCCGGCGGGAAGTTCGACAACAAGTCCTATCAGGTCTCCGGCGGCCTCCACGGCGTCGGCGTCTCGGTCGTCAACGCACTGGCCGCGGAACTGGAGGTCACCGTCAAGCGCGACGGCGGCCTCTGGCGACAGGAGTTCGAGCGCGGCGAACCCGTCGGCCCGCTCGAACGGGTTCGGGACCTCGACCCCGAGGAGGGGACCGGCACCGAGATTCGGTTCTGGCCCGACGGCGACATCTTCGAGACGACCGAGTTCAACTTCTCGACGCTGGAGAGTCGCCTGCGCGAACTCGCCTTCCTCAACTCGGGCGTCGAGATCACGCTGGTCGACGAGCGCGACGAGGACGGTACCTCGGAGACGTTCAAGTACGACGGCGGCATCCGGGAGTTCGTCGAGTACCTCAACGAGACCAAGACGCCTCTCCACACCGAGGTCATCTACTTCGAAGACGAAGCCCAGGACATCCAGGTGGAAGTCGCCATGCAGGCGACCGACGAACTGCAGG
>PXSM01000083.1:13050-56195 GCA_003023465.1 Halobacteriales archaeon SW_6_65_15 | reverse complement strand
CCTGCTCGACGAGCCGATGACCGGCCTCGACGCGAAGCTGAAGCAGAACCTCCGGAAGGAGTTGGGCGAACTGCTGAGCGACCTCGGAGTGACGACGCTGTACGTCACTCACGACCAGGAGCAGGCGATGTCGATGTGCGACCGCATCGCGGTCATGAACGACGGCGTGGTCGAGCAGGTCGGCTCGCCCAGCGACATCTACGAGTCCCCGGAGAACGCGTTCGTCGCCAACTTTATCGGCACGTCGAACCTGCTGGAGGGCCGGATTCGGGACGGTCGCATCGACTTCGGTTTCGCCGAGGTGGCGGCCGACGGCCTCCCGACCGACGACGACGCGACGGTCGCGGTCCGACCCGACGACTTCACGGTCGGTCGCGGCCCCATCTCCGCGGAGGTCCAGAACGTGTTCTACATGGGTGAGAAGCTCCAGACCATCGCCGCCCTCGAAGACGGGACCGAGGTGACGCTCGAACTCGACCGTCACCGCGACCTCTCGCCGGGCGAGACGGTGGCGCTCGACCTCGACCCGACCCACATGCACGTGGTCCGCCGATGAGCGTCGAGGAGGCGCGATTATGACCGACCCCTCCTCGCTCGCCGATGACGCCCCGGAGATAATCGCCCACCGCGGATTCGCTGGCGCGGCACCGGAGAACACCGTCAGGGCGGCGCGACGGGCCGCGACCGGCCCCAGTCGGGCGTCGATGGTCGAGGTGGACGTGATGCCCACGGGCGACGGGACGGTCGTCTGCTTCCACGACGACCACCTCCACGAGGCGGGCGCGAGCAGGGGAATCACGGACGCCCATGGGGTAGTCTGGGAGACGCCGGACGAGGTGGTCTTCGACGCCGAGGTACTCGACAGCGGGGAGACCGTCCCCCGACTCGCCGACGTGCTCGACGCCCTGTCCGACGAAGTAGGCGTCAACGTCGAGTTGAAGAACCCCGGCAGTGACGAAATCCGACCCGGAGAGGCACTGGACGCCGACGAGTTGGAGAAACAGCGAGAACTGTGGGACACATTCATCGCGGCCGTACTGGCTGTCGTCGAGGACTACGACAACGACGTACTCGTCTCGTCGTTCTGCGAGGCCGCCGTTGCGGCGACGCGGGATGCCGCACCCTCCGTCCCCGTCGGCGTCCTTGCGGGGAACTCGCTGGAAAATTGTCTGGCGGTCGCCGACCGCTACGACGCCGAGGCGGTCCATCCGCCGTGGGACCTCGTGCGGGGGACTCCGTTCGCCGGAACGTCCGACCATCTCGCGGACGCGCCGGAGGTGGACGTGGTCGCGGCGGCCCACGACGCGGGCCGAGCCGTGAACGTCTGGACGGTGGAGACGTGGTATCAGGCCGACCAGCTCCGACGTGCGGGCGTGGACGGTCTCATCGCGGACTATCCGCGTCTGCTGTCCGGGGGCGAGTCCGCCCACGTCTGAACGTAGCGGACCAGCGCGCCAACGGCTTCTTCGACCGATAGCTCCTCCGTGTCGAGCGTCAGGTCCGGGTTCCGCGGCTCCTCGAACTCGCCGAACATGGCGTGGACGCCCCGGTCGTCGATTGGCTCCTCCCGCGCTCGATTGCGTTCCAGCGCGGTCTCACGGCTCGCAGAGAGGCGCGCGAGATGGGCGTCGGGGAGGTCGCGGAACCGCTCCTGATACTCGCGGCGGTAGAAGGTCCCGTCGAGAATCCAGTCGGTCGCGGGGTCGGCTTCGGTCACTCGCTCGTACAACTGCTCGTAGGTGTTGCGCGAGAAGTCGTCGGAGTGGAGGAGTCGGAAGTCGCGGCCTTCGTCTCGAAGTCGGCTCTGCAGACGCTCGGCGACGGTGGTCTTGCCGACGCCGGGCGGGCCGCAGAGGATGAGTATCACGTCCGGAACCGAGGGCGGCTCGTGGCAAAAGGGACGGGGCCGCTTTAGAGAAATGTAAAGACACCTTTAGAACATCTATATTTTCTAAAGACCACTATACGATTTCTCCCCTCGATTGCCCGACCGGTTTCCGTCCTGAAGAAAAGCACCAACTAACTTACTTCTTCAGCCCCAAGTCCCACCTGCCATGCCGGGGTTCGACACCTACACCTGCGAGAACTGCGGCGACGAGTTCAAGGCACTCGAAGGCGCAAACGCCGTCGAAAAGGGGTACTGCAGTCCGACCTGCGAGGCGAGTAGCTGACGGCCGGAGTCGCCTCTATTCGTTGGGCGAGTAGTTCGGCGCTTCGTCGGTGATCATCACGTCGTGGGGGTGGCCTTCAGTCTGGCCCGCCGAGGAGACCCGGACGAACTCCGAGCGCTCCTTGACCTCCGAAATCGTCCCCGCGCCGACGTAGCCCATGCCCGACTGCATCCCGCCGACGAGCTGGTGGAGTTCGGATTCGAGGCTCCCCTTGTAGGGTTCGGCGGCCTCGATGCCCTCGGGGACGTACTCCTCCTCCTCGTCGGGTTCGTCCTTGAGGTAGCGGTCGCCGTCGCCCGACTGCATCGCACCGACCGACCCCATACCGCGGTACTGCTTGTACTTCTTGCCGTCGATGGTGATGACTCGACCGGGCGCTTCGTCGGTGCCCGCGAAGTACGACCCGAGCATCACCGCGTCCGCGCCCGCCGCGACGGCCTTGATGGCGTCGCCGGAGTACCGGATGCCGCCGTCCGCGATGACCGGCACGTCGTGTTCCGTGGCCACGTCGGCGACCTCCGCGACGGCCGTGATCTGGGGCATGCCCGCGCCCGAGACTACGCGGGTCGTGCAGATGGACCCCGGGCCGATGCCGACCTTGATGCCGTCCGCGAAGTCCACCACGTCCTCGGCGGCCTCCCGGGTGCCGACGTTGCCGACCACGACGTCGGCTTCGACCGACTCCCGAATCTCGCGCGCGCCGTCGATGACGTTCATGTTGTGGGCGTGGGCGCAGTCGATGAACAGCACGTCTGCACCCGCCTCGTCTACGGCGACCGCGCGGTCGGTCTCGAACGGGCCGACGGCGACGCCCACGAGGAGGTGTCCGTCCTCGTCGCGGGCCGCGTTCTCGTACTCGCGACGCTGGAGGATGCCCTGCATCGTGACCAGTCCGGTCAGTCGGTTGTCGTCGTCCACGATGGGAACGCGCTCGATCTTGTGCTCGTACATCAGTTCGAGCGCGGCCCGCGGGGTCACGTCCTCGCCCGCCGTGATGACCTCGTCGGTCATGGCCTCGCGCACCTCGTCGCGGTCGCCGACTTCGAGGTACGGGCGGATGTCGGTTCCCGAGATGATGCCGAGCACGCGCCCCTCGTCGTCGGTGACGGGCGCACCCGAGACGCCCTCGCGCTCCATCATCGCGTCCACGTCGCGGACGGTCTGGTCGGGGTCGGCGGTCACCACGTCGCGGATGACGAGTTCGTCCGCGCGCTTGACGCGTTCGACCTCTGCGACTGCCGCCTCCACGTCCATGTTGCGGTGGAGGACGCCGAGGCCGCCCTGACGCGCCATCGCGATGGCCATCTCGCTCTCGGTGACGGTGTCCATCGCCGCCGAGAGGATGGGGACGTTGATCTCGACGTCGGTCGAGACGCGGGTCGAGACGTCCGCCTCGTCGGGTTCGACGCGGCTCTCCTTGGGTCGCAGGAGCACGTCGTCGAACGTCAGCGCCTCCGGTACGCGGAGCTTGTCGGTGTACTGCCCCGTCCGGGTAGAATCTCTCTCCATGTAAGCCGAACGTAGTCGCCCCTGAAAAACGTTGCGAGATAGTGGAGATTTATAGCGTGTCATCCGTTGTGATGTGCAAAAATGTGCAATCACCGGAATACCAATAAGGAATCGGATGTAGAATCAGGAGAGGTTATCTGTCTGATCAGCAATTAGTGGACAGAGGATCACCGCAGTAACGAGTGCAATATCTGACGGCATCCGGAACTATCTTCTAGCCCTCCTTACTGACGGCTCCATCTCCATTACGACAACTATTTTTCAAGAATTTGTATATTTCAACACACATATTTCTCTGATATTTATTTGGTATCCATAGTTCTTCTCGATTGGGGTTGTCTCTCACGCAACGTTTATACTCGAAACCCGATACTGAACGAGTATGGACTCTACCAGTCCCATCGCGCCAAGTATTGCCGGTCAGCCGAGCTTCGCCTCCGGCAGCTTCTGCAAACCGACCTTTGCGATGGCGTTCCTTACACTGGTAGAGAATTGCTTCGCGGGACGACGATGGCTCCTCGGACGTGACGACTGCGGACTCGAAACCGGCCTCGGCCGGACGCCCGTCCGCAACCCCGCCCATCACAAGTACCGCGAGAGACACTCCCACTTGGCCGAGGGTCACGGCCGGGCCAGCTAGTGCGTCATGAGTAGTTCACAGCACCCGATTGCACTTCGCCTAGAGCAACAGGTAGGCGGTGCGACGAAGTTGCTCGCCACCGTCATGGGCCTTCCGCTGGTCGATGGCATCTTCCCGGCGCTCGTCCTCGCGGGCGCGGTCAACAGCGTGACGGGCATCCTGCAGGTCGGCTTGCTCGTCTTCGGCGGGAGCGCCACGGTCGCGGTCATCCTCGCGGAGATGGACGGCACTCCCCGCGAGCAGGCCGCCACGGTGCTGGCCGTCGGCGTCGTTCTGATCGCGGTCGCCGCGGTCGAAGCCGCGTTCGCGCCGACCATCAAGAGCGCACTTCACACCGAGATCTTCGAGCGCTTCGCCGCACTCGTCATGCTGGCCATCGCGGCCAAGACCGCGAGCGCCCGCATCGGCGAGTACCTTCCCCGTCCGGCGGTCATCGTCGGACTGGGGATGGTGGCCAGCTTCCAGCCCGGCGGCTTCGAGGTCGTGGTGGTACCCGACTACGCGCTCGTCCTCCGGGCGGTCGCGGCCGCAGGTACGGGCGTCGCGTTCGCGCTCGCGGTCGCGCTGACCGCACCGTGGCTCCGTGGAGTCGTGGACATCGACCGCTTCCGGTTCGGGAGCGCGGTCGCGCTGGGCGTCCTGCCACTGAGCCTGCTCGGGTTCGCACCCGGCCGCGCCCCGCTGGCCGTGCTGGCCGTCACCAGCCTCCTCGCCTACGACCCCGGAGAGGAGGACGTGGAGGACGTGGAGGACCAGACGGAGACGAAGACCACGGCCTCCGAGGTCATGGCGGCCGAAACTGGAGCTCATTCACAGGCGGTCGCCACCGACGGATCGGGATCGGACGACTCCGACTCCGGATTCCGCGACGAGCGCGAACCCTGGATGTAACCTGATTCTTTCTCGTCGTTGTTATCGTTTGCACCCGGTGAACTTCCATCAGGATGCACTCAGTACCACTGACAACGATGGCGTGCGCTTTCGAGGCCTTGTCCCGAGCCATCATCGCGCGAGGGATGAGCACCGGAACGAGCGAAGCGAGTGAGGAGCACAATCGGCCGGGGAGGGCGTGGATCTCCTGTCTGGGTGGACTGAAAGGGGCCGCCTGCTCGCGTTTACTGTAGTCGTCTCCGGCGGCCCTATTCGTGACGGGCGGTGCTGAGAGGAGCGAATATCCGCGGAGTGACCGCGAGCAGGCGGGGGCTTTCTGACCAGTCTTCATCACGGATTCTCCAGTGCTTGCTTCATCAACTCGTAGCGACCAGACGAACTTTCTACACCTTCTTCCGTCAACGGGCAAACACTGATATCCCGTGCGCCCCAACCGTCGCGTATGAACCGATGGCTACGCCTCGGCGGCTGGGCAGTGCTCGGACTGATCCTCCTGTGGGTCGTCCTGGAGGTCGTGAGCATTATCTTCGGTATCGTGTCGTGGATCGTGAGCACGGTCGTCTCCCTCCTCGTCGTCGCCCTGCTGCTGTATCTGGCGTACCTCGCCGTGTCGAAGCTCCTCGGCGGGTCCGGCGGTCGAGGCGGCTCCCGGTCGCGGTCGCGCGAGAAGGAGAAAATCTTCGAGTGAACGCAGAACGGCTTGAAGCGTAGGACGGTCTGGAGTGCAGAGCGATTCGGGGTAGAATCTAGTTTTTGGAGGCTACGGGCGGACTTCCGGATGGGTCTCGAAGAACGCCTTGAAGCACTCGGCCGAGCAGGCGAAGGGGCTGTCGAGACCGCCGTCGAACGCGTACGTCGCCACCTCCTCGTCGTCGCGGTCCTCCGGTGCGAGGGAGTAGACGTACTCGGGCGGAATCGCGTCGGAGTTGGTCTCGTCGCCACAGACCTCGCAGGCGGTGTACTCGACGTGGAGGATAGCGTCGGGGGATTGTTCGGTCATCGGTTGGTATCGCGTGGCATTCACTGCCCGTAGTTAGTTCTTCTGCAAATAGTCGCCGTCGCGGTCGTTGTACACCTCCACGGTACTCGCGTCGGGTCCTTGTTGACGAGGACGCCCGCGGCCCCGCCGAAGATTTCGACGAAGCAGGTGTGCTCGGAGACGTCCTCTAGGATCCACGAGGCGAGCCGTGACTTCCCGCCGGGGAACGGGAACACCGCGTCAGGCACGGCGCGTCACCTCGGACTGTACTCTGCATCGCTCGTCGGCCGTCGTCTGGAACTGAATGCGCTCCATCCATTGCTCGGAGCGAGAGGGCGTGATATCAAGGTCTCTCGATAGTACGCCGGAAGTGAAAGTAGTCCTATGACCAATCCGTTCCAAAATATAGAAATTTCTAGATAACCGACACCCCAAGCTATAACCTCGGAGCCTGCAACTCGTCTTTCAATGAAGCGATTCCTAGACCGGTGGATGGGACTCGTCATTATTTGGGCTCTCGGAGGTGGCCTGTTTCTCACTCATCTTGCCCAGGCGATCCGGCTCGATGAGTCCCTTCAAACGGTTGTACTCGGGATTCTTCTCCCGGCGACTACCAACATTGGCGTGCTTCTCGGTGGTATCTGGCTGTGGAGGAGTGACTTTAACGCCGCCGCTATTCGCCGGATTGGTGGTTGGTGCGTTATCGGTAGTATCGTTCTGAGTTTGAGCGCGACCCTCACGTTCCGCGCGCAGCGAGCCACCGACGTTCAACTGGCCGATCAGGAATTCGTCGTACTCACTGCGGCTTCGGTGGGCCTGCTCGTCGGGTTCGTTATCGGGCTCTACGATGCTCAACGCCACCGCCAAAAACAGCAGATACAAGCCCGTGAACAGGCGCTTCACGACCTGCACATGACGACCCGGAATCTCGTGACGATGACGGACCGGGAGGCGATCGCGGACCGTGCGGTGGAAGCGGCACACGACATTCTCGACCTCCCGATCAGTGGCTGTTGGCTGTACGATGACTCCGAGGAGAGTCTCGTACCCGTCGCGATTACTAACGAGGGAACCGAATTGATTCCCGACGTTCCCACCTACACCGGTGAGGGCAGTCTTTCGTGGGAGGCGTTCGAGACTGGTGAAGTCATGACCTTCGACGACGTCACCGACGACTCGAATCGCCTTCGGTCGGAAACCCTGATACGGAGTGAGATTATTCTGCCGCTCGGTGATTACGGCGTGATGAATATCGGTTCGCCCGAGACCGGCGCGTTCGACGAGATCGATGTTTCGCTGGCACGGATTTTAGCGGCGAATACGCGGACGGCGCTGGAGCGTGCGGATCGCGACCACCAGTTGGCCACGGCCCGCGACGAGGCCACGCAACTGAACCGCCACCTCACGGTCTTGAACCGCGTGTTTCGGCACGACTTGCGGAATTCAGCGAACGTCATCCAAGGGCACGCCGAACTTCTCGTAGAGGAGACGAACGACGCTATTGGAGACAGTGCGAGAACGATTCGCGACCAGGCTACCGATCTCGTCACCTTGAGCGAGCAGGTCCGTGATATCGAACGTATCCTTCAGAGCGAATCCTACGAGCGGCAACCCGTCGATCTCGTAGAATTGATTTCTACCCAGCTCGACCGCGTCGAACGTGATCGTCCTGCTGTAGAAACGGATGGCCCGAATTTGGATCGCTGTCTGGTATCCGCCCATCCACTCGTCGAGTCCGCCATCAGGAATGTAGTCGATAACGCGGTCGAGCACAACGATAAGCAAACGCCGCGCGTCGACGTTACGCTCTCGCAATCGGAAAACTGGGTGGAAGTCCGGATCGCGGACAACGGCCCGGGCATCCCCGACGATGAAGTAGCGGTGCTCGAGCGCGGTTATGAAACGCCACTCGAACACACTAATGGACTCGGCCTCTGGTTAGTGAGCTGGATTGTCAGGGAATCTGGTGGAGAGGTTGATTTTCAGGAAAGAAGTCCGAGAGGGAGCGTCGTGTCCGTCCAATTTGAGAAGGCGAGTCAGGAGATACCGACCGAGGACGGAACTGTAGAACACTAACACACTACCTCGTTGGTGTAGAATCTGTGATTTCAGCGCGCTGCCACAGGAATCAGCCTGTAGATAAGATGCTGTACAGAAGGCGATTGGTCGTTTGCCTTGGTCTTAGGCCTTCAGAACGATGGCCTCCCGCGGAATCGTCTTGCCTGATCGCTGGTCGTACAACTCCCGGAACTCGGGGTTGACGTCTAACTGGTTCGCGCAGGCCCGACACCACATGTGGTCGTTCGCCATCTCCCACGACGTGTGACCGTTCGGACAGCGATAACGCCACTTCTGGGCTTTTTTCGTGATCCGAACCTTGCCACAACCCATATCGACCGCGTACACCGTGCTGGATAATGATAACACTTCGACAGCGCGGCACAAGTGAAAATGTTTCAAAAGAATGGCGGCCGTAGACCAGCCTTGTGGACGTGGACGGCTCGAAGACCGAGTACTTGGTCCGATTCCTTGACGCCGAGGGCTACGACTACGCTGTCCTACGTGATGAAACTCATGCAGATTTTCTGTTGAGCCGGTTGGAGGTATTCCGTAGGCATTGGCGGGGTGATGGAGTCTTCTACGCGTTCGTGCGACAACAGATACTTATCAGTAGCGTCGGACGCATGGAGTAGAATGCCCTCCACCAGACGAACCTTTCTGACGGCCGCTGTGGCGGTTACGGCTGGCTGCACCGGTCGGCGATCAGGCACTACCACGACCGAAACTGGAACGGATACGACCGACGAAACAACAACGACACCGCCCACGTCAGGGTCCGATGACGCCCCGTCCTTCGTCCACTGGAGTCGTGAGATGCCCCACGACGAACTTGGATTGCTGTCCCTCGGCGGTGGCCCAGAAACGCCCGCCATCTTCGTCGGAAGTGCCGCCTCCGACGACGAGTCGACTGACGCCGACCACGCGATACACGCGCTCTCACTGCAGGACGGAGGCGAGAAGTGGCGCACAGACGTCTCGAACCCGGTTCAAACTGCACCGAGGTACGCCGGTACTGGAGAGACACCGCGAATCGTCTTCGCGACCGGTCAAGAGAGCCTACACGGCAAGGCGTTCCAGATTCAGTCGGTCGATTACGACTCCGGTGAGCGTCTCTGGCAGTTTGATATCGACGACCGTCGGTTCCTCTACCCGATCGTGACGTCAGAGGAAACGGTCATCGTGGGCCGCCGGGATGATCAGCTCTACGAAAGCGGCGAGTACGTCTACGCACTCGACGTTAGTAATGGAGACGAGCGCTGGCGGACTGAAACGGGTGACGTTTCCGAGAGTGGAAACGCCCGACGCCGTGACACTCTCTTCGTCAAAACGCTCCGTCGCGTTCGGGCCTACGGTCTCGAAGACGGCGACGAACGCTGGCAGACTACGGCCGAGACCGTAGGGTATGACAATCGCGGTGAACGGGTCTTCGTCGAGGCAGACGATACGGTGCGTGCACTGAAACGGACCGATGGAACTGAACTGTGGCAACGCGAGTTCGACAACGGCACCTCCGGAATCGCGACGCCGCGCGAGGCGATGGACGGGACGGTGTTCGTCGGTGGTTCTGACGGCCAATTGCTCGCGCTGAGCCCACTGGACGGAGAGACGCGGTGGACGTTGTCAATCGGGAGCGACAATTTCTGGCCAAGCGTCGAACGGACTAGCGAGCAACTCTTCGTCGCTGGATCTGGCGTCCATGCAGTTGATCCGGTCTCCGGCGAGCGTCAGTGGTCGTTCACCCCGGATGGCGAAGGATACGTCAACGTAGACGTCTCGCAAACCGTCTTTGCGCGTACCAAACAGCACCTTTGGGCCTTGGATCCAGAGACAGGCGAGAAGCGCTGGCAGTTCGCCCCTGGAAGCCGTTTCGCAGGCGTAGCAAGCGCGGGTGACTTCGCGTTCGTCGCCGTCAATGGAAGGGTGTATGCGCTAGATGGAAGCGAATCGACATAGCGCTCGTCTCAAAGCGACCTGTCACTCAAAGGCCGCTGTCCCGGATCAAGGCCATCCCCCGAAATCATAGCTTTCCCGCTTCCTGGAGTTCGGCAATCGTCCGGGCCATGTCCTCGGTTGCCCGCGGTGCCGACTCGCCCGTCATCGACGGGGAGGCCCGCGGCGGATCCGCGTTTCACACGGGTATTCGTGTCGCACTCCAAGCAGCGGTGAGCAACGTCGTTCTCGTCGCCGAAGACGCGTCGAACGTCCTAGGGAACGTGGCGTCCACAGTAGAGGGAGTGGGACCGCCATCAGGCCGCCACCTCCAGTTGACGGTGCCCGTCGCTACGAGGTTTCCGTCGGGGTAGTTGCGGTAAAAACGTCCGAAAGTGTTTTTTACGGAGTGGGGTCGGAGGGATTTGAACCCCCGATCGACTGATATCTCCGGTGTGTGCGCCTCGGAACTCCAGAGGGTCGTCAACGCGACCGATGATCAGTCGGACGCTCGGTATATCAGCTGGAGTTTCGTCCCGGGCGCGTGGCCTCTGGAGTCAGTCGCCATCCCAGGCTTGGCCACGACCCCGCAGGATTCCGTTGGTCCAGTTTCCCTAAAGGGGTTTCGATTTTCCCACGTACAGTGGCGAACGAAACCGGAGGAGTTCGAATCCCTGATCGACCGATGACGCCCAAGCGACGCCCGAAACCCAAGGAGCCGCTATTCCCGGTCCGTCTCGGACCAGTCGCACTCGGTGCACTTCCACCCGGTGACGAACGCCGTCACGCTCGGCATGTATCCGACTTCCAGCACGTCGCCGCCGCAGTCGGGGCACTCGCGGTCGGCGTCTGCGATGGATTCGGCGTCCATCACGCTCTCGCCCTCGATCATCTCGGCGAGGCTCTCGGGCGTCACCATGCGACCCTGCACGACGCGATTCTCGGTCATACTCGGTCGATAGGTGTCCTGTCGGGTAAGCCTTCTCGTCGAAACTACACCCAACTATACGATTGTCTAAAGCACATTTTAATTTCTCTGGCGATTGTTTTGACCCTTCTGAGGTTAGCCCCGTGGAGAGGACTTCGAAAGCCCTCGCCCGGTCGCTACGCGTTAGAAACGATATCGACGGAAACGCTCCCGAGAAGTCTCAGAAAGCCCCCGCCCGGTCGCGGTCGCTCAGCGACATATCCTGACCTCTCCGCACCGCCCGGTCAGGATAGGGGTCGCTGAGATGACCAAGCCAAGCGCGACCGGGCGGCCCCTTTCATCCACCCAGACCGAGGATTGGTCGGCCCGGGCCCGACGTGGATTGGTCAGTCCACCTGATGTAGAGTGGCCGGCCATCCCGCATCCGGACGCCATCCGTCCGGTGTCAAAAACGGTTTACCCGCAGACGGCCACAGTGAGCGTATGTTCACGCGGCTCTCGATACCGACGCCGTTCCAGATCGGCCCGGTGAACGCCTACATGGCCGGGCGGACGCTGGTCGATCCGGGACCGGGAAGCGAGGAGGCGTGGGCGGCCCTGCTCGACGGCCTCGAAGCCCGCGAGTTGGAACCGTCCGACGTCGAGCAGGTACTGGTGACCCATCCGCATCCGGACCACTTCGGGCTGGCCAGCCGCCTGCAAGAGGAAGGCGCGCGCGTCGTGGCCAGTCCGGCCGCGGCCGAGGTTCTCCGGGACTTCGAGGGCCGCCTCGACTACGAGCAGTCCTACTTCGTGGAGTTCTTCGAGCGCCACGGGATGGCGCGCACGACCGCCCAGACGGTCACCGACCTCCCAGAGAGCTACCTGCGGGTCGCCCCGAGCGTCGAGACCGACGTGGAACTCGAAGACGGCGACACCGTCGAGGTCGCTGGCCAGACGGTCACGGGCGAGGCCGTGGACGGGCACGCGCCCGGCGAGACCATCTTCACCTACGCAACTGACGAGGACGAGACCCGCGCCATCGTGGGCGACCACGTGCTGGGCGACATCACGCCGAATCCCCTCCTCCAGCCGCCCGCAGAGCCCGGCGGCGAACGTCCCCGGGTCCTCCCGGCGTTCAATCGCTCGCTGACCGCACTCCGCAAGCGCGACTTCGACCGCTTCCTGCCGGGCCACCGCGAGGAGATCGAGGACCCGGCCGGGCGCATCGACGAGATACTGACGGCCCACGAAGAGCGAACCAGCAACGTGAAGGCCATCGTCGAGGGCGGGCCGACCACCGCGGTCGAGGTGATGAACGAACTGTTCGACGACCTTCCGGTGACGGAGTACTTCCCGGCGATGAGCGAGGCGGTCGGCCACCTCGACGTGCTGGACGCCCGCGGCGAGGTCGAACCCCGCGAGCGGGGCGGCGTCGTGGTCTGGGAGGTAACTGAATGACGGTCGCTACGAGAGGCGGTTCCGCGACGGCCAGCGAGGGGGTCGCAGAGTGAACGACCTCCAGCCCGTCGCGCTGGGGGACGACCCCGCCGACCTCGCCGTCACGGGCGGGCGGGTCTGCCTGCCGGAACTCGGCGAGTTCCGCGCCCGCGACGTGGTGATTCGGGACGGCCGGGTGGCCGCGCTCCCGGAGGACGCCGACCCGGTAATCGGCGAGGACACCCGAGTACTCACCGCCGACGACCGCGTGATCGCACCGGGGTTCGTGGACGCCCACACTCACCTCGACCTCCACCAGACGTTCGAGAGCGCGTACCATTACGCCATCGAGGGCGGCACCACGACCGTCGTCTCGGAGGTCACGGGCTACGGTCCGGCCTTCGGCGCGGAGGGGGTCGAACAGTTTCTCGCCGCGACCTCGTACCTCCCGGTCCGAGTCCGAGCGGCCGTCCCGCCGCAACCGCTCGTGGACACCTTCGAACCCCGCCGGGCCGACGACGAGGGGGCCGAGGCGCTCGCCGACCTGCTGGCCGACGACCGGGTGGTCGGCGTCGGCGAGACCGACTGGATTCACGCCGTCGGGCGAGACACCCCGGTCGAACTCCTGTACGAGCGCGCCGCCGAAGAGGACAAGACCGTCTCGGGCCACGCGGCGGGTTGCAGGGGCGAGAAGCTCGCCGCCTTCGCCTCGGTCATCGACGACGACCACGAGGCCATATCGGGCGAGGACGTAGTCGAGCGCGTCGAGAACGGCGTCCACGCCATCGGGCGGTACGGCTCGATTCGCGACGACGTGGAAGCCATCGGCGACGCGTACCCCGGGGTCCCGACCGCGGAACTCTCGCTCTCGACCGACGGGATGTGGCCCCGCGAGCTCATCGACGAGGGATGCATGGACGCGGTGGTCCGGCGGGCCGTCGAGGAGGGGGTCGAACCCGCCGACGCGATCCGGATGGCGACCCTGAACCCGGCCCGCCACTTCGGACTCGACGAGGAGGGCGTCGGCTCGCTCTCGCCCGGCAACGTCGCCGACCTCGTGATCATCAACGACCTCGAAACCGTGAACGTCACGACGGTCGTCAGTGGCGGAGAAGTCGTCTTCAACAACGGCGAGGCGACGGTCGCGCCCCGGAACCACGAGTACCCCGACCACTTCTACGACTCGGTGCAGGTCTCGGCCGACCCCGACCAGTTCCGAGTGCCCGCCGAGGTCGAGGCGTACGGGGACGGCGACACCTCCGCCGACGAGGTTCGAGCAATCGAACACCAGCGCGGCCTCGTCTCGGGCGAGACGACCGTCTCCCCGCCGGTCGAGGACGGCGAACTCGTGGCTGACCCCGAGAACGGGATTCTGAAAGCGACCCTGCTCGACAGGCACCCGAAGGGCGAGGGCGGCGGCTTCACCGGCTTCCTGACCGGCCTCGGCCTCGATTCGGGCGCGGTGGCCACCAGCGTGGTCTGGGAGACCACGGGCGTCCTCGCGGTGGGCGCGAACGACGCGGACGCCCGGGCCGCGGTCGCCCGCGTCGCCGAGATGGGCGGCGGATGGGCCGTCGTGGAGGACGGCGAGGTTTTGGCCGAGTTGCCGACCAGAGTCGCCGGGGTCTGCTCGGACCTCGAAGTCGAGGAGACCGCGAAGCTCTACGACGCGGTGGAGGCCGCCCTCCGGCGACTCGGCGCGGACGGCGACCGACCCATGCTCGCGCTTCAGACCCTCGCGTTCCCGGGCGTCCCCGCCCTGAAACTGTCGTTCTCCGGCTACGCCGACATCCTGAACCGGGAGATAGTCGGGCTGACACTCTGACGATTGGCCTCCAGATTCTGCCGCCTACTCCAGCATCTCCTCTTCTGCACCGGGGTCGCCCTCGGATGTGCGGTCACCTGTGCCCCCAGAGCCGCCCTCGTCACCGCGGTCGTTTTCGCCGGATTCGGAGATCGGCTCGGTCGCGTGTTCGGGAGCCTGGCCTTCGGGATGCTCGCGGATGGTGCGGATCTGTTCGTACGGGAAGAAGTTCCGGCCCGTCTCGTGGCCCAGCCACACGCCCGAATCGTAGAAATCCAGCTCGTGTCCGGACACCGGAGAGGTGACTTCGCGCTTGCCCCCTTGCTCGCCGTGTCGCTCGATGAGGTACACCGAGTAAGTGTTGTCGGGCATAGCAGGGCTAGTTGGTCGGTCCGTCCTGCGCTCACTTGCCCCGAAACAACGACAATCGCCGTCCCGGTGACTTGCTCTCGGCCTCCGCCGCTGCCGCGCGCGCACGTCGCGCACGAAGACGATTGAAGACTATTCCCGCGCCGACCACCAGCCCCAGCACGGCGAGCGACCCGAGCTTGGACTTCGCCGACGGACTGGTTCCGCCGCCCGAACTCCCCGCCGAGCGCGACGACTTCCGACTGGACTTCCCTCCGGACTTGCTCCCCGTTTTCAGCGAGAGCGAGCGCTCCGTGCCGGTTCCAGGGCTCACGCTCCAGCTGAACTCCGAGTCGTGGAAGTGTAGTTCGAGGATTCCCATGCGTCTGGGGTTCACCGAGCGCGGACTTAGCGGTTGGGGCGGATTTGAATATCGTCAAGACGTTCCAAATGTATGGGTTGGAATAAACTAATAACGAGGCCCTCTATTCTATTTGATCTCTATAATACCGCTCTTGTAGAAGACGCTTACAGTGTTTGTTCACCCATTCTTTTGCAGCCCCATTTACCCTTCGTATAGCTGTTTCCACATCATGATCTGGCAGTTCATCTTCAACATACATCTTAGCTGAGTCAACTTCGGCGGCAAATATTGGCCCTATACGATCATGGCATCCACTTTCAAATAGTGCCATAGATCTTTCTGGCTCTCCATCAAGTTCCTTGAACCAGTGGTTTAGCTCCTGAATTGGTGATGCATTAAGATCCTGCACCTCACGCTCTATGTCAATCGGCTCCTCGTCATCGGGCAGATTATCCACGAATTTATCATTATCGAAAGCATCTTCTGGTAGTGTCTCCGACCGATCAAGCGTATTCTTTAAGAAAAAGAAAACAGCCACATCAGAAAATTCCAAAAAATCGTAACTTTTCTGTTTCCAATATCTTGCTTTTTCTTTTCTACAAGCACTCTCCGGGGGCCTGCCTTCAATATCACTACAAATAGCCGTCTTTTCATACCCGTGTTCCTGCAACCCTAATGTCACCTTTCGGAGATAGTTCTCACAATCTCCTTCGTATGGACCGAATATATGTATCTTTAAGTATGGGCGGAGAACTTTATTTGAGAATTGCTCTATCTTTTCGCGCGCTCCACTCAGTCCATCCTCAAATGGATCAGTCATCGTTTTTGCGACATCCATTCTCTACTGCTAAGCCCGTAACTCTGTGGTCATTAAATCTTGACTCTATTCCAATGAATACACCTCCCACTATAGCCAACATCTTTCTCATTAATACGGCTAGTCAATATCGGTTGACCATGTCACCAATCCGCCCATACATTTAAGTGGTGCAATGCCGAATCATCGAATGCAGATCAAGAAAGGTTGACCATGACCCCAGAAAACGAGACTACCACGGATAAGTCGAACAAATCGGCGTACGTCGAACTGCTCCCACGAGAAATCAGAGTTGCACTGGGAGTCATGCATAACGATAATGCGCAGGCAACCGTCGCATGTCTGCTTGAGGACGGCGACCAATCGTTCACTGAGCTCAAAAATAAGCTGGATATTCATTCGCAAAGTCTCAGTGATGCGCTTGACGGTCTCAAGGACGCTGGAATCATCAGTAAACGGATTAGCGATACGGACGGCGAGGAATACAGTACTTACTACGAGGTGACAACTTACGGGAAACGATTCGTCGATTGTCTCTTACATTCACTCGGTACTGTTGATCAGGCCCCTCATTCAGCGAGAGGGTCAAGGCGGGCCGATAACTACCACGATCAAGAAACAGGTAACGAGCCTATTTTGGGATGGAATCAAAGACAACTACATCAATATGATTAACATAACTAAAAAGTGATGTGATGATTCCTCAACTAGGAATACCAGAGTATTATGTTCAATCAGTAGAAATAGATGCTGATCCCATCATCGGTGAACCAGTTATGGGATCTGTTTTTAGCTCTTTTAACGTAACTGATCCTGAGCTACGTACTGACCCCTCTGGCCTTTCGTGCCGTGCGACCCTTGAGTTAGAACTCTTTCCAGCCGACGAAGCACTTGTTGATACGATAGATGATATTAACCAAGAAAACGATTCACAGCGATTTGGTAGCGTTGAAGTTACATGTCTGATTTTCGTTCCTGGAGAGCAGTCTGACCTTGAGAGATACCACTCAACGTGGCTTGAACAAGAGTACGAATATCTGGATTCAGAGTTTATTGCCCACTTAGAATCAGGACTCCTTAGGGAAATCCTTAATCCAATAGGTAGTCTTCTTTCTGATTCATTTGAGGGGATAGTTCCATGGATGCAACTCACACCAATGGAAGCACAAACAGCTAATAGGGAAGGCAACGGTTCTTTATAACTCAAGAGCTAAGTTAGACAAAGATCTTTAGATTACTAGGGTACTCGCTCCCTGTTAGTGGGGACCGAGGATAAGAAGTTGGGTAATTCCAACTTCAGTAAAGGACATTCACAAATAAAGTGGTTAGACAGAGTGAAGTGGAAGTTTCATTACCAAGCAGTCATTCGTCCGGGGTATGGACGACCGACGACGGGAGTTCCTGGACAGTTTGCTCACGACGCCGAGCCCCGCCGCGTTCGAGGCCGACGTACAGCGAATCTGGGTGGATTACGTCTCGGAGTTCGCCGACGAGGTGCGAACCGACGAGTACGGTAACGCGGTGGCCGTGGTCGAAGGAGGCGACCCTACGGTAGCCTTCTCCGGCCACGCCGACGAAATCGGCCTGATGGTCAACAGCGTGGACGAGGACGGGTTCGTCCACCCCTCGCGGGTCGGCGGCTCGGACCGCACCGTCTCGAAGGGCCAGCACGTCGAAATCCACACCGACGACGGCGTGGTCCGGGGCGTCGTCGGCCAGACCGCCATCCACCTTCGCGACGAGGAGGACGAGGAGCTGGAGGACGTGAACGAACAGCACGTCGATATCGGCGTCGAGACCGAGGCGGAGGCCCGCGAACTCGTGGACGTGGGCGACCCCATCACCTTCGACGCGCCGGTTCGGGAGCTTTCGGGCACCCGGATGGCGGCTCGCGGCATGGACAACCGCGTGGGTATCTGGGTCGCCGCGGAGGCGGCCCGACGCGCGGCCGAGTCCGACGTGGACGCGACCGTCTACGCGGTCAGCACGATCCAGGAGGAACTCGGCAAGCAGGGCGCGAAGATGGTCGGATTCGACCTGCCTGTTGACGCCGCCGTCGCGGTGGACGTGACCCACGCGGTCGATTCGCCGGACCTCGACGACGAGGAGGACGAACACGGCGAGGTCGAACTCGGCGCGGGGCCGGTCGTCTCCCGCGGCTCCTCGAACCACCCCGAGGTCGTGCGGGCCGTCCGCGAGGCCGCCGCCGAAGCCGACCTACCGGTCCAGTTGCAGGCCTCCGGGCGCTCGACCGGCACCGACGCCGACGCCTTCTACACCTCGCAGGGCGGCATCCCATCGCTGAACCTCGGCCTGCCGAACCGGTACATGCACACGCCCGTCGAGGTCATTGACACGGAGGACCTCGACGCCGCCGCCGACCTGCTCGCCGCGTTCGCCGAGGAGTCCGCCGGGCGCGACGGGTTCTCGGTCGATATCTAGCGCGAGGGTCGGTCCCGCTCGTCGTTCTCGAAATTCGCTCAGTGTTCTCGAAACTCGCTCGTCACTTTCGAAACCTGCTCGCCGTTCTCAAAACCTATTAGTCGCGTCCGGCGGACAGTTCGGGTATGAAAATTGTCGTCAACCTGAAGGCCTACCCCTGTGATCCGGTCGAAGTCGCCACCGCCGCACGCGACGTGAGCGAGGAGTCGGGCGTCCCCATCGCGGTCGCGCCCCAGGCCGCTCACCTCGAACGCGTCGCCGAGACGGGGGTCGAGACGTGGGCCCAACTCCGAGCGACGGCTGAAGCTCGCGGACATCGACGCCGGGCTGGACGCCGCCGAGCGCGCGGGACTGGAGACCTGCGTCTGCGCGAACAACCCCGACCAGATCGGCGCGGTCGCCGCGCTCGGGCCCGACGCGGTCGCGGTCGAACCCCCGGAACTCATCGGCACCGGAACGCCCGTGAGTCAGGCCGACCCCGACGTGGTGACCGACGCCGTGGCGGCCGCAGAGGCGGTGGACGAGTCGGTGTCGGTCTACTGCGGCGCGGGCATCTCGACCGGCGAGGACCTGACCGCGGCCCGCGAGTTGGGCGCGGAGGGCGTCCTGCTCGCCAGCGGCGTGGCGAAGGCCGAGGACCCGGAGGCGGCGCTCGAAGACCTCGTCGCTCCGCTGTAGAACGAGAAATCAGTCCAATCGCGGTTCTGCGCTACCGGTCGTCCGCCCCGAACTCGACGCCGGTGATCTCGAAGCGCGCGCCCCCGGCGGCGCTCTCGGTCACGGAGACGTCCCACCCGTGGGCGTCCACCACGTCCCGAACGACTGCGAGACCGATGCCGGTGCTACTCTGTGAGGTGTAGCCGTACTCGAACACTTCGTCGCGGCTCTCCGGCGGGATGCCCGGGCCGTCGTCCTCGACGTAGAATCCCTGATCGAGGCGTCCGACGCGGACCGTGACGCAGTCCCCGTACTCCACCGCGTCATCGTCCGCAGAACGATTGCTCGTCGAGCCGTACTCGACGGCGTTCCGGAACAGGTTCTCCAGCGCGGTCTGGAGCTGTTCCCCGTCGGCGAGCACTGCCCCAGCGCTCTCGTCGATCTCCAGCGTCGCGTCCCGGGTCTCGACGTTCTGCCACGCGTTGTCGCTGATCGCGGGAAGCGAGACCGGCTCCGTCTGGGACATCGTCTGCCCCTGCAGGGTCGTCGTCAGCAGGTTCTGGATGATGGTCTCCATCCTGTCGAGCGCCTGCTCGACCTGCTGGAAGTCCTCGGGGTCGCCGCCGTCCCGGGCCATGGTGAGGTAGATCTGGGCGATCTCCAGCGGGTTCCGGAGCCCGTGGGAGATGACGCTGGCGAATCGCTCCAGCCGCTTCTCGCGCTCCTTGCGCTCGGTGATGTCCAACGCCATGGTCATGCCCGCGAACACGTCGCCCTCGTCGTCGGTGATGGGGACCATGTAGACGACCCACTCTCGGCCGGCGTACGCGACCTCGACCGATTCGTGTTCGCCGTCGAGCACCGACCGACACGCCGTTTCGAGCGTCTCGGCCACGTCGTCTTCGTTCCACACCTCGTGGGGCGTCTTGCCTTCGAGGTCGTCGGGGGAGACTTCGACCCTGTCGAACGCCTCGCCTGCGGCGAGCGTGTACCGGAGGTTCTCGTCGAACAGGGTGACGATGCCGTTCGGGAAGTTCTCGGCGAGCGTCCGGTAGCGTCGCTCGGACTCCTCGAGTTCGCGTTCGCGCTGTTTGCGCTCGGTGGCGTCCCGGAAGTAGACCGATACGCCGGTCTCGGAGGGGTAGACGTTCGCCTCGACCCAGAAGCCGAGGGGTTCGAAGTAGAGTTCGTAGCTGGTCGGCTCCTGCGTCTCCATCGCGGTGTGGAAGCTGTCCCAGACGTCGCTCTCTTCCGCGGCCTCCGGGAACACGTCCCAGATGTTCTCGCCGAGGAGTTCCTCCTCGGGGTGCTGGAGGAGTTCCTCGGCTCGTTCGTTGACGTGGGTGAACCGGTACTCCTCGTCGAGGGCGTAGAACGCGTCGGAGATGCGGCCGAGAATCTCGCTCAGCTCGGTCTCCAGCTCGCGCTCGCGCTCCTTGAGCGCGGTGACGTCCTCGCCGGCGGTGATTATCCGTTCGAGGTCGCCGTCGGGACCGAACACCGGGGCGGCGTTCACCGAGAGCCACCGCCGTTCGCCGTCGGACTGCTCGACGACGAGGTCCCTGTTGTACACCGGCTCGCCGGTCTCGCGGACATCCATCGCCGGCAGTTCGTCGGCGGAGACCGGCTGGCCGTCGGCGTCGTAGATGTCCACCGCCGCAGTCGCTTGCGAGCCACCACGGAGTTCCGCCTCGGACTGTTCGAGGAGTTCCTGAGTCCGTTCGTTCGCCATCACGACGTTCCCGTCGGCGTCCTGGACCGAGATCGGAACCGGCGAGGTCTCCAGTATCTGTTCGGTCTGGTCGCGTTCGCGCTGGAGTTGTTCCTCGTACTCGCGGCGCTCGGTCATGTCGCGAGTCACCTTGGCGAACCCCCGAAGCGTCCCGTCGTCGTCCCGGATGGCGGTGATGGTGACGTTCGCCCAGAACGTCTCGCCGTCCTTCCGGACGCGCCAGCCCTCATCCTCGGCGTGGTCCTCCACTCGGGCAGTGGCAAGGTTCCGGTCGGGGCGACCGGCCTCGCGGTCCGCCTCGGTGTAGAACGCCGAGAAGTGCTCGCCGACGATCTCCTCGGCCTCGTAGCCCTTGATGTGTCTGGCTCCCTCGTTCCACGTGACGACGTACCCGTCGGGGTCGAGCATGAAGATGGCGTATTCATCGACCGTCTCGACCAGCGACCGGAACCGCGCCTGTTCGAGCGCGTCCGAGTCCGGCGGCCGCCACCACACGCGCGTCCCCTCGCCGACCTGCTTGCTGTCCACGTCGCCCTGTTCGGCCAGTTCGGCGAGTCGCTCGGCGGCGGCCTCCCGCGGGCAATCGAGTTCCTCGGCGAGTTCGCTCGCCGTGATCGGCTCGCACTCCGCGCCGAGTCGGTCCAGCGCGGTGAGTGTCTCGGCGAGCGTCGTCCGCTTAGAACCCATAGCCTTCTTTCGGTAATTGGCAAGTAAAGGACTTTGGGTCAGTGAGGAGGCGTATTTCGATTTCGTAGGGTACGCGAGCGAATTGTAACCCGTCTACCTCGGCGTGCGCTGGCGAGATCGTCGTGAGCGGAGCGAACGACTGCTCGGAAGTCGCAGTCCGCGCAGGGAGCGAAGCGACCGAGCAGGACCGTCTTCCGGTGGATGAGTAACGCAACGGAACGAAGTGGAGTGAGTAACGCAATCGGCTGGGGAAAACGTGGCACTCGCAGTCGCGGTGTCGTGGCGAATGCAGTGAGCCACGGCTCGTCGGAGCAAGCTCCGACGGTGTTGTGCGGTTGCGGTCTCCCCGAGGCTCAAGCAGTAGCTAGCTGCTTTGCTTGATTTCGACGAGTAACTCTCGGAAACTCATCTGTGAATACCCTTCAGGGTGGTCTCTCTCCTTGAAGCGCAGTTCTACTCGCTCTCGATGAGCCAGTGGTCGTCGTCCTGCTTCGTCAGGATGGACTCCTCGCGCATCCGGACGACGTAGCCCGTGACCGTGTGTTCCAGTTCGTGGTCGGCCTTCACCCGGACGAGATTCCCGAGGACCTGCGCCGACGGGGGTTTCTGGGCCGCGCCGCAGTCGTAGATGGTCAGCAGTTCGGTCTCGCGCTCGTCGTAGACCACGACGTAGGCGTGCTGAGGGAGCCGCCACCTGTCTTCGCCCGCCTGCGCCAGCGTGTTCATGGTCGGAGGTAGTCGCTACCGAGTCAAAAGTCCCGCTACTCCACGCTCGCCGTTCCGCCTTCCACATCCGGCAGTTCCTCGGCCACCTCAGCCAGCGCCTCCTTCCGGCTGTCGTCGTCCAGTTCGCCGTCGGTGAGGGCCGCGAGGAGGCTCGGCAGGGCGGCGACGTACTCCCCGCGTCCGGCGTGCTGGACGAACCCCCGCTGGGCCGGTCCTTCTCGGAGGTAGTAGGCCAGCATCCCGCGCTCGACCGGTTCGAGGGCGTCGAGTTCCTCTCGGATAGCCTCGAGAGGAGTGCGGTCCTCGTCGGCTGATTCCTCTCCGTCCGTTTCGTCTTCGGCCTCCTTCGTCTCGACCTGCTCGAAGCCGCCCAGATCAGCCTGCCGTGCTTGCTGGGTCTGTTGGGGCTGTGCAACCTGCCCGCCGCCGCCAGTTCCGACGTAGGGGTTGGCGCGCTGGTTCCGGGAGGTGTCGAGCATCGCCTTGGCGAACTTGTCGGCGACCTCCTCCATCTCGCGGGCCTCCTCCAGTTGGCGTTCGAGGTCCTCGATGTGATTCTCCTTCTCGCGGAGTTCCTGCTCTAACTCCTCGATGCGGTCCTCTCGCTGGCTCTCGGCCTCGCTGATCTCCCGGAGGTCGGAGACGAGGTCGTCGCTGACCGACTTGAGGTCCGGGCGCTCGAAGTCGTCGAGGCCGGGCGTGGCTCCGGCGTCGAACGTCTGCTTGCGGTGGAACTGGACCCGGCGGGTCTGCTCGGACCAGTCGGTCACGAGGAACGCCTCGCCGTCGTCCATGTCCTCGATGGCGTCGGCGTAGTCGCTGCCGAGGATGCGCCCGACGACGTTGGTGTCGTTGTTCCACGTGAGGCGATGCCAGACGAGCCAGTCGCACTGGGTGATGAAGTCCTTCTTCACGTCGGCCGGGCGCTGGCTGATGCCCGCGATGCCGAGGCCGTGCTTGCGCCCGCGCTTGCCGATCTTGATGAGCATCCGACCGCACTCACCCATTCCGCCGCCCTCGGGGATGTACTCGTGGACCTCCTCGACCACCAGCAGGAAGGGCTTCTTCAGCTTCTTCTCCTTGGCGAAGAGTTGCCGGGCGACCGCCGTGAGCATCTCGTGGGCGTCGTCCTCGTTCAGGTAGCCCGACACGTCGAGGATGATGGGGACGTTGTCCTCTAGCGCCAACGTAGCGAGGCGCTCGGCGTGCTCGGGATTAACTTGGATGTCGCACTCCTCGTCGGCCCCGGCGTGCAGGAGTTCGTACTCCTCTTTGAGGCCGTAGTACTCGCCGTCCGTATCGACGAGCATCACGGGGTAGCCGCCGTCCAACAGTTTCTCGGCGACGACCGATGCGGTGTTCGACTTCCCGCTCCCGGACTTTCCGGTGATGAACGCCCGCCCGGTGAGGATCTCCACGACCGGTAACTCCACTGGATCGCCGGGGTCACCGTCGGTGCCCCCGACACCGGCGCTCACCTCGGCCACGTCGATGATCTCCTCCGACATTGCGTTGCTCGCTTCCTATCACCCGACCCCTATAACTCTCGGGGCTTCGGAAGCAAGGGACGAGGAGAAGGTTCGGTTCGCAGTGCACTGGCATTCAGGGAATTCTACAGGAGTTTCTAAACTATTTTTATATGCTGTAAAATATATAAGCGGTTGTAGAAAGTCCCCGCCCGGTCGCTAGCAATCGCTAGAGCATTCATAGCGAAGAAGTCCTCGAAAGCCCCCGCCCGGTCGCGGTCGCTCAGCGGGATATTTTGTGGCTCTCTCCGCACCGTCGGAGACGAGCTCCGACGAGCCTTCGGTCGCTTCGCTCCCGAAGACACCGCCCGAGCCACGAAATAGTGGCCGCGCTGAGGCGACTAAACTGCACGCGACCGGGCGGCCCCTTTCATCCACCCAGACAGTGGTCTGTGACACTGAGTGCGGGCTTCGTGGAATGCGTCACCGAGCGCGACAGCCACGTCCTCCCCAGCCGACTGCGTTACTCACTGCGTTGCGTTACTCGTCCCTCGCGCGCTTCGTCGCGGCACAGAGGCCGCTCCTGCGCGCGCCGGGTGGTAGATAAACCACTCAGCGAGCTACTGAAGATGCGAGAAGAAATCGGCTTCCGCCGTCGCTATCCCCGAATTACCACGCGTAGTCTTCGCGGGGGTCCACGTCGTCGCGCTCGCTGTCGTAGGCGCGCTCGCCCTCGACGAACACCTGCTGGGCGTCCGAGTCGAGGTCGAACATCTCGCCGTCCCAGACCACGAGGTCGGCGTCCGTACCTTCTTCGAGGGTTCCGACGCGGTCCTCGATACCCAGAATCTCGGCCGGGTTTCGCGTGACGGTCTGGAGAGCCACGTCCTTCGGAAGCCCCTCGCGGACGGCGAGGCCGACGCACACGTCGAGGTGTTCCTGCGGGAGGACCGGCGCGTCGGTCTGGATGGCGACCTTCACGCCCGCCTCGTGGAGGATGCCCGGCGTCTCGAAGGTGATGTTGCGGAGTTCGTACTTGCTGGCCGAGGAGATAGTGGGACCGACCACCGCGGGCACGTCGCGCTCGACGAACTCGTCGGCGATGACGTGACCCTCGGTGGCGTGCTCGATGGAGAGTTTGTCGATGCCGAACTCGTCGGTGATGCGGAACACGGTCATGATGTCGTCCGCGCGGTGGGCGTGGACCCGCAGGGGCAGGTCACCCTCGACGACGCGGGCGAGGTTCTCCATCCCGAGGTCGCGCTCGAAGGGTTCGCCCTCCTCGCGGGCGTTCTCGCGGCGCTCCACGTAGTCCTCGGCCTCCATCAGGGCCTGCCGGAGGGTCGCCGCGACGCCCGGCCGCGTGATCGGCTCGCGGTCCTTCCCCTCGCCGTGGACGCGCTTGGGGTTCTCGCCGAACGCGGCCTTCATGCCGTCTTCCTTGACGAACATCTCGTCGGCGGTGTCCCCGTAGGTCTTCATCGAACAGATGACGCCGCAGACGACGTTCGCGCTCCCCATCCGGGCGCTGACGGTCGTGATGCCGCCCTGGAACGCGTGCTTGAGTTCGTCGTCACGCGGGTGGAAGCCGTCGAGCGCGTTGACGTGGGGAGTTACGGGGTCCGAGACCTCGTTGAAGTCGCCGTCCTCGGGTTCGCCCCACTCGGCCATCCCGGCGTGGCTGTGCGCCTCCACGAGCCCGGGCGTGACGTGCTTGCCGTCCACGTCGAAAACCTCCGCGTCCGCGGGTAGCTCTCCCTCCGCTTCGTCGCCGACCGCCACGATCCGACCCTCGTCGAAGAGCACCGTTCCCCCTTCGATGGTCCCGCGGTCGGTGACGGTGTGAACCGTCCCATTGACTATTGCTGGCACACCCCGAAGGTGCGAAAGCGGGGATATGAGGATTTCGGTTCGAAGTACGGGGTTAGCCTGCAAAAAAGGCGATGGCGACCGTCGATGGCTCGCGAACTACACGTGTTCGCAGGAACCGTGCTCGCCACCGTCCTCCGAGAAGCATTCGTGGCCCATCACGCCGACTCCGAAGTACTCGGCTCCGTGCGAGAGGTCGGTCGGCACGTCCGTTACCGCGTAGTCCTCGGTGATGGGTTCGCTGGGCGATGCTACCGCACCGACCTGCCCGGTCATTCCGACCAGCAGGCCGATGGCGACGAACGCGATGAGAGCTTCCTGTACATGGGTAACAACCCACGCGAGCCTTGGAACCTATATTACGTAAATATGGGGGAATAATTAAACTCGTTCCAGCCACTTCTCCGGTACCCGCGAATATAAAGGCCGGACAAGCATTGACACACCCATGTACCGACGCGACCTTCGCGACACCGAGGCCGACGACCTGCTGGCCGACGCCGCGACGGCCGAGATGGTCGAGCAGGTCGTCCCGGAACCCGCCGAGTCCGACCGCAACCGATTGGCCTACGCCGCGACCAGCGAACACCGGACCGACCTCTGGCTGAAAGACGGCGAGGAGACCCGAAAGCTGACCGGCCGGGGCGTCCTCGCCCAGCGATACACCCACGTCGATCCGCGGTGGTTCGACTGGCATCCCGTGGGCGAGACCATCGCCTACGCCTCGCAGGTGGACGACTCCCTCTCGATCTGGACAGTAGACCCCGACACGGGCGAGAAGACGAAAGTGACCCACCACGACGCCAACGACGGCGACCCGCGGTTCTCGCCCACCGGCGAGGAAATCGCGTTCGTGACCGACCACTGGTCGCCGGGGTCGCTCGCGGTCGCCTCGGCCGACGGCGACCGGATCGAAGTGTTGCGGGACGACGAGTACCTCTACGTGGACCCCCGCTGGCCCGACGAGGACACCCTCTACGCGGTACGGACTCGCCACCGAGACCTGCAGGACCGCGCGAGCCACATCGTCCGGGTCGGGCGCGACGGCGAGGTCGAAGAGGTCTTCGCCAGCGACTCCGTGAACGCCTACGCGCCCCGGCCACGTCCCGACTCGGAGGAACTCGCCTTCGTCCACGACGCCAGCGGCTTCGACGCCGTCTACGTCACCGGTCCCGACCACCGCGAGCCCGAACAGCTCCTCGCCGAAAGTGGCACCGACTTCGGCGCGCCCTCGTGGGATGCCGACGGCGAGCGCCTCGCCGTGACTGCGACCCGAGAGGGGAACGTGGAGGTCCGAACCGTCGCGAGAGAAGGGACGGGAGCCGGAGAGAAAGCGGAAGCGAGAGCAGTCGAAACTCTCGCCGACGAACCCGGTGAGCGATACTTCCCCGAGTGGCGAGACGTCTCCGGGAGCGACGCGACCGGAGGCTCGTCGGGCGGGGCGACCGCCGGCAGGTCTCGACGCCCAGTTCGTCGAACCCGAGAGTATCACCTACGATTCGACCGGCGGGGTGGAAATTCACGCGATGGTCTATCTCCCGGAGAACTACGACGAGGCCGACCCGGACTCGATTCCCCTGCTCGTCCACCCCCACGGCGGCCCGACCGCCTTCGACGGCTACGAGTACAACTACCGCGCCCAGTACTTCGTCGCGCAGGGCTACGCCGTCGTCGAGCCGAACTACCGCGGGTCGAGCGGCTTCGGCCGGGAGTTCCGCAACCGCAACGACTTCGCGTGGGGCGAGGGCGACCTCGACGACGTGGTGAACGCCGCGGACGCCCTCGCGGACGCCTACCCGACCGTCGATCCCGACCGCGCGGGCATCTTCGGCGGCAGCGGCGGCGGACTGATGACGGTCAACGCCCTCGGGCGCACGGACCGGTTCGACGCCGGAGCCGCCTTCTACGGGGTGTACGACTACGAGAGCTTCATGGACGACACCGACGACGTGGGCTGGCGGCTGATGAAGCGCGAACTCGGATTCCCGGCGACCGACGTGGAGAACTACCGCGACCCCAGTCCCATCCGCGCGGTCGAGGACATCGACGCACCCCTCCTCGTGCTTCACGGCGAGCAGGACGTGCGGGTGCCCCTCAGCCAGTCCGAGCAGTTGGTCGAGGAGCTGGAGAAGCACGGCAAGCGCCACGAGTTCCAGACCTACGAGGACGAACCCCACGGCTTCCTGAAGCGCGAGAACGTGCTCGACGCCTACTCTCGCGTCGCGGACCTGTTCGCCAAGTACCTGCAAGTGGACCCCGACGACGGGAGCAGTCGGCCCCACCGCAAGCAGGACGACGAATAGCGCGGGAGATTCCGGCGACGGCCGCCAGAGCCTTCGGTAAGAACGATATTCATTTCTTTGTAATATATTTCTACTGCTTAAGAATAGGAGTGTATTTTTCCACCAGATAAATGATATTTTCCAGTAGGACGATTGCCAACGGAAGACCCCGTACGACCCCTTCGTCGAGCGGGCCACGCCGCACCCATCACGGATTCGGAAGGTCAATTCTTTAATACCCGGGGCGGAACCGTAGGCGTATGAAGCGAGTCGACGTGGCCATCGTCGGCGGCGGCCCAGCCGGGTCCGCCGCCGCGCGGGCGGCCGCCGAACACGGGGCCGACGCGCTCCTCGTCGAGAAAGGCGTCCCGCGCGCCGACCGCGAGGAGCTTGGACCGGACTCGACAGACGCCGCCGGGATGCTCGACTACTGGGTGGACATCATGGACATTCCGTTCGAGGAAATCCCCGAGCACGTGGTCCTCCAGGAACTCGACCGGACCGAGTTCCTCGGGCCCAACGAGTCCTGCACCATGGAGACCACCGGCATCGAGTCGTCGTACGACGGGTTCGGGTTCACCTTCCACCGCGCCCGGATGGACGATTGGCTCCGCGAGCGCGCCGAGGAAGCCGGCGCGGAGTACCGCGTCGGCACCAGCGTGACCGACGTGGAGACCGACCTGACGGGCGAGCCGAGTCACGTCCTGACGCTAGCCGACGGCGAAGACGTGCACGCCGACCACCTCGTCCTCGCCGACGGACCCCAGCGACAGGTCACGATGCGGGTACTCGACCGGTTCTCGCCGGAGAGTCGGCCCATTTCGGAGGTCATGGCTCCGAACACGGCCAACCACATCGCGTATCAGGAGTACCGGGAGTTCCCCGAAGAGCTGTTCGAGCCGCGCTCGCTCAAGTTCTGGTGGGGCGTCATGCCCGGCGAGACGGCCTACCCGTGGATATTCCCCAACGACGGCACCGTCGCCCGCGTCGGCCTGACGATGCCAATCGGGATGGACACCGACGAGATTCCGAACCGCGACGAGTACGCCCTGCTCCGGCCCGAGGACGACCGGATTCCGCGCGGCGGCACCTACATCGAGCGCCTGCTCGAACGCGAATACGGCGACGAGTACGACCTGAGCGACTTTCCCATCGCGGAGGACCGCGGCAAGAGCAAGGGGACCGAAACGTATCCCATCTCCTCGACGCGACCAATCGACTCGCCGACGAAGGCGAACGTCGCGGTGGCTGGCGGCGCGATGGGTACGACCTCGGCGTTCCACGAGGGCGGGTACCACGTCGCGGTCCGAACCGGCTCCATCGCCGGCGAACTCGCCGCGAAGGGTCGCCTCGACGCCTACAACGACCAGTGGAAGGCGGCCATCGGCGACGAGATCACCCGGAACGTCACCTTCGCGGACATCGTGGCCGACTACGAACCCGCCGACTGGGACCGGGCGTTCGCCATGGCGAGCGACATCCTCTCCGACGACCGCGAGAACGGCCTCCTGAACTGGAAGCTCTCGTCGGGCATCGCGGGCGCGAGACTGGTCGGCAAGTACAAGATGACCAAACGCAAGTACAAGGGCGGCAAGTACGTCCAGTTCCGCGAGGACGAGTACGAGGTCTGAGCCGGTTTCTCACTTCGTTTCCGATTCCTCCTCTCCGGCCCCGAACACCAGACAGTAGCTGTGGTCGTAACCGTAGACGTAGGTTCCGCCGTCCCTGTCGTCTTGGTCCTCCCCCTTCCATCCGACGACGACCTCGCCCCGGAAGTGGAACGACTCGGAAACGGCGTCGGCCACGTCCCACGCCAGCGTCGTCACGTCGCCTTCGAACTTCACGTTCGACACGTCCACGAGGAGGGTGACGTCGGAAGACGCGAGCTGGCGCAACTGAGCGAACACCTCCCGAACGTCCGCGAGGTACCGGTCGTAGTCGCTCTCGCTGTCGGTTGCGTAGTTCCGGAAGGGGTTGGTCTCCATCCCCTCGACCATGTACGGCGGGGAGGTGAGACAGCAGTCGAACGGCGGGAGGTCGTGCGAGTCGAGTTCGAGGGCACTCCCCCGAATCACATGCTCTGCGTGGTCGGCGCTGACCCTGTCCCGAACGACCGCCACGCGGTCTTCCTCGTACTCGACGCCGTAGGGGACTCGACCCAGTTCCTCGGCGACCAGCAGGGTCGTCCCGAATCCGGCGAAGGGGTCGAGAACGACGTCGCCCTCCTCGGTGTGCTCTCGGAGGAAGTGCCGGACGTACGCCTCGGGAGTTCGAACGTCGTCCACGAACTCCGGCGGAACGTCGGTCTCCTGCTCGTATCCGAGGGTCAGGAACGTCTCCATGGCCGAAGCTATTCCGGGTCGGTGATAAATCTCGGGGAGACTCGGCTCCGATACATTGACAGTCCCACGCACTCCGCTTCCAGCTATCTGATGACCACTCCCTCGACTCGCGTCTTCGACGGCCACAACGACACCCTCATCGACCTCCACATCCCCGAGCGCGGCGGCGGCCGGTCGTTCTTCGAGCGGAGCGAGACCGGACAAGTGGACTTCCCGCGCGCCCGCGAGGGCAATTTCGGCGGCGGCTTCTTCGCCGTCTTCGTCCCGAACGAGGAGTACGAGTACGACCGCACCGAGACCGACGAGGGGTACGAGATGGACCTACCGCCCGCCATCGCCCACGAGCGAGCGAAGCACTTCACCTACGACGTGCTGGCGCGACTCCACCGCATCGAAGCCGAGTCCGAGGGGACGGTCCGCGTCGTCGGCGACTACGACGACCTCGAAGCCTGCTTGACTTTCGAGGGAACTATCGCCGCGATTCCGCACCTCGAAGGTGCCGAGGCGGTGGCTCCGGACCTGTCGAACCTCGACCTCCTCTACGCCGCGGGAGTGCGCTCCATCGGCCCGGTCTGGAGTCGCCCCAACGAGTTCGGCCACGGCGTCCGGTTCGAGTACCCCGGGACGCCCGACACCGACCCGGGCCTCACGGACGCGGGCCGCGACCTCGTGCGGGCCTGCAACGAGAAGGGCATCCTCGTGGACCTCGCGCACATCACGACCGCGGGGTTCGAGGACGTGGCAGAGATTTCGACGGACCCGCTGGTCGTCAGCCACGCCGCAGTCCACGACGTCTGCCGGGTGAGCCGGAACCTGACCGACGAGCAGATCGACGCGGTGGCCGACTCCGGCGGACTCGTCGGCATCACCTTCGCGGAGGGGTTCCTCAAGAAGGACCCCCATAGCAACGCCGATTTGCCTATCTCGGGTCTCGTGGACCACGTCGAATACGTCGCCGACCGCGTGGGCGTCGAGTACGTCGCGCTCGGGTCGGACTTCGACGGCGCGGACGTGCCCGAGGCAGTGGGCGACGTAACCGGTCTCCCCGACGTGCTCGCCGAAATCCGAGACAGAGGGTTCACCGACGAGGAGGTCCGGAAGATCGCCCAAGAGAACTGGCTTCGGGTCATCGAAGAGACGTGGGAGTGAGGCCAACCGGCGGATTCCGCGCTCGGTGGCACAGACAACCGGCGAACGCTCGGTGACGCGAACCACCAGAAAGCGCTCCGCTGGACAACCGCCAGTTCGGGTGGATGAAAGGGGCCGCCCGGTCGCGATCACGCGAGCGCAGCGAGGGTGACCGCGACCGGGCGGGGGCTTTCGAGGACTTTTCTGCAACGTTTCCATCGGTCTAACGCGAAGCCAAAACCCACTACCCACTCGAAGCCCTCGTGTACGTCTCGTGGGGGACTCCGGATACCGGAACGTGACGAGCCATCCGACGGTCGTCCGCCTCTATCGGTTCGGCATCGTCGGGGCGAGCGCCGCGCTCGTCCAGACGGCGGTGCTGTGGGTACTCGTCGATCTGGGTAAAATCAACTACATCTTCGCCGCCGTCGGGGCCATCGAGTTGACGATCATCCTCCAGTACGTGGCGAACAACGCGTGGACGTTCCAGCATTCCCGGTACACCGCCCCGTACGACTACCTCGTGGGACTGCTCCGGACCAACGTCGTCCGCGGAAGCGCGATTCCGATACAGGTCGCGCTCCTCTGGGCGTTCGTCAACTGGACCGGGCTGATGTACCTCGTCGCCAACGGACTGGCCATCGTCATCAGTGGCATCTACCGGTACTACCTCGACTCGCGCTGGACGTGGCAGATCGCGTGATGTGGTGGGGACTACGTGAGATGGTGGACGTGGGGTGGTGCGACGCGAATCGTAGCGTTACGGCCTGCACGACGTGGCGCTACGACTGATAGCGACGTCGGTTCGATGCAATAATTTTTATTACTGAATAGTTGTATCATGAGGTTATGACTGTCGTAATAGTCGGCTTCGCGGACCAGCCGGAGTTCGGTCTCGTCGCCGACGCGGTCGAAGAGCGGGGTGGAACCGCAATCACCTGCGACGTCGCCGACTGGCCGAGCGAGGACACGCTCAAGTACGAGCCCGAGAGCGACGAGGCCGTGTTCGGATCGCACATCGAGTTCGAGGACGTGACGGGCGCGTACGTCGCCTCCCATCACGTCTTCCATCCGACGGACCCGGCGTTCACCGAGAGCCTCCAAGAACACGTCCGCCCGACGCTCAACCAGCTTCGGGAGCACCGCGGGCTGTTCGAGAGCCTCTGCGGAACGCTCGAACAGTACGCAAACGTGATCGTTCCGCTGGAGAACCACTACTGGCAGGACCGGAAGCCGCTACAGTTGCACCTGTACGACCGCGAGGGGGTACCGATTCCAGACACCCTGTTCACGAACGACCCCGACGAAGTCCGGTCGTTCTACGACGAACACGAGCAAGTCGTGTACAAGCCCATCACCAAAGGAGCAGTGCCGAAGAAGCTGACCGAGGAGGACCTCGACGAGCGACTCGACGATCTCGCGACCGCGCCGGTGCAGTTCCAGGAGTTCGTCGAGGGCGAAGACCTCCGCGTGTACGTCCTGGACGGGGAGGTTATCGGGGCCGCGAGGTACGAGAGCGAGTACTTCTCGTTCCAGCACGCCGTGGTCGAAGGGAAAGGTGAGGAGGTCGAGATCGAGCCCATCACGGTTTCGGACGAGCTGGAAGACGCGCTGCTCCGAGCGGCCGACGTGACGGGGTTCACCTTCGCGGCCGCCGACGTGCGTCGGCGTCCCGACGGGACGTACGCACTGCTGGAGTTGAACGAGGCACCCCGGTTCGTCGCACCAGACAAACACGCCGACCTGGGCGTTTCCGATGCACTCGCCGAGTACCTGTTGTAATCTCTCCATTCGAAACACGTGACGATGGAAACAGAGACGGAACGGCCCGATGCGGTCGTGGGATTCACCCGGATAGAGGTCGAGGGGGAGACGTACATTCGGAATCCGAACGGGGACCTCCGACGGCTCTCCGACAGAGCGGTCGCCCTGTTGGAGAAGCTAGCGACCGGCGAACTGCCGGAAGACGACCTCGAAGGGACCCCGAAGGAACTGGTCGGTCAGTTGCGAGAGGAGGGATACCTTCGCCCCGACGAACCCGTCGTCCGTCTCGTTCCGCCGGACGACATCCGACTCTGGCCGCGAGTGGTGGCGTTCGTCGTGCTGTTCGGGCTCAGCCTGTTCGGTATCTGGACGGTCCTCCCCGGGGTCTTCTCTACCGACGGCATCTTCTCCGACCCCGCGCTGTACGCCCCCGAAACCATCGGTCTCGTCGCCGTACTGGTGGCGCTGACGGTCGCCAACCACGAACTCGGCCACTATCTGGCGAGCAAACCGTTCCTCGACCCGTCGTTACGTCTCGGCTTCGTCAACGGGGTGCTCCTGACCGTCGTTACGGACGCGACCGGGGCGTGGATGCTCCCGCGCAACCGAAGACGCTGGATCACGCTGGCCGGGCCGTTCGTCGAAGTCGTCTGGCTCCTCGTCGTGCTCGCGATCTACGTCCTGCTCTTGCCCGGGAACCTCGTGCTGGAGGTTACGATGGTCGCGTCGGTCTCCCAGCTCCTGTTCAGTCTGAACCCGCTCATCCACGGGGACGGCTACCTGTTGATGATCGACACGTTCGACGTAGTCGATCTGCGGACCAGAGGAACGGCGGACCTTCGCGAGCGGAACGCGTCCCTCGCTGCCGGATACGTCGTTCTCTCGTACGGCTTCGGGGTCTTCGTGTTGCTCTCGACGCTCCTGTACGCGGCGGACTTCTTCGACCTGTTCGCGTACTTTTGAATATCCACGACGAACGCCTCACATCGACCAGAAACGAAACTGTCGAACTCGATGGTCCGACACCGGTGGCTCATCCTCCGTTCGCTCATTCGATAAAAAACGGCGGGTCAGACCGCTCCCCGTCGTTCAGCAGGAGAGGGGGCAGGTGACCCGAGTGTTCTTGCGGCTCTCAACCTCTGAAACGTCGTCCTCGCCGAGTTCTTCGATGAAGTGATCCATTGTGGACCAATTATAGATACATAACTGCAGTACTTAAATTTTATGAGTAAAGACATATATTCGCTCTCCGTCTCCTCTGATGATTCTGTCGATACTGCTAATTTCCTAGACACTTCACTCACATTTTCGGGAGTGCGACTTCGAACTGTCGCGGACGAAGCAGCGTCGAACGGGTCGTGCGCCAGAAGCAGCCACGTAGCAGAAAGAATAGGAAACGAGCAGAAAGGACCGGAAACGAGCCAAGAGGACCGAAAACGAACAGGAAGGACCGGAGGGCGCTATCGAGTCGCTCGCGCAGCAAAAGTTCGTCTAGAAGCCCTTACCGAGCAGTTCTCGCGCGATGACGTTCTTCTGTATCTCGGTCGTCCCCTCGTAGATCTGGGTGATCTTGGCGTCGCGGTAGAACCGCTCGACGGGGAAGTCGTTGACGTAGCCAGCACCGCCGTGGATCTGGACCGCCTCGTCGGCCACGTCCACGGCGACTCGGGAGGCGAACTCCTTGGCCATGCTGGCGAGCTTGGTGATGTCCTCGCCCTGATCGACGTTCCACGCGCCCTTGTACGTCAGGTTGCGCGCGGCCTCGGTGCGGGTGTGCATGTCCGCCAGCTTGTGCTGGATGGCCTGGAACTCCGAGATGGGGCGGTCGAACTGCTCGCGCTCCTGCGCGTAATCGAGGGCGGCCTCGCAGGCACCCTTGGCGATGCCGACGCCCTGCGCGGCGACCGCGGTCCGGGTCTCGTCGAAGAACTGCATCTGCTGGAGGAAGCCCATACCGCGGGTGCCGATCAGGTTCTCCTCGGGGACGCGCACGTCGTCGAGGATGAGTTCGGCGGTGTCGCTCGCGCGGATGCCGAGTTTGCCCGTGATCTTGTCGGCCTCGAACCCGTCGCGGTCGGACTCGATCACGATCTGGCTGAAGCCGTTGTACCGGCCCTCGGTGTCGGGGTCGGTCTGGCAGAGGACGACGAAGTAGTCGCCGACAGAGCCGTTCGTGATCCACATTTTGTTCCCGTTGATGACCCATTCATCGCCGTCCTTCTCCGCGCTGGTCGAGACGCTGGACACGTCGGAGCCGGTGTCGGGTTCGGAGATGGCCGCGCCCATGATGGCTTCGCCCTCCGCGACGGGCGTCAGGAAGCGCTCCTTCTGGTCGTCGGTCCCGAATTCCATGATGGCGTGCGCGCCGAACGAAGCCGAAGTGATGCAGAGGCCGATGCCGGGGTCCACTGCGAACAGTTCCTCGGTGACGATGGCGGATTCGAGGTTGCTGTAGCCCGCGCCGCCGTACTCCATGGGAATGTGGGCACCGAGCATCCCCATCTCGGCGGCTTTGTCCATGATGTCGTGGGGATACTCCTCGTTGACGTCGTACTCGCTGGCTACCGGTTCGATCTCGTTCTCGGCGAACCGGCGCACCTCGTCGCGAATCTGTTTCTGCTCCTCTGACAGTCCGAAGTCCATGAGCGACGTTTGCACACCCGTGCGTAAATCGTTTCGTAACCGTGAGTAAACTTGCAGAGAGTTTCTAATCTCGGATAGGGAAACGTTGAAACGCCCAGCAGGTGAGGCTATGGGTATGGACGTAGACGATATCAACACCGTCGCGGTTCTCGGTGCGGGGAACATGGGCCACGGCATCGCGGAGGTCGCGGCCCTCGCCGGGTTCGACGTGAACCTGCGCGACATAAAGGAGGAGTTCGTCCAAGACGGTTACGACCAGATCGAGTGGAGTCTCGGGAAGCTGGCCGAAAAAGACCAGATCACCGACGAGGAGGCCGACGCGGCTCTCGACTGAGTGACGCCCCTCGTGGACTTCGAAGAAGCCGTCTCGGACGCCGACTTCGTCATCGAGGCGGTGCCCGAGAAGATGGAGATCAAGAAGGACGTGTACTCGGAACTGGAGGAGTACGCGCCCGACCGGGCCGTTTTCGCCACGAACACGTCCAGCCTCTCCATCACGGAACTCTCGGAGGTCACCGAGCGCCCCGAGAAGTTCTGCGGGATGCACTTTTTCAACCCGCCGGTCCGGATGCAGCTCGTGGAGGTCATCTCCGGCGCGCACACCGACGACGAGACCCTCGACCTGACCGAAGACCTCGCCGAGGAGATGGGGAAGACGCCCGTTCGCGTCCGGAAGGACAGTCCCGGTTTCATCTTCAATCGCGTGGTCGTGCCCCTGATGAACGAGGCGGCGTGGATGGTCGAGTCGGGCGACTACACCGTCGAGGAGGTCGATAGCTCGACCAAGTTCGACATGGGGTTGCCGATGGGGAGCTTCGAACTCACGGATCAGGTCGGCATCGACGTGGGGTACCACGTCCTCGACTACATGGACGACGTGCTGGGCGACGCCTACGAGCCCTGTCCGCTCATCGTCGAGAAGGTCGAAGAAGAGAAGCTTGGCAAGAAGACGGGCGAGGGCTTCTACGACTACGAGGACGGCGGTGCAGAGATTCCTACCGACGCCGGGAGCGAGGACGCCGTTCGTCGCCTGCAGGCGGTGATGGCCAACGAGGTCGCCAAACTGATCGAAAACGACGTGGCCGACGCCGACACCATCGACGAGGCCATGATGTTGGGCGGCGGCTTCCCCGAAGGTCCGGCGGAGATGGCCGACGACCTCGGGCTCGATGCACTGGTCGCTACGCTCGACGACCTCCACGAGAAGACCGGTGCGGCCCGCTACGAGGCCACCGACTACCTCCGCGAGACCGCCGAGGAAGGCGGTTTCTACGGCGGCGAAGGGGCGGGTGGAGCCGGGAGTGACGGCGAGGCGGAAACCTACGACTACGACGCCATCCGCGTCGAGAAGCCCGGCGAGATGGTCGGCAAGGTGGTCCTCGACCGACCCCACCGGATGAACACCGTCAGCGAGGACCTGCTGGACGAACTCGCCGACGCCGTCGAAGCTCTCGCGGCGGACGACGAGGTGCGCGCGCTCTTGCTCGTCGGCGAGGGCGACAAGGCCTTCTCCGCGGGCGCGGACGTGCAGAGCATGGCCGCGGGCGGGGGCGACCCCCTCACCGCGGTCGAACTGTCGAAGAAGGGCCAGGAGACGTTCGGCAAACTCGAAGCCTGCCCGATGCCGGTCGTCGCGGGCATCGACGGCTACTGCCTCGGCGGCGGCATGGAGATGGCGACCTGCGCCGACATGCGGGTCGCCAGCGAGCGCTCGGAGTTCGGCCAGCCCGAACACAATCTCGGGCTCCTGCCCGGTTGGGGCGGCACCCAGCGACTCAAGCACATCGTCGGCGAGGGGCGAGCAAAGGAGATCATCTTCACCGCCGACCGCTTCGAGGCCGAGACGATGGAAGAGTACGGCTTCGTCAACGAGGTCGTCGAGGTCTCGGAGTTCGATGACCGCGCCTTCGGGCTCGCGGCCGACCTCGCCGCCGGCCCGCCCATCGCCCAGAAGTACACCAAGCGCGCGATGCTGGCCGGGCGCGACGACACCGACGCCGGACTGGAAGTCGAGTCGCAGGCGTTCGGCCACCTCATGAACACCGACGATCTGATGGAGGGCATCACGGCGTTCATGGGAGACGGTGAGCCGGAATTCGAAGGGAAGTAAGGACGGAAGTGGGCCGGCGTTCGAGGGGAAGTGACCGAAGGAAACGGACTCGTTTTCCATCCGTTGTCGGCGGCTAATCGTGGTAATTCCGCTATTTAATCCGAGAATTTAAGAACGGTGTAGTCGAACGTGACTATCGATGAAACGGTACCGGAACGGCCACTGGCTGGAGATCAAGTACTGGGACGAAGGCCTCACCCAGAAGGATATCGCTGAGGAGTGTGGCGTCTCGCCGACGACGATTCGGAAATCAATGAAACGCTTCGATATTCCGACGCGGGACCTGAGTGGCGAAAATCATCCGATGTACGGTCGAGAGCGCACCGAGGAGGAGAAACGGAAAATCTCGGAGTCGTTGGAAGGGCGGGCGTTTTCGGAGGAGACTCGTCGGCGGATGTCCCAGTCTCACGAGGACAACGAGATACCCGAGGAAGTCCGCGAGAAAATTTCGGAGTCCCTCGAAGGATTCACCCGGCCGGAAGAGACGCGTCGAAAGATGAGCGAATCGACCGCGGGCGAACAGAATCCGAACTGGCGGGGCGGATACAGTCACAGGTACGGTTCCGGTTGGTCGGTCGTCCGAGAGCGGATCGAGGAACGCGACGAGGTATGCCAGCACTGCGGCCACGACGGATCGGAGCACCGACTGGAGGTTCACCACATCGTACCGGTGCGGATTTTCCGACAGACGCCGGACCTCTCGGTCGAGGACGCCCACGAAGAGGAGAACCTGGTTCTCCTCTGCAAGCGATGCCACGGGAAAGCCGACCACGGATCGATCGAGTTCGACGCACCGATAGAACTGCTCTTCGAAGCGAGAGGATAGGTTATCACTGCCTCTCGTATGGGGGTTTCCGGCACGACGACAGAGCGATTTAGTGGAGTTTATAAGCGTGCGGGCCATCGGTCCGAATACGTCCGGAAGCACGCCCGGACGGAAAGTGAACGCTCCGTTGGTGTAGTCCGGCCAATCATTCGGGCCTTTCGAGCCTGTGACCTGGGTTCAAATCCCAGACGGAGCATCATTTTGAAGAAATAATCTCTCCGTTAGTTACGACTCTTCAATTCGGATCGCTGTTCCTCTACTCCGTAACCACCACCTCCACCTGCCGCGTCCGCGGACCGTCGCACTCCACGAACAGCACCGACTGCCACGTCCCGAGTGCGAGTTTTCCGGCCCGAATCGGGATGCTCACGCTCTCGCCCAGCACCGCGGCGCGAAGGTGGGCGTCGGCGTTGTCGTCGATGCGGTCGTGGCGGTAGTCGCCGTCGCTCGGGGCGAAAGTTTCCACGAATTGCTCGATGTCGGCGAGCAGTCCGGATTCCGCCTCCTGAAGAGTTACCCCGGCGGTCGTGTGCGGGACGAAGACGGTACAGAGACCCGATTCGACCCCGTCGGGGACTTCCCCGGCAACGCGGTCGGTCACGTCGAGGACCGCGGTCCGGGCGTCGGTCTGGACTCGGAACATGGCGGAAGGTGGGACTCTCGTCGGCGTAAAGGTGCTTCTAGAACATATGAAAATTTCTTTAAAAATATGTTTCTATGTTTTGGTAATATATAAGCACTTCTAACGGGGTCGCCCTCGGTACCGCCGACCGTGGCCCACCCAGTTCGCCGTTTCAGGTGACGATTTAACCCCGGGTGCCGAACGCCTCGCACATGACAGATTCGACTCGAACAGACGCGGAGCCGTCGGATTCGGACGCCCCCGACGTGGTCGTCCTGCGGAAGGGCACCCACGGCATGCCCATTTCGGAGTACGCCGACGAACTCCGTGAGCGCCTGCCCGACCGGGACGTGCGCCACGCCGCCACCCCGTCCGAAGAGCGCGAACTGGTGGCCAGCGCCCCCGTCGTCACGGGAATGGAGATCGACGAGGACCTGCTGGACCACGCCGAGGAACTGGAACTGTTCGCCTGCGCGTACGCCGGGACCGGTCACCTGCCGATGGACGCTCTCGAAGAGCGGGGCGTGGCCGTCACGAACGCCTCCGGAGTTCACGGGCCGAACATCGGCGAGCACGTCGTCGGGAACCTGCTGGTGTTCGCCCGGCGGCTCCACGAGGGATGGCGACGCCAGCAGAACCGCGAGTGGCGGCACTTCCGGGCTCACGAGTTGCAGGGCAGCACCGTCACGGTCGTCGGACTCGGGGCCATCGGACAGTCGGTGGTCGAGCGCCTGCAGGGGTTCGGCGTCGAGACCGTCGGCGTGCGCTACACCCCCGAGAAGGGCGGTCCGACCGACGAGGTGGTCGGCTTCGACTCGGACGGGTTCGACGCCGCCCTCGCGCGGACGGACTACCTCGTGCTGGCCTGCCCGCTGACCGAGACGACCCGCGGGCTGATCGGCCGCGAGGAGTTGACCACCCTGTCGCCGGAGGCCGTCCTCGTCAACGTCGCCCGTGGCCCCGTCGTCGAGACCGACGCGCTGGTCGCCGCACTCCAGCGCAACCACGTCCGGGGCGCTGCTCTCGACGTCACTGACCCCGAGCCGCTGCCCGAGGACCACGTCCTCTGGAACTTCGAGAACTGCCTGATAACGCCCCACTGCTCGGGTCACACGCCGGAATATTACTCGCGGCTGGCCGACATGAACCCGGTGACGGTTACTCGTCTTCGGAGCGAGCTAACTCCTCGTCGGCGCGGTCTCGGCGGTCCTCGGGCCTCGCCTGCTCGTCCTCCTCCCTCCCCGGCCACGTGACGCCTCCGAGGAAGGGGACGCCGATGCGCTGGGCGGATCGGGAGATCATGTGCGCGCCGGTCGGCACCGTCAGGAAGAGGAACAGGATGCCGACGAGCGACGGCAGGCCAGCGCCGCCCGGCCCGAAGTGGACGAACCCGGCGAGGAAGATGGCGGCGGTCCCGAGCGTCGTCGGCTTGCTGGTGGCGTGCATCCGGTTGTACACGTTGGGGAACCGAAGCAAGCCGATGGTCCCGACCGTCAGGAAGAACGACCCGACGGCGATCAGTGCGACGACGAGCGCCGAGCGCAGTGCGACCATCGTCAGTCGGCACCTCCGCGTTCGAGCGCTCGTCGGTCGGTGGGGTTCGAGATTCCGTACATGGTCACTCCCGTCGTTCGATGATGTCGCCCTCGGTGACGAACTTCGCCACGACCACCGTCGAGAGGAAGCCGATGATCGCCAGCACGAGGCTGACGGTCACGAACAGCCCCCGGCCGGTCTTCAGCGCGAACAGCACCGCAATGGCGACCACGTTCGTGGCGATGGCGTCCAGTCCGACCACCCGGTCGGGCACGGTCGGACCGCGGATCACCCGATAGCTACAGAGGATGCAGAGGGCGGCCACGAGCACGAGACCCGCGTCGGCGGCCGTGGTCACGAGGTCGGCTTCAGCGGCCATCGTCCTCACCTCCGTCCTTGCGGTTCGGCCGGTCGTCGCGGTTCGTCCCGTCGTCGCGGTCCGTTCTGTTGTCGAGGTTCGCTTCCTCGTCGCGGTCCGTCGGTTCGTTTCGGTTCGTCCTCTCGTCTGGCTCCGTTCTGCCCGGTTTCGTCCTGTCGTCCTGTACCTGCTCGGCCTCGCCCTCGCGGTCGAACTGGTGGTCGGCCGGTGGCGGCGGATTGCGGTCCTCGGGGTGGACGGCGATCTCCGGCGCGGGGTCGTCGGGCGACCGGGGTTCGTCGAACATCATCAGCGCGTAGTCCTCCCACGTCCGGATCGGTTCGACGATGGCCTGCGGGTTTCGGCCGTCGATGACGTGGACGTAGAGGGCGTTCTCCTCGGGGTCGTGGTCGAGCGTCAGCGTCCCCGGCGTGATGGTGATGCTGTTGGCGATGGTCGTCACCCCGAGGTCGGTCTCGACGCGCAACGGGACGAAGATGACCTGCGGCTCGATGGGCGTCCACGGCGCGAGGACCCGGTAGGCGACGTCGAGGTTGGCGACGACCACCTCCCGAAGGAACACGAGGACGTACAGCACGGCGTACGGGACCGAACTCAGGGTTTCGCCGAGGTCGATCCCCTCCTCGTACAGCCGCCGGAAGAGGAAGGCGACGGGCATCCCCACCACGACCCCCAGCAGGAACTGCCCGACCACGGCGTCGAGGGTGAGTTCGACGCCGCGGACGAACACCCACAGCGCGCCGAACAGCACTCCGGCGACCACCCAACGTCGCGTCACGGGTTCTCACCTCCCGATGGGGTGCGTGGCGCACCGCCCACTCGATCCGTCACGTCCCCTCACCCCCTTCCGGTAGGACCAACTCGACGTACGCCTCGCGGTCCAGCGCGGCGTCCGCGGCCATGTCCGCGAACTGGACGACGGGCTCGAATCCGATCCCGAGGACGACGATGGCGATGGCGAGTGTCGCGAGGACGGCGACCTGCGCCGAATCGACGGTCGCGTCTTCGACGGCTGGCGTCCGACTCCCCCAGAAGCTCCGGGTCCACACCGGCGACGAACACGAGGAGCTTCCCGAAGAAGCCGGTCAACGGCGGGATTCCCACCAGCGACAGGCTCCCGACGAAGAACGATCCCGCGAGAATGGGCGCTCGACCGCCCAGCCCGCCGAGATTCGCCAGTCGGTTGGTCCCGGTTCCGGACCGGATCGCGGCCGCCGAGAGGAAGAGCAGCGCCTTCGCGAGCGCGTGGTGGAGCGCGTACACGAGCGCGGCGGCGATTCCCAGTCGGGCGAGGTCCTGCGACTGGGCCGCCGCCGCGATGCCGACGGGGACGGCGATGAAGCCGACCTGTCCGATGCTGGAGTACGCCAGAATCCCTTCGATGGTGTCGCGACCGATAGCGCCGTACCCTCCGACGATGATGCTGGCGACCCCCATCGCGAACAGGATGGGCGCGAAGAACGCGAGTGCCGACTCGCCCGCGATTCCGGGCACGGTCGGCTCGACGGTCGCGCCGCCGAACACGGTGAAGTACACCCGTATCATCGCGTACATCCCGACCTTCTTGGTCACGCCCGCGAGCATCGCCGCGACGGGAAGCGGGGCCGCGCGGTACGCACCCGGCACCCAGAACTGGAACGGCACCAGCCCGGCCTTGAGTGCGAACGTCACGAACATCAGCGCCCCGAGGCCCACGACCGGCGCGGGGTCGATGCCGTACGCGGCGGGGTCGGCCAGCCGCCGGGACGCGTCGGCCATGTTGAGCGTTCCGACGACCGCGTACAGGCCGCCGACCGCCAGCAAGAGCAGGGCGCTCCCGACCACGTTGATGACGAGGTAGCGAAAACCCGCCGCGGTGTGTTGCGGGCCGCCGTAGAACGCCACGAACACGTAACTGGCCATCAGCATCACCTCGAACCAGACGAACAGGTTGAACAGGTCGCCCGTGAGGAACGACCCCGTCACTCCCAACAGGAGGCAGTGGAAGAGGACGTGATAGAACACCCGCTGGTTGGCGCGGTCCACGAACAGCACCGAGAACGCCACCGCCGAGACGCCCACGGCGGCGGCGACG
>PXSM01000083.1:1907-12737 GCA_003023465.1 Halobacteriales archaeon SW_6_65_15 | reverse complement strand
GACTCGGGTACCGGCCCGCCGTGAACGTCGAGGACCGGCACCGTGTCGTGCGTGCCGACTTCGATCCCGCCCATCGAGACGAGGTAGACGTTCGCGGCCTGCGTGACCACGGCGACGCCCCAGACGACCCGGACGAGGTCTCGGCGGAGCAACAGGAACGTGCCGAGCGCGAACAGCCCGCCGACGACCGCCGCGAGGCCGACGCTCACGGTCGCTCACCTCTCGGCGCGCGTGCTATCCCCGTACAGCAGGTGTGACCGGTCATTCCGCACCCACCACCGAGAGGATCGTCAGGAGGACGCCGACGACCACGAGGTAGACGCCGACGTCGAAGACGAGCGCGGTCGCGAGTTCGATCTCGTGGTAGATGGGAACGTGCTCGACGATGGTGAACGTCTGGGACAGGAACGGCTCGTCGAACGCCAGCGCGCCGAACCCGCTTCCGATGACGACGGCCAACCCGACGACGAACAGTCGCTGGAACGCGGTCACCGTCCGGTGCTCGAAGACCCCCGTGCCGGGTTCGACCTCCCGACCGAGGACGCCGACGTCGAGGTAGTCCAGCCCGTAGGCGACGTAGACGAGTCCGAACGCGACCGTCGTGAGCACGCCGCCGATGAACCCGCCGCCGGGCAGGTTGTGCCCCTGTAGCAGCAGCGAGATGGCGAGCACGAGGATGATGGGCACGACGATGCGAGCGGTCGTCTTCGTGATGATGGTCGTCACGTCGAGTCACCTCGATTCGTCGTCACTTCGTCTCACCCCGATTTCGCATCGTTATCAGCACGAGCACCGAGAGCCCCGCGACGGTGATCACGAACAGTTCCCCGAGCGTGTCGAACGCCCGGAAGTCCACGAGGATCACGTTCACGACGTTGGTCCCGCCCGCCTCCGGAACCGCCTCGGTGGCGTAGTAGCGCGCGATTGCGGTCGGGTCGCCACTCGCGGCCGGACTCGATAGGATCACCGTCAGGAACGCGGTCGCCCCGACGAACAGCGAGACCCCGACGTCGCGGGCGATCACCCACCGGTTCACGTCGGCGTAGAAAGCGGGCAACTGCTCGATGACGAGCAGGAAGATGAGGAGGACTAGCGTCTCGACGACCAGTTGGGTCAGTGCGAGGTCCGGGGCGCTCGCGAGGATGTAGAAGATGGCGACCATGAACCCGAGGATCGACAGCGAGAGGACGCCGGCCACGTGCGAGGGTGCGATGACCACCGCGACCGCGGCGACCACCGCGACCACGAGCACGAGCGCCATCGCGGCGGTGACGGCGGCTTCGCCGGTCGCAGGCATCACCTCTCCGGTCGCGGCGTAGCCCGACAGAACGAGCGCGCTCGCGGCGACGAAACTCCACGTCACGTACGTCCGGAGGAGTCCGTTATGGATCCAGTCACCGAGTCGAGGGCTGGTCTCCTCGACCCCCATCAGCAGTTTGTCGTACCACCAGCACGGCCGGAGGGCGCGGGCTCGGACGATCTCTTCGGTCCCCGCCCGAATCCGGTCGATGGCCGGGTAGGTGGCGACCCCGCCGACGATAGCGACCGCCGACATCGCCACCGGCGGGGAGAGGTGGTCGGGGAGGCCGACGTGGACCTCCGGCGTTCCCGCGGCGGTCGAATCGACCGCCTGCTGGACGATGACGTCGACGGCGAACTGGGGCGAGACGCTGACCACGGCCGTCGCGAGCGCGAGCACGCCCGGCGGGACCACCAGCGAGGCCGAAGGGCGGGGCACCGAAGCGATAGCGTCGGGCTGGTCGCCGACGAAGATGGCGAGGAATCGCAGGGAGTAGAGGACGGTGAAGACGCTGGCGAACACCGCGAGCGCGGGGTAGAGCCACGTCAGTCCGCCCGCGGCGTGGGCCGCCTCGTAGGTCGCCTCGAAGAGGAGTTCCTTCGAGTAGAACCCGCTGAACGGCGGGATTCCGGCCATACTCAGGCCCGTAATTGCTGCTATCACGGCGGTCACCGGTAGGTCGCGCCAGAGGCCACTCAGTCCGTCGAGCCGTCGGGTGCCGACCTCGTGGGCGACGATGCCGGCGACCAGAAAGAGGGGTGCCTTGAACAGGGCGTGGTTGAGCAGGTGGAACGCGCCGGCCTCCCCGCCGTACACCGACTCGAACCCGAAGCCCGCGACCATCAGCCCGAGGTGGCTCGCCGTCGAGTACGCGAGCAACTCCTTGAGGTCGGTCGCCACCACCGCCAGCATCGCCCCGGCGGTCATCGTCAGCAGGCCGACCGTCGCGAACAGGAGCGTCCACTCCGGGCTCCCGAGCAGGGGTCGGAGCCGCCCGACGAAGTACACCCCGACCTTCACCATCGTCGCCGAGTGGAGGAACGCCGACACGGGCGTCGGCGCGACCATCGCGTTCGGCAGCCAGAAATGCAGGGGAACCTGCGCGGACTTCGCGCCCGCGGCGACGCCCATCGACAGGAGAACGGGGACGAACAGTCCCTCCTCGCGCAGTGCGGCCTGCACGGCGTCGGCGTCCGCGAGCATCGCGGCGAGGTCGAACGTCGACCCGTCGAGGACCGTCCCGGCGGCGACCGAGAGCAGGAGGAGGCCCGCCAGCAGGAAGAGCCCGCCGCCGACCGTCACTATCATCGCCATCCGCGCGGCGTACTGGGAGGCTCGCTCGTCGGTGTAGTGGCCGATGAGCACGAACGAGCAGAGGCTCGTCAGCTCCCAGAACAGGAAGACGACGATCAGGTCGGCGGCGAGCGCGACCCCCAGTATCGAGCCCATGAACGCCAGCATGGTGGCGTAGAACCGCGCCAGATTGCGCTCCTCGTGCATGTACCGCGCCGAGTACGTGAAGATGAGCGCACCGATGCCGCTGGCGAGCAGGGCGAACAGGAGCGCCCACCCGTCCACGTAGAATCGCAACGACACGTCGAGCGACGGCACCCACGACGAGGAGACGACTCCTCGGGTTCCGAGTTGCGAGCCCAGCAACCCGAAGCACGCCAGCGCGACGACCGCGCCGAGGTAGCCGGTCCGGTCGCCCACGAGGCGGTAGACCACCGGCGTCACTCCCGCAGCGGCGAACGGGAGGGCGACTGCACCAGCGACTATCGACAACTCGGGAGGCATTCAGCACCTCGTACTGACTACGAGGCCGGACTTAGGCGTTGGGCCCGATTTGCGCCCCAAGAAGAGCCTTACGGCGAATCCCGAACGTTGCCAGAGTACCGAAATTATTCGGTAGTTAACAGGACTAAATCCAGCCTTCTCTCCGGAGGAGTTCCCCGTTCAGCACCGCCGCCCCGGCCGCGCCGCGAATCGTGTTGTGCGCGAGGCAGTTGTACTGGACGCCCGCGGGCGTCTCCTGCACGCCACCGGCCGCGATGGCCATGCCGCCGCCGACGGTCCGGTCGAGCCGGGGTTGCGGCCGGTCGGGGTCCTCGAAGACTTCGATGAGTCGGTCGGGCGAACTCGGGAGGTCGAGGCTCTCGACCGCGCGGAACGATTCCTCGACCTCCGCCGCGGTCGGGTCCTCGCCGGTCTCGGCCCAGACGTTTTCGAGGTGCCCGTCGATGGTCGGAATCCGGTTGCACGAGGCCGACACCTCGGCCTCGTGGTGGGATAGCTCCGCGCCGTCGAACGAGCCGAGGAGCTTGCGCGATTCGGTCTCCATCTTCGACTCCTCGCCGCCGATGTGCGGGATGGCGTTGTCGATGATCTCCATCGAGGAGACGCCGGAGTAGCCCGCGCCGGAGACGGCCTGCAGGGTCGAGACGTGGACGCGCTCCAGTCCGAACTCGTCGAGCGCCGCCAGCGTCGGGACCATCGTGATGTTCGAGCAGTTGGGGTTCTTGACCACCGCGCCGTCCCACCCGCGCTCGTCGCGCTGGACCTCCAGCAGGTCGAGGTGGCCGGGATTGATCTCGGGGATGACGAGGGGCACGTCGTCGGCCATCCGGTCGTTCGAAGAGTTCGACGAGAGGACGTAGCCCGCCTCGGCGAACGCCGACTCGACCTCGGCGGCCACGCCGGAGGGCAGCGACGAGAACAGGAGGTCCACGTCGTCGGGCACCGCCGAGGGGTCGGTCTCGCGCACCGTCAGGTCCGCGACCGACGAGGGGATCGGGGCGTCGATGCGCCACTTCGCGGCCTCGCCGTAGGGTCGTCCAGCACTCGATTCGCTCGCCGTTACCACCGCCAACTCGAACTCGGGGTGGCCGTCCAGCAGTTGGATGCATCGCTGGCCGACCGCTCCGGTCGCACCGAGAATACCGACTCGTACTGCCATTGTCGGGGTTGGGCGCTACGGTGGCAAAACGGTTTGGTTACGACGACCTTTTGCCGGTCGGCAGTTCGGGCGTATCGCTCCCCGAAACGATTGAGATAGACACTTAACATTCTTACATAAGGGGGGTAAACGAATGACCTCACTGTGGTCGAACGTCACGTTTCGTCGCCTGTTCTTCGGCCGAATCGTCACGAACGTCGTCGACAGTCTCTACGTCATATCGACGATGTGGCTCGTCCACGAACTCGTGTACGTCCTGTAATCGTCGCAGACAGAGAGGTCGGTCGCGAGATTCGGCTCCGGCGGAATCTCCCCGTTCGGATACCGGAACAGCGACTCGTAGAGTTGGCGACTCGCCGCGAATGAACCCACGCGTTTCACCGGATCGAGCGACTCCAGTTTCGGTGCGGCCAGTTGGGGTACGTCGATTACAAGTACCTCACCGACGAGGGCGACGACACCGCGTTTATCACCGACGACGGTGAGGGCTACCGCGAACCCGACGACGCGACGGCGGAGGTTCGGCCCGCCCCGTGTCTCAGCCTCGGCGTGACGATGGACTTGGGCGACCGCTATCCGCGAGAGATGGGCGACGAGTACGCCAACCGACTGTACGAGCGAGTGGGAGGCCGAGACGTGCTGTTCGACGACACAGACGACAGCGTCGGGACGAAGATCGCGCGGATGTACGCACTCGGCGTCGAGGAGTTCGCCGTGGTCGGCGACAGGGAGCGAGACGCCGACGTACTCGAAGTCGAGCGGACCAGCGACGGGTCGAGCGAAGAACGCACACTCGACGCGCTCTCGGGCGCGTGAGCCGAGTTTCTGATTCTCGAATGAAGAGATTTATGTGCCTCCAGAGGAAAAGAGAAGACGAATATGACGGTAGGTGTCCGCTTTACAGGCTGGCCGGAGGGCCATTAACCCAGACCCTACCGTCGATGCTACCGCCCGCACTCCGGCAGTGGCGAGAATGATTCACTTATGTCCCAGAACGATACCCAGCAGATAGTGGTAACGCTTCCAGACGGCTCCGAGTTGACGGTTGCTCGCGGCTCGACCGTCGAAGACGTCGCGTACGAGATCGGCCCTGGTCTCGGGCGCGACACCGTCGCAGGCGTCGTCGACGGCGACCTCGTCGCCAAGGAGGCTCCGCTGACCGAAGACGTCGAACTCGTCATCGTCACCGACGACAGCGACGAGTACCTCGACGTGCTCCGACACTCGGCGGCCCACGTGTTCGCACAGGCGCTCCAGCGACGCTATCCCGAGGCGAAACTCACCATCGGACCGTGGACCGACGACCAGTTCTACTACGACGTATACGGCGTCGACCTCGGAAGCGAGGAGTTAGAAGAAATCGAGGAGGAGGCCCACCGAATCATCGAGGAGGACCTCGACATCGAGCGCGTCGAGTACGACCGCGAGGAGGCGTTCGAGAAGTACGAGAACAACCGGTTCAAGCAGGACATCCTCGAAACCGAGGCCGCCGACGAAGACCCGGTCTCGTTCTACCGGCAGGGCGAGTTCGAAGACCTCTGTCGTGGCCCCCACGTCGATTCGACCGGCGAAATCGGCGGCTTCACGCTCCTCGAAACCTCGGGCGCGTACTGGCGCGGCGAGGAGGAGAACGAGATGCTGACCCGGGTGTACGGGACGGCGTTCCCGTCCGAGTCCGACCTGCAGGAGTATCTCGAACGTCGCCGCGAGGCCGCCGAGCGCGACCACCGTAAGATCGGCCGGGAACTCGACCTCTTCTCGGTGCCCGACCACTCGCCGGGGTGCGCTCACTTCCACCCCAACGGGATGGCGATTCGGCGCGAACTCGAGGAGTACGCCCGGAGCAAGAACGACGAACTCGGATACGACGAGATTCGGACGCCCGAACTCAACAAGGCCGAACTCTGGAAGAAGTCGGGGCACTACGACCACTTCAAAGAGGAGGGCGAGATGTTCGTCTGGGAGCAAGACGAGACGGAGTACGGCCTCAAGCCGATGAACTGCGCGAACCACGCCTACATCTACGGCAGTCAGAAACACTCCTACCGCGACCTCCCAGTTCGGTTCTCGGAGTTCGGCACCTGCTACCGCAACGAGCAGTCGGGCGAACTCTCCGGCCTGCTTCGGGTTCGTGGGTTCACGCAGGACGACGGCCACGCGTTCATCCGGCCCGACCAAATTCACGACGAGATATCCCGCACCCTCGACATCATCGACGGGATGTACGCGGTGTTCGGTCTGGAAGTGATGTACCGCCTCGAGACCCGTCCGGAGAACTCCGCGGGCGGTGACGAACTCTGGGAGCAGTCCGAGAGCGCGCTCGAAGAGGCGCTTCAGGACGAGGGCATCGACTACGAGATAAACGAGGGCGAGGGTGCGTTCTACGGGCCAAAAATCGCGTTCGACGTGGAGGACGCGCTCGGTCGGGAGTGGACCATCGGCACCGTCCAACTCGACTTCGTCCAGCCCGAGCGCCTCGACCTCACGTACGTCAACGAGGAGAACGAGGAGGTTCGGCCGGTGATGGTCCACCGCGCCCTGCTCGGCACGTTCGAGCGGTTCCTCGCCATCATGATAGAACACTACAACGGAAAGTTCCCGCTGTGGCTCGCCCCCGAGCAGATCCGCATCCTCCCGGTCAGCGACGAGAACCTCGACTACGCCCGCGAGGTCGCCGACGAACTCGACGAGTTCCGCGTCGAGATCGAAGACCGGTCGTGGACGGTCGGCAAGAAGATTCAGACGGCCCACGACGACAACGTCCCGTACATGCTCGTGGTCGGCGACGACGAGACGGCGTCGGGCACCGTCTCGGTCCGCGACCGCAACGAGCGCGAAGTCAGCGACGTGGGCCTCGCCGAGTTCCGCGACCACGTCCGCGAGGAGTACGAGCAGAAGCAGGCCGAACTCACGTTCGTCGAGTGAGCGGATTCGGCGAACGGGTCGTCGAGTAGTCCCGGTCGTCCGCCGAAACCGGCGGCTTCCGGGCGTGCGAACGTCGAAGAATATCGTCGCTCTATTTCTTGCGCGTGACGTAGCCTGCGATGCGGTTGCGGACGCCCTTGGACTCGATGTTGGTCAGCTTCTGGACGCTCTCCTTGTTCTGGTCGAAGTCCTTCGTGAACGCGTCGGGGTATCGCTCCAGCAGGAGGCTCCCCGTCTTCTTGACGTAGTCGGGTTTGATTGCCATACTCGACAATTTCCCGTTCTGGACCTTAAAAGCATTCGTTCGCCGTCGCTCCGCGTCGATGCTGTCGAAGTTCTTCGGGAGGGGACGTGATACCGAGTATAGAAACGAGTATCTGTGTTTAGAATCCTAGCAGATAGTTCTAAGACGTGTTTTTATTCCTTAATCGGAGATTTTCGGACGGCTTCGCTCCCGAAGACCTCGCGCGCTGTGGGCGCGGCACAGAGGCCAAGCCAGCGCACGCCGAGGTTCTTTCGTGTCAGCAAGCGTCTGCTGTGATGAAGGCGTCACCAAACACAACCGCCGAGGTCCGTCCGTGCTACTCGCCGAGGTAGTCGTGAAGTCGGTCGAGCGCGCGCCGGACCCTGTCGTTGCCACACTTCCGGCCGACCTCCTCGAAGTAGGCTAGTCGGTCCCGCAACTCCGTCTGATCGTACGCGTCCACGTCAAGCCGCGAGGCCGCGACCGTGGCCTCCACGACGGCGTTGAAGCCTCGATTTATCGTCGGCACCGTCTCGTACTCGATTCCGGAATCGCAAGGTCGCAGTTCCCACTCCTCCCATCGAGTGCCGTCGGACTCGCCGGAATCGACCTGCTCGACCGTCACCTCGACCCAGGCGTCGGCGCTGTCGAGCACCGGGTCCTCGATTTCGAAGATCGACAGCGTGGCGTCCACGAAGTCGAGGGGGTCTCGGACGAACTGGACGTAGCCCCGGCCCTGCCGGTGGAAGTTCCGCCGGGTTCGCGTGTTGCCCCATGTCCGGGCCGTCACGGGGTCGCCTGTCTCAGATTCGCCCTCCGGCGGATGGAGGCCGAGCGCCGCCACGTTCCAGCGGTCGTTCGGGCCGAGCGTGGTCACGACTGACTCGGTGACGCCGCGGAGTTCGACCGGCCAGTCGGAGTCGTCCCCGGTCGAGGAGCCGTCTTCGTCGCTCGTTTCGCCTGTCACACCGACACCTCCCCGCGTTCGAGCGCGACGAACAGTGCGGCCGCCGTGATGTCGGCCGTGGTGCCGGGGTTCACGCCGTCCGCGACCAGCGCCTCCGCGAACGCCTCGACGACCTCGGGGCCGCCTTCGAGCGCCTCCTGTGCCCGGACTCGGACGCTCTCGGCGACCTTCCGGCCGTGCTGTTTCGCGACGAGGGTGTCGGGTTCGCGCGCGAGGAGTTCGAGGTACACCCGCGCTCCGAGGGCCGACGCCGGGGCCGACCCCGCCAGTTCCGCGAGTCGGTCGGCCGCCCAGAAGGTGCGCTCGAATCCGTCGGTCCACTCGGCGGCCATGTCGTCCCCGGACGAGTCGCCGTCCCCGTCCGCGCCCAGTTCCAGCACCTCGTAAAGCGTCACGCCCTGCTCCTCGACCGCCGGAATCGCGTCGCTTCCCCGGCGCACGTCGAACTCCTCGGCGTCCTCGGGCGGGTCGTCCACGTACACCTCGGCGTGGTCGAACGCCCGGTAGAAGTTCGCGGCGTCCTCGACCGTGGTGTTCTCGACCACTCGCGCGACTCGTTCCCGGGAGAGGTCGGTATTCCCATCTTCGTCTCCGCTCCTCTCCTCGTCTCCGTCTGCGGCGGCCCGCACGAGGGGAACGAGCAACAGGAGTGCGCCGAACTGGGTGTTGCCGCCCTCCTGTTGGCTCATCCCCGCGACCGCTCGCTCGAAGGCCTCGCCCACGGCCGCGCCCTCCTCGGCCGCGCGCAGGCCCGGTCCCGCGCCGACTGCGCCCGCGAGGAAGTGCTCGAATCGGAGGTCCGGCAGGTCGCGCTCGCGGTCCACGTTGCCGGGCTTGGGCGTCCCCGACACCTCCAGCAGGAGCGCGAGCTGGGCGTTCTCGGCGGGGGTCATAGCTCGATCTCACCTCGTTGCACTCCGAACCACTCGTCGGTCGCCGCCCGGACGCGCCGGAGCACCGCAGGGTCGTCGCTCGGCCGGCCGACGCTCACGGCGTCCGCGCCGTACGCGAGGTACTCCCGGACGCTGGACTCGTCACGGACCTCGTTGTTGGCGATGACGAACAGGCCCGTGTCGGCCGCGACCTCGGAGACCTCGGCGACCACGCCCTCGGAGTCCATGGCGTCCACGTGGATGGCGTCGGCCCCCGCCTCGGCGACGATTCGGGCGATCTCCGCGAGGTCCACGCCGGGCAACTCGGCCCGGACCTTCACGCTCACGTCGGGACCCCCGTTCGCTACGTCCGCCGCGGCGGCGACCTGCTCGCAGAGGCGGTCGGGGTTCCGGAGGAAGGATTCACCGGCTCCCGCGCGACACATCTCGTCCTGTCGGCAGTGGGCGTTGATTTCGAGGATGGCGTCCCGGTCGGCGCAGACCCGGGCGACCTCCCGAACGGGGTCGAGCGACGCGGACCTGACGTTGAATCCCGCCCGGAGGTCGGCGTCTTCGAGGCGGGCCAACTGGCGGTCCACGAACGCGACGGGGTCGTCGGGCAGAAACTCCTCGCGGTCGCGCTCGACCATCTCGCGGGCCGCGTTCCGGGTTGGGTCGTCCAGCGCGATACCCCCGAGGAAGGCCGCCCCGGCGAACTCCGCGGCCCGCTCGGCCCACTCGGCGTCCGACCGACCGCTGAGGCTGGCGAGGGCGAGGCGGGGTTCGAACATCACGACACCTCCGCGCCCACTCGGCCGAGTGCCTCGGCGACGGCTTCGGCGACCCGCCGAGCGTCGGCCTCGTCGTCCATCTTCGTGTCGGTCCGAACGACGGGTCGGTCGAGGTCGGTTTCGTCCTCGTCGTCCAGTACGAAGGCGTCCGCGAAGGGGTAGGCCGCCGCCACGCCCGCGGTCGAGGCCTCGTAACCGACGGCCTCCATCAGTTTCGCGGCCGGGCCGGAGAACACCTCGTCCTCGACGAACGGCGAGACAGCGACCACGGTGGTCTCTTCGAGCGCTTGCCGGAGTTCGTCGATGGCGACCATCGGCCCGATGCTGGTGACGGGGTTCGACGGGCCGACGACGACCGGGACCTCCTCGATGGCCCCGAGGGCGGCCGGCGCGGGGTCGGCTGACTCGGCCCCGCGGAACTCCACGTCCGCGACCGGCGGGTCGGCCCGGTGGGCCACCCAGAACTCCTGAAAGTGCATCTCGTCGGCGTAGCTGGTCGCCGCTTCGGATTCGTCCGCCGTCTCTTCTGCCGCGTGGACGATGCTCGCCACCGGGTCGTCGCTCATCGGCACCACGTCCACGGGCACGTCGAAGGCGTCGGCGAGGGTGCGCGTGACTTTGGTGAGGCTGTGGCCCTCGTCGAGGAGACTCGTCCGGGTGACGTGGACCGCCCTGTCGCGGTCGCCGATCTCCATGAACTCCGCCACGCCCGAGAACCGCCGCCAGTTCGCGATTTCTCGGCCCGCAGTCTGGGCCTCCTCGGGCAGGTAGCGCG
>PXSM01000083.1:0-1868 GCA_003023465.1 Halobacteriales archaeon SW_6_65_15 | reverse complement strand
CCACCACCGGTCGCGGTCGAGCACGTCGCCCTGCTCGAAGAGGACGGTGTCCACGTCCGGGCAGACCAGCAAACCGCCTAGCTCCACGTCGTCGCCCGTGTTGGTGACTACGGTGGTCTCGACTGGATCGAAGACCGACTCGGCTCCCGCGAGGAGCTTGGGCGTGCCGGTGCCCCCGGAGAGAAACGTCGTCATGTGGGGAGGTGCGTGTCCTGAGGGGTAAATCCTTGTGCTGTCGGCCGGACGAACTCCCTTCGAGCTATCCGAATCATCCTACCTCGGCGTACGCGGGCGCGGCTCTCGCGGTGCGGTTGCGGTGCTGTGCGGTCTCCCCTCGGTTTCGGCAGTAGCTAGCTCTCCGATTCCGTCATCGAGTAGCCCCTCACATCCAAGCAGCAGCCACTCAGCCGCCTCGAATCCCGCCCAAACCCCGTTATCGACTCATCTACTCCCGTCGGTTTTTATACCAAGACGACAAATCCCGTAATATGAAGACTATCAAGGACAGCGTCCACGACCACATCGCCGTCGAGGGGGTGGCGGAGGACCTGCTGGACACCCCGGCGGTCCAGCGGCTCCGGCGCATCAAGCAGCTCGGCACCGCGGAACTGGTCTACCCGAGCGCCAACCACACCCGCTTCGAGCACTCGCTCGGGGTTTACCACCTGGCGACGCGCGCGCTCGACAACCTCGGCATCGAGGGCCGGCAGGCCGAACGGGTTCGCGCCGCGGCCATCCTCCACGACATCGGCCACAGCCCGTTCAGCCACAACATCGAGGGACTGGTCGCCCGGCGAACGGGGAGGATGCACGACGAGGTGGGCGACCTGCTGGAGCACGGCGAGGTCGCACGCGTGCTGGCGCTCCACGACATCGACCCCGGACGGGTCGCGGGGCTGGTCGCCGGGGAGGAGGAACTCGGCCAGCTCGTCTCCGGCGAACTCGACGTCGACCGCATGGACTATCTCCTCAGGGACGCCCACCACACCGGCGTCCCCTACGGCACCATCGACACCGGCCGGTTCGTCCGGGAACTCCGGTTCGTCGACGGCGACCTGGTGCTGGCGGAGGGCAACGTCCAGACCGCCGAGTCGCTGTTGCTCGCCCGCGGCCTGATGAACCCCGTCGTCTACAACCACCACGTCGCCCGCATCTCGAAGGGGATGCTGCGGCGGGCGACCGAGCGCCTGCTGGAGGCCGGCGAGGCGACGGCGACCGAGATCCGCCGGATGGACGACCGGGACCTCACCGTCGCGCTACGGAAGTGCGAGGCGACCGCGGGGTTCGCCGAGGCGCTGGACACCCGCGACCTCTACAAGCGGGCAGTGTGGGCCGAACTCTCAGACGTCTCCGAGGACATCGTCGACGCCGACCACGAGGCAATCCGGGAGTTCGAACGCGACATCGCCGACCACGCCGGCGTCGACACCGAGTCGGTCATCCTGGACGTGCCCTCCCGTCCGAAGATGCGCGAGTCGACCAGTCGGGTCGTCGTCAACGGCGAGGTCCGGAAACTGGGCTCGCAGTCGACGCTCGTGAAGGCGCTGCGCCGGACCGGCCGCGAGCAGTGGCGGATGGGCGTCTACGCACCGGACGAACGGACCGAGGAGGTCGGCACCGCCGCCGAGAACGTCCTCGGACTCGACCTCGAGGCGCTGGTCGTCGACGTCCGGCAGGGCATCAACACGACGCTCGACGAGTTCTGAACCACGACCTTTTTGCACGGCGGGCCTCGCGCTGCTCGGCCCGCCGGCAAAAACGTCCTCAGAAGCGCGGAGCGCTTCTGATGGGCTGCGGAAGGCGCGGAGCGCCTTCCGAACGTCGATGGAAAAATTGCGAGGTCGTTCGAGAGAGCTTCGCTCTCTCGT
>PXSM01000082.1 GCA_003023465.1 Halobacteriales archaeon SW_6_65_15 | reverse complement strand
GCCTCGCTCACCTCGGCGCGGAGTGGTCGGGTCCCGAAACCGAAGCCGACTGTCCGAGAGAGCGGGTGACCTCGATTCCGTATCCCGACCGTCCGGCGACCCTCACGAACGAGTCGGTCCGGGCGTTCGTCGCGGACCTCGAACGAGCATACGTCCACTCCCGCGAAGCCGAGAGGGACGTGACGAAGGTCTCCTTCGACCCCGAACCGGACGACGTGACCCGGCTGGACGACGGCTGGTCGGTCCGCGTCGAGACCGGACTCTCGACGTACACCTGCACCGACGGTGGCCTCGCGGTGGGCGACGGCTACTACACCGCCCGGTACTTCGTCAACGAGAGCGCAGTGTATCGAGTCCAAGAGGGCGGCGACGGACCGGTCCCGGACCCGCGCGAGCGCGGCGACCGGCTCCGGGTCGCAAACGTGACGACCGACGAGTAGTTCGCACCGCTACGGTCGAATCCACCGCCAAGTTCTTTATCAACCCGTTGTGAACACAGGCCTACCATGCGTACTGCCCTCCAGCGTATCGGTACCGGTGCGCTCGCGTACGTCGCTTCGTACGTCCTGATCGGACTGGTCACGGTCTCGCGGATCGACCGGTATCTCGACGTCGGTCCGGGCGACGGTCGCGTTCTCGGGTGCGGTCGGCCCCGTGGACGCGTCGGCGACCCTGTTTTCGACGTATCCTGCTGACAAGTGGTTGCTTCCCACCTTGCTGTCACCGCTCGTCTTCGGGTCGCTCGGCGCACTGCTGGGTCGGTCGTCGGTGCTCGGATCGGCCTTCGAAGCGATTCTACCGACGACCGGTCATTGACCACGGACTACGACCCCGACTACCGATTCACCGTCGCGCCGAGGTCGTAGAGCACGTCGAAGAAGTTCGGGAACGACACGTCCACGTGCTCGCCGCCCGAGACGACCGTGTGTCCGGAACACGCCAGCGCGGCCACCGAGAGTGCCATCACGATGCGATGGTCGCCGCGACCGTCCACGACGTCGCTCTCCAGTTCGGACTCGCCGCCTCGAACCACCAGTTCGTCCTCGAACTCCTCGGTCTCCGCGCCGAGGTGGCGCAACTCCTCGGCCATCGCTGTCACGCGGTCGGTCTCCTTGTACCGGACGTGCTCGCAGTTGACGATGCGGGTCTCGCCGTCGGCGACTGCGCCCAGCGCCGCGATGGTGGGCAGGAGGTCGGGCGTGTCGCCCACGTCCACCTCGACCCCGGAGAGTGAGGAGCGCTCGACCGTCACGGTGCCGTCGTCGCGGTTCCAGTCCACGTCCGCGCCCATCCGTCCGAGGACGCCGACGATCTTGCTGTCGCCCTGCGCGCTCGGGTACGCGCCCCGGACGCTGACCTCCTCGTCTTCCGCCGCCGCCACGGCACCGGCCGCGAGCAGGTACGAGATAGAGGAGAAGTCGCCGGGGACGTGGTACTCGCCGCCCGTCGGTTCGTAGAACTGGTCGCCCTCGACGTGATAGCTATTGCTCTGCTTTCCGGCCTCGACCCCGAACTCGTCGAGCAGTTCGAGAGTGATGTCCACGTACGGGGCGGACTTGAGTTCGGTTTCGAGGTGGACCTCGACGCCCTCGTCGGTGATCCCCCCTGCCATCAGCAGGGCCGAGACGAACTGCGAGGACACGTCGCCGGGCATCGACACCTCGCCGCCCGAGATGGGCCCGGTCACGACCAGCGGAGCCTGTCCGTTTCGGCGGGTGCTCTCGGCCCGACCCCCTAGCTCCTCGATGGCGTCGAGCAAGGGGCCGTGCGGGCGCGACCTGAGGGAGCTATCCCCCGTGAAGACGGTCCCGCCGTCGGCCAGCGCCGCGGCCGCGGTGACGAGTCGCATGGTCGTCCCGCTGTTCGCGCAGTCGATGACGTCGGCCGGGACCTCGGGGCGGCCGTCGAAGCCGTCCACGTCGAGGTGGTCGGACTCGCGGGTCACGTCCCCGCCGAAGGCGTCCACGGCCCGCATCGTCGCCTTGGTGTCGGCGCTCACGAGGGGGTCGTACACCAGCGCGCCGCCCGAGTAGCCCGCCGCGAGGATGGCCCGATGGGTGTAGCTCTTCGACGACGGGGCGCGCGCGGTCCCCGAGAGTGCCGATGGCTCTATCTCTACGTCCATGTGCGGCCCGACGACCCCCGGGCGTATCAGAATACCGAAGGGGGCAGTTTCCCGCGATGCTGACGATAGACAAAGTATTTACCAGTTGCTTCTAAGCGGGAGTTATGGCAGAAGGATTGGTCCTGCTGTTTGCCCTCGTACTGTTCGTCGTATTCGCCATCGTCCTCCCGCTCTGGGTGTACAACGACGCCCAGAAGAACAGCCCGCACAGCGGTCTGCTCTGGGCACTGGTAGCGTTCTTCGGCGGCCTTCTCGGTATCTTGCTCTACTTCATCATCGGGCGCGATACCGGCCGACGCACCACCACTCAGTACTGAACGAGCGAGTCTGAACCGTTCTTCGCCCGGTCGAGCGCTATTTCACGACCGTCACGGGCACCGACGCCCGGCCCACGATGTCCTTCGCCGTGCTTCCGACCAGTCCCTCGTACTCCTCGGAGAGGCCGCGGTGGCCGACGAAGATGGCGTCCACGTCGTTGTCCTCGGCGTACTCCACGAGTTCGTCCACCGGCTCGCCGTACAGCATCCCGGTCTCGACCTCGACGCCGGTCTCGTCGCCGACCTCCTCGGCCTCGTCGAGGACCTCCTGAGCCTCCGCTTCGGCGTCCTCTACGTCCTCGGCGACGAGTTCGTCGCTGGCCTCGGTGTAGCTCATCGGCGGGTCGTCGCCCCCGGTGAAGAACTGCTCGGGCACGACCACGCTGACCGCGGCCACCGACGCGCCCGTCGCGGCCGCCTGCTCGACCGCGTAGCGCAGGGCGTTCACGCTCGGTTCGGAGCCGTCGACCGCCACGAGGTACTTCATGGTCGATAGAGGTAGGACGGGAGGAGTCATTTGGATTGCGGCCGGGTCGATGGTGTCGGCTCTGCCGTCCTTCTTCCGGCACCGGGACATCGCCAGTTTCTCTCGGTGACGCAAACCAAGGACGCGCTCGGTGACACGTCCACCGGAATGCGCTCGGTGAAGCAATCCACCGAGCAAAAGCTCGGCGCGCGCTGGCGCGACCTCTGTGTCGCGCCCTCACCGCGTGAGGGATGAGTAACGCAGCGGAACGGAGTGGAGCGAGTAACGCAATCGGCTGGGGAGGACGTGGTCCTCGCGTACGACGGTCTGGGTGGATGAAAGGGGCCGCCCGGTCGCGGGCCACCGGCCCGTGGTCGTCTGGCCGACCCCTATCCGAGGCCGATGCTGTGCGGTGCGGGAGGCCGGATATGTCGGCCAGACGACCAAGCCATGCGCGACCGGGCGGGGGCTTTCTGAATCTGCTTCATTACGAGTGTCCCACTTTATCCTCCATCGACTGGTAGCGACCGGGTGGGGACCTCCGAGATTACCTTCACAGTCACCTCTCGCACTATCTCTCTTGATCCTCAATTCGGAAGGGCTTACTATCGAAACCCTCACGAGTGGACCATGAACTCGTGGTACGTCGTCGCGGTCATCGCGCTCCTCGTCGGACTCGGACTGATGGCCACGGCGCAGGTGATGCCCGCGGACGACTGCACGCCCGGCTACACCTTTTCGGCGACGGCGACCGACGAGCCCGCGACCACCGACTTCGCGGATCTCCCGCCGGACGCCCGCGAGACCTTCGAGCAGGCCGTCGCCTACGGCGAATCCGAGTTCCTCGACTCCCGGACCTACCGCGACCACCTCGACGGCGAGGTGATCCGATACGAGGGCCGGAACTACACGACTCAGACGCATTCGGTCGGCGACTGTGGCGGCGACCCGCGGGCGTTCGTCTTCCTCGGCGGCGGCCTCGTCGCGGCGTCGAGCGTCCTCTTCGCGGCGCTCGGCGTCTTCGGGACGCTCCTCCGACGGTATTCGTGACTGTACTCCTCCAGCGGTACTCGTGACTGATACTTCTCCGGCGGTACTCCTGACGGTCGCTCCTCCGCTAACGCTCGCTACTCCCGTGCTTCCAGCGAGGTC
>PXSM01000081.1:3756-14852 GCA_003023465.1 Halobacteriales archaeon SW_6_65_15 | reverse complement strand
AGCCGGGTGGTGAGGTCGCCGACCGACGCCCGCACGTCGGCGTACGCCTCCTCGACGGCCTGCATGAACCAGTAGGTGAAGACGGCCGCGACCGGAATCGACGCCAGCGTGATGGCCGCGAGCTGCGGGTTGATCCACACCAGCACCGCGCCGATGCCCAGCAGCAGGACGCCCAACTGGATGGCGCTGGACATCATGTCGTCCAAGAACAGCTCCAGTCGATTGGCGTCGTTGCTCAGGATGGACATCAGTTCGCCGGTCTGCTTCTCGTCGAAGAAGCTCATGTCGAGCCGTTGCATCTTCTGGTAGGTCGTGGTCCGGACCTCGTGCTTGACCCGGTGGAGAAGAGGTTCAGCGCGCTCTGGCGGACGAAGTTGCAGATCGCTCCGAGGATCATGGCGACGCCCATCACGCCCGCGACGAACCAGAACTGCCCCAGCGTGGACTCGGGAATCCACGCGGGCGGCACCAGCGGGAGCGTGAACGGCTCCTCGCCGTGGAACACCGAGTCGATGGCCACGCCGAGTATCACGGGCGGCACCAGCGCCAGCGCCCGCGCGGCCGTACTCGTCAGCACGCCGAGGGCGAACCACCGCCGCTGGCCGTGACCGTACTCGGCGAACAGCCGGTACATCGGGTTCTCGACCTGCTCGCGCAGGGCTTCGAGCGTCTCGTCGTCCATTGATTCCGGGCTTGACGGTCCGGAGTGAAATGCGCTTGCGTTCAGGAAGGAGAACCGCACAGCCGAACTCGACACTCCCGGCCCCGGCGAACGACCGGTGAGCAATCCACCGGGATGCGCTCGGTGACGCAAACAACCGGAATGCGCTCGGCTACAATTTCCACCGGTTCGGGCGGACTGAAAGGGGCCGTCCGGTCGCGTGTAGTTTAGTCGTCTGCGTAGGCTACTATCCGGCGGCTCTCCGCACCGCCCGCCGCCGGATATCCTGCGCAGCGACCGCGACCGGGCGGGGGCTTTCGAAACCAAGTCGGTCACAGTCCTGATGACCACAGCAGTTCCTGCAGTAGTCTAACTGCTAGTCCTCGGTGACGCTCGGATGCTGTTCGGGCTTTTCCGGATGCGGTTCCGCGAAGTACTCGCGCATCACTTCCATCGACTCTCGCTCCCGTTCGCGGCGCTCGTCCTCGTCGATCTCCTCACAGCCCGGTGGCAGGTCGCGCCCGCGCCCGGTGAAGTACCCCTCGGGAGCCACCCAGTCGTGGTAGAACGGCCGGTCGTCGTCCTCCAGCAGGGTCACCGCCACCTCGGCTCCGTGGCCGGCGGCGACGACGGTCTGGTGGGGTTTCTCGGCGAGTCGCCCGGCCGCGTACAGCCCCTCGACGCCGGTCCGGCCGCGCTCGTCGGTGTCCACGAAGGTCTTGCCGCGCTCCACGAAGCCGACGCTCTCGACGCTTTCGAGGTAGGCGGTCTCGTTCTTCGTCGCGGCGACGACGTACCGGGTCCGGACCTCCTCGCCGTCGGCCGTCTCGACCGCGAATCCGCCCGCGTCTCTATCGGTGTCTGCGTCCCCATCACCGGAGTTCGGACCGTCACGCCTCTCCCGAACTCGCTCGACTTCGGCCTCCCGGCGTTCGCACCCGGCGCGGTCGGCCTGATTGGCCAGCATGTCGAGGAACAGCCGGGAGTTGACGCCCGCCGGGAAGCCGGGGACGTTTTCGAGGTGGGCGTTCCGCCGCAAGAGCGATCCGCCCGCGTCGAGGACCAGCGTCTCGAAGTCGTGTCTGGCGGTGTAGACGCTCGCGGTCAGTCCCGCGACGCCGCCGCCGACGATCACCACGTCGTATTCGGAAGATGCGTCCGCCATACCGGAGGTTCCCCGCGCGAGGTTACAAAGCAAGCGATTCGGGCAGAGTTCGCGCGATTGGTCCCGGATAGGGTTTCGAGAAACCCACGAGCGCGCTCGGAAAATATATGCATTTGTTTTCTAGAAGCATACAAAGAATCGTTTAACACAACTGGAATGTTCTCGCGGTGCGTGCTAGGAGGGTTTCGTGTCGAGCCTTCGTCGCGCGAGTACACCACGAGGAGCGAGGCGTGCGTCCACGGACCGTGGGGTCCCGACCTCAGTGTTCTTTCGCACCGCCGGAACATTTACGATTTACACGTCCGAAACTTTGCCTCGTGGATAGCGTCGAAGTCAGCACCGTCGTCTACGTGTCGCCCGAGGAGGCCTACGAGTTCCTCGTGGACTTCGAGGGGTACGCGAGCTACTCGAAGCACCTCGAACGCGTCGAGCGCCACGGCGAGGGCGGTCCCGGCACGGAGTACGACATCCACCTCCAGTGGTGGAAACTGAACTACGTCGTCCGGTCGGAGGTGACCGACCTCGACCCGCCCGAGCGCGTGAGTTGGCGCATCGTCAAGGACCTCGACGCCCACGGCGAGTGGGTGGTCGAACCCGCGCCCGAGGAGCTACCCGAGGACCGCGAGGCGTCCGAGGACACTGCCACGCGCGTGCGGCTAGTAATTAATTTCGACGCCGACTCGGCTAGCTCCGACCTGCTCGACCTGCCGCGGCTGGTCTCGCTGGGCTGGGTCGTGAGCAAGGTGAAGCCATTAGTGCTGGAGGAGGCCGAGCGCGTGGTCGCCCGCATCGTGGCGGACCTCGAAGGCGAACACCGCGACGTGGAACTGACTCTGCACGACCAGCCGGAGACTGACTGAGCGGGACGCAGTCCCGCGAGGGCAGCGAGAGCGTCGCTCTCGCGTGCTCACGAAAGGCGAAGCCTTTCGAACGACTCAGCGACGTATCCTCGGCCTCAACCGCACCGCATCGGTCTCGGATAGGGGTCGCTGAGGCGACCACGCCCTTCGGGCGCGACCGGGCGGCCCCTTTATCCACCCGACAGTGGTGCGTGGCGGTGAGCGAATCCTCGTGGTTCGCGTCACCGAGCGTTTGCCTGTGGTATGCGCCACCGAGCGCATCCCGTGACGAGAATCGAGACGGAGTGGGAGCTAGCCGGAAACTGCGAGCCGAAAAGAAGCGATTGGCGTTACTCCTGACCGACGTCGCCGTAGTCGCCGCCGTACCGCAGGAAGAAGTACGCCAGTCCGAGCGTGAACACCATCGCGGCGGTCGTGGCGATGCCGAGCGTCTTGGCGCTGCTCGGGATGGCAGGGCCTGCGTTGCCTCCGTTTCCGACGTCTTCGGAGACCGTGATGGTGCCGGTCATGCCGGCTTGGCGGTGTGGGGTGCAGTAGTATTCGTAGTCGCCTTCGACTTCGAAGGTGTGTTCGTACTCGTGGCCCGCGTCGTACGTCTGGTCGTCGCCACCTTCGGTGCCTTCGAAGCCCGAGTCGTCGGGGGCTTCGCTGGGCACCACGTTGTGGTTGTCCGAGTCCCACGTCCAATGGACGGTGGTACCGGGCTGGATTTCGAGGTCCGCGGGGTCGAACTCGAGGTTTCCGCCCGGACCGACGACCACCTCTTCGGTGCCGCCACCGCCGCCCTCGCCGTCGCCGCCCTCTTCGTCCTGACTCTCGGCTGCTGCGGTTCCTGCTGCTCCTGCGGCCGCGGCGGTACCGGTGGCGGCTCGCATGAAACCGCGCCGCGAAACCGACTCGCTTTCGTCAGTGCTCATACCCGAGGGTTGCGTCGGCGGGTACTCTATACTTTCGATGCAACCTTTTGCGGCGCGAGGTACTCTCCGAGTCCCTCGCTCGCAAAACGTTGATGAAAAGGCCAACACTCGGTCCTCGGGCGCCGGAAGAGCAAGCTTTTCCGAGCAATCGCGCCTTCGGCGCGATGACGCTAAAGCGCCCTGCGGGCCTCTTCCCACCGCCTCAGTTACCACCACCACTTCTGCACTGCTACTGCTACCGCCACCGCGCCGCCTTCGCTACCGCCACCGCCTCCACGCTACTGCATTTGCTTCTCTGGGCGGGCTGTCGAGAAGGCCGTAGCCCGCGATTGACGGATGCATTGGGAGTGGCTAATCCCCGAACGAAGGTCCTGTTTCGGTTGGGTCGCCGTCGGTAGCGAGATAGACGACCCATAACAAAGGCCGAACTGGCGAAACAACGGACATAGACCGCCGTGACCTACAACGGAAACACAGTTGGCGTCGTCGTACCGGCGTACAACGAACAGGGATTCGTGGGCGACGTCATCGACACGATGCCCGACTTCGTGGACCGCATCTACGTCGTGGACGACTGCTCGACCGACGGGACGTGGCAGGAGATCCGCGAGCACGCCGAGCGAGCCAACCGGGCCGCGGCGGACCGGCACGTCGAGTAGTGGGCGCGGCCATCAAGACCGGGTATCGGCGGGCGTACGAGGACGGTATCGACGTGGTGGCCGTGATGGCTGGCGACGGCCAGATGGACCCCGACCTACTCGACCGACTGCTCGACCCCATCGTGAAGCGCGGGGCCGACTACGCGAAGGGCAACCGACTGCTCCACCCCGAGTTCCGGGCGGCGATGCCGCCGTTCCGCTTGTTCGGCAACTGGATGCTCTCGCTCCTCACGAAGATCGCGAGCGGCTACTGGAACACGGGCGACCCGCAGAACGGCTACACCGCCATCTCCTACCGGGCGCTGGACCGACTCGACGTGGAGGGGCTCTACGACGACTACGGCTTCGCCAACGAACTCCTCGTGCGCCTCAACCAGCAGGGGATGCAGGTCGCCGACGTGGCGATGCCCGCCGTCTACGGCGACGAGCAGAGCACCATCTCCTACCGCACCTTCGTCCCCACGGTGTCGCTGCTCTTGCTCCGGAGCTTCGTCTCGCGCCTCTGGACGCAGTTCGGCGAGTTCGGCGACCGCGCCACGGTTCTGGGCTATGCGCTCGGCACGCTCGGCCTCCTCGCGGCAATCCCGGTCGGACTCCTCGCGGCTCTCCATGCGGGACGGGCCTTCGGCGTCGGCCTCGCCGCCGCGCTCGCGGCGGTCGGCTGCCTGTCGTTCGGACTCGCCGCACTCCTCGACCGGGCGAAACACGAACGTCTGGAGATGCAAGTGGACGGTGGATTCGAATCCGAAGGGTAGGATCGAGTCCGACGACGGCGACGTCCGCCCGATAGGGCGTTTTTGAATATCCGAATGTTCCTTAGAAGTGTTTACGTGATTTCCTACATGGTGTAAAGATTGCTCAAAGGCGGGGCACGAATCAGTAGACCACTCCACGTGCGACCGAAATGTACAGAACGGACCCGCTCTTCCCAGAACGTATGGCGAAAACTGTTGACGATCTCCGGAACGAGATTCGGCAGGCCGTGGGAAGATACGAGCGCGTCGAATCGACCGGGTTCACCAAGGAAGCGCTCGCCGCAATCTGCGATGCCGTCGGTTACGACGTCGACACTGATCGCCTTCCGGCCAAGTCCCGGATGCGAGCGGGTATCATCCGAAACGTAGACGCCTTGGACGGAGACGACGCGGACAGTGCCGAGCGCCCCTTCCGGAAGGCGGAACTCGAAGCGATTGCAGCGACGCTCCGGTCCGAGTAGGCAAGACCGCTAGAGTCGGTAGCGGGAACGCCGCTGTAGTGAGTTCGCCCGGTCAGAACGCGTCGGCGGGCGTCTCCTGAGGCATCCGGCCGTAGGTCTGCTTCGTCGGGAGCGATTCGAGCATCGTCGGGTCGGTCGCCACCGACACGATCAGGTCGGTGAGGTTCACCTTGTCGGCCATGAACGCTTCGCGCTTGCGAGCCCACTCGCGGTCGGCGTCCTCGCGGGCCAGCAGGCCGGTCGCCCGCTCGATCACCCGGTCGAACTCCGCGACGTTGTAGATGAGGCCCTCGCGTTCGAGTTCGAGGAAGTTGCCCATGTCGTCTTCGCCGACGAAAGAGTTCGACCGGACCGCGGGCGTGCCCAGCAGTGCGGCCTCGGTCACCATCGTCTGGGTGTCGGCGACCAGCAGGGAGGCTTCGTCTAGGGCGTCGTGGAGGAGCGCGGGATGGAGGTCGAAGGGCTGGGCGGGAAGGTCCGAGAAGTCCATGTCGCCGCCCTCGTCCGAGACGAAGACCGTGGCGTCCTCGGCCAGTTTCTCGACGAGTTCGCGGCGCTTCGCGGGGGTGAACCCCTGCTCGCCCACGTCGTGGTGGGAGCCGAAGGCGTTGAGCCGGACGATGGCGAACTCCTCGTCCTCGCCGACGCCGAGGCGGTCGCGCACGTCTGTCTGGGGCGCGAACTCGTCGGGATGGAGGTAGGCGCACTCCTTGAACCCGTGGAAGACGTGGTGCTTGTCGCCGAGGTCCTTGTCGAAAGTGTGGGGCGTCAGGTAGGCGTCGGCGAAGGGCTTCGAGATGGCGTGGTCGAGGTGGGTGTTCTCCGAGTCGGTGATGAGCACGACCGACGCGCCCGTGAGCGCGCCCGCGTGGGCGGCGTACGCCCCGACGCCGAAGATCAGGTCGGGGTCGAACCGGCGCGCCTCCCTGAAGATGTTGACGTAGTGAACTGGAAGCTGGCGAGCGAGCGAGGACTTGCTGGTCGCCAACTCGCCGTAGACGGAGTGGGGAAGCCCGTAGTACTCCAGCAGGTCGAGGGTACACCCGTAGTCGCGGGCTAGCACCAGCACCTCGTGGCCTCGCGACTGTAGCTCCTCGACCGCGTTTCGATAGAGATGGACGTGCGCGGGGGTGTTCGTAAAGACCAAGTACTTCATGCCTTCCGGGTATATCCCGTGGCTGAGGGTATTGTTCTAAGGCGCGTTCGCCGGGTTAGCGTCCGATAATCGGCTTTCGTGGGTTCGACAACCGGCGGTCGCGGGAGGATAAGGTGGGTTTGGGGCCGCGACAGGCATCTCTTGACGACGCGCAGATTCGTCTCTGACGAGACGATAGTCTCACCGTTCCAGAGCGAACGGAAAACGTCCGGAATCAGACGGAAAAACGCCGATTCGACCGAAGAAACGTCGAGCGTTCTAACAGTCGATTGCCGTTCAGGCGTCCTCTTCGACGCTGACCTGCGCGGGGCCGTCGATGCTGAAGCCGGTGATGTCGCCGGAGAACCGGTAGCCGTCCTTCCCGCCGATGATCCGGCCAGATATCTCGCCGTCGGAGACGGTGTCGCGGGCGTTCACCGAACCGAGCGCGGCGCTCTTCTCGGCGGAGCCGCTGACCGTGAAGGTGTACTCGGTGGCCACTCGCGGCTTGTTGCTACCGTCGACGACGAGCACTTTGGGCAGGGCGATGTCCTGCACCTGGACCTCCTGGTCGTCGTACCGGATGGTCCACGCGTCCTCGTTCAGGTTCATCGACGTGACGACGCCGTCCACGAGGAAGGAGTCGCCGTAGCCGTTACCCGAGACGCCGGAGACGGTCACCGTGCCGTCGCCGTTGTCGGTGATGCTGTCGTTGTCCTCGGCTGCGTTGTCGCTGGCCGACGTGCGCTTCTGGACGCTCCCGTCGACCGTGAACTCGTATTCCACGTTCGACGTGCCGGACTCGGCGATCAGTTCCAGCACCGTCCCGGATTCGGGCGAATCGCTCTCGTCCGAGTCGTCCGGGTCGGTCGTCGTCCCGCCGGAGCTGTCGCCGCTGGACGTACCGCTGGCGGCTTCCTCGGCGGTCATGGGGGTACCGTCGGGGACCCTGTCGGTGTTCGCCTCCGAGCCCCACCGGGTGTTCTCGTCCTCGATGTAGCCGCCCTCCTTCGTGTCGCGGGCTATCGGGCCGCCGATGTCGGAGTTCGTGACCTGGACCGCGTCGAACCACGCCCACACGCCGCGGGGGTTCACGGCACCGGGCGCGCTGCAACCCACGCCGCAGGGAGGGGTCGCGCCGTCGTCGACGCGGACGACGCAGTTGTCTACTCGGCAGGTCCGGCCGTCCACGGAGCCGACCCGGATGTTCGAGATGTTGTTCGAGTAGAAGAACGAGTCCTCGACGTGGACGACGCCACCGATTCCGCTGTAACCGGAGTCCATGCCGTAGAGGCCGTTGTCGACCATCTGACCGACGTGGACGTTGCGGAAGGTGATGGTGCCGCGGTGGGGCAGGTTGCCGTTGACCCAGATGCCGCCCTTGGCGGAGCCTTCGGTCTGGCCGTCGCCGAGGTAGACGTTCTCGACGACTGCGCTGCCGTCTTTGTCGGGGACGCCCGGCGTCATGATGTAGTGGCCGCCGGGGTGGTTACCCTTGATGCCGACGTTCCGGACGGCCCAGTCGTTACCGCTCGGGTAGATCTGGACCGACGCGCCATCGGCGGTGATGTCGATGAGGGTGTTTTCGAGGGTCTCACCGCTCCCGAGGCGGATCGTTCGCTTCTGACCCGCGGGGACCGTGATCGTGTCGTACTCTGCGCCTTTCACTGCGTCACTCGCGCTCGCGAGCGCACCCACGCCGAAAGGGACCGCCGGTTCAGGGTTAGTTCGTCTTCGTCGCGTTCGCGTGCCGTCTTGTCGCGTGCCATACCATCTTCAAGGCTCCGTTACTATATTACAAGCTTTACGGTTTCGCTTCAATATTGGGTTGTCTATTTTTAGGGGGACGTATTCGCGCGGACGGGATCGGGTCGGTTTCGTTCCCCGGCAAACCGGTAGTACGGCATTTACGAGGTTTCAATCGTCCGTTTTCCGCGGTTCCAAGCATGGATTACCGGCGGGATTTTGGCGGTAATCCGGGCTTACTGCCCCAGAACGGTAGTTTTCTCCCAGTTCTCCAGTTGCGTTTCGAACTAACGCGTCCCCTGCTCTCGTTCGCTGGAGGACGGCGGGTCGTCGCCCGCGAAGAAACGGTCAACGAGTTCTCGGTTGTTCCGGAACGCTTTTGCCCGAAACGGTACACATCGACTACCATGGTAGACGACGAAACCGAATCGGAGTTTCGTTCCCAGTTCACCGAGGCGTTCGAGGGTGCGGACTACCCCGTCAGCAACCCGATGGACCTCGTGCCCGCACTCCCGGACGGACCCGGAACGCGGTTCGAGGCGGGCGACGTGAGTTTCACGGCGATGGAGCTGTCCACGAAGCTCGGAGACGTACAGGACTTCCCCTACGACGACGTCGACAGCCTCGTCGACGACCTCATCGAAGGTCTGAAACAGAAGGATATGATCTGACTACTCCTCGTCTTCCTCTTCTTCGTCCGCTTCTTCCGGCAGCGCGACCAGCAGAACCTCCCAGACGTCGTACTGCTCGTTGAAGTGACTGTCCAGCACGCGGTCGTTCTCGCCGATGGGAATGGGCTGTTGCGGGTGGGACACCTCAAGCCACGTCACGGTCGGCTCGGTGATGTCCATCTCGGCGATGTCGTCGGCCCGCTGTGCCGTCTCGACTTGCTTCCCCATGCCGTGCTCTCCGGGACCTGTCGGTGTATCCTGACGTTCCACGGTAATCTCCCCGTGGCTCCGTACCACGACGTTCCATAAAACACTGCTGGCACCGGGTTCTATCCGTCCCGACGGACCGACTACCGTACTCCTTGACCGGAGTCTCGCAACGCTACCGACGCGGACGGTCCGGAAGCGACAAGTTCCGACCCTTCCAAGAGCCGATAATGAGACGGTTGCGGATTCGAAACCCACTGCTCGCACTCGCGGGAGCGACGGTGCTCGCCGGGACCCTCTTCGCCGGGACGGCGCTCGCCCACGGCGGCAGTCTTCGCGCCGAGGGAGGAAGTCTCTCGGTGCCGACGTGGCTGTTCCTGCTGACCGGCGGCGGCGTCGTCGGCGCGTCGTTCCTGCTCGCCAGCTTCGTCACCGACAGGGCGCTCATCCGGGCGATCCACAGTTGGCGGCGGGTCGCCGGGGCTCCGCTGTCGGGGCTGACGACCGCGACCCGACTGGCGTCGGTGGCGGCACTGGTCGGCATCGTCGCCGTCGGATTCGACGGTCCGGAGGAGCCGCTCAGGAACGCGGCGGGCCGTGAGCGAGTGGCTCCCGTCACTGGACCGCGACTATCCCGAGAAGTGGAGCGCGTGGCCCAGCGTGGTCGGCCTCCTCGCACTCGTCTGGCTGGAGGTGGTCAGTCCACTGGCCGACGACGCGCAACTGCTGGCGGCAGTGATTCTGGGTTATTCGGCGATCACGCTGGCGGGCGCGTGGGCGTTCGGTACGGGACCGTGGTTCGGCAACGTCGATCCCGTGGCGCGGGTGTTCCGCTACTACGGCCGAGTCGCGCCGATCCGGCGGACGGAGGACGGCTTCGAGTTCCGACCGCCGGGCGCGGCGCTGAGCGAACCCCGCCTCGCGGACGGCCGCGACGAGGTGGCCTTCGTGGTGGCCATCCTCTGGGTGACGACCTTCGACGGGTTCGTCGGAACGCCCCTCTGGGCCGACGTGGCGCGGACGGTCGTCGGGGTGGGCGTGCCCCCGGCGGTCGTCTACCCGGTCGCACTCCTCGCGGGGTACGGCCTCTTCCCGGGGTACCACCTCGCGCACTTCCTCGGCTACTTCATCTCGCTGTCGCCCGCGCTGATCGCGTCGGTGCTGAACCCCCTGAACCCGCCGATCAACACGTCCGTAGTCGTCCTGCCGGGTTGGTTCGGCAGTCTCGCCATCGCGTTCGTGCTGCTGGGCCACCTCCTCGCGGTCTGGGTCGCGCACGCGAGCGCGTACGAGGTATTCCCCGGTCGCCTGCAGGCCGTCCGGAGCCAGTACCCCTTCGTCGTCGTGATGATCCTCTACACCATGACGAGCCTCTGGATCGTGTCCGCACCGAGCGCCGAACCTCCGTTCGTATGACCGACGACTCCCGGACCGACCGAGCGACCGACGCCACCGGCACGCCGAGCGACGCCGAGATTCCCGCCGACGGCGTGACTTACGAGACGCGGGTGCCGCCCGGTGAGTCGCCCGTGCGGTGTCCCTACTGCGACCGTCCGCTGGAGAGCGAGAAACTGCTCGTCCTCCACGAGGGCCTCGACCACTGGACGGAACTGAGCGACGAGGAGCGCGAGGCGTTCCGCGAGACGTATCAGGCCGAGACCGACGACCTCCGGACGTTCCGACTGAAGATGTTCGGCGTGCTGATTCTGGCGTACTTCGCGTTCCTGTTCGTCTACTCCTACCACACGAAGGACCCCTTCAGCGCGACGGCGCTCGTAGTGGCTTCGATCTCGGCGCGAGGCCGGTGACGGACACTACGGGACGCACTCGATGACCAAGACGATTTTCGGCGCGTGCGG
>PXSM01000081.1:0-3714 GCA_003023465.1 Halobacteriales archaeon SW_6_65_15 | reverse complement strand
TGGTCGCCTCAGCGACCCCTATCTCGGCCGGGCAGTGCGGAGAGGCCGAGATATGTCGTTGGGCGACCGCGACCGGGCGGGGGCTTTCTGGAACTACTTGTCAATCGGTCGAATCACTCGAAGGATACCTATATATGTCTAAAACATATTAAAATAGCCCTATAAAACAGATATCTGTTCCTCCATCTCTACTCCAGCATCCACCGAAACGCCACGCCGTAACGAACCTTTCAAACCACGTCCCACCAACCACACCACCATGGGAGAGCCACTCGACACCCGGCAGGCGCAGGCCGAGGAGGTCATCGACCGCCTCTACGAGGAGTACCCCGACGCCACCATCTCGCTCAACTTCACCAATCGGCTCGAACTCCTGATCGCGGTGATGCTCTCGGCGCAGTGTACCGACGAGCGCGTGAACGAGGAGACCGAGCACCTCTTCGAGAAGTACGAGACCGTCGAGGACTACGCCAACGCCGACGTGGACGAACTCTCCGAGGACATCGGCTCCATCACCTACCACAACAGCAAGGCCGACTACATCAAGTCGTCGGCCCAGAAGATGCTCGACGAGCACGACGGGGAGGTCCCCGACACGATGGAGAAGTTGACCGAGCTGAAGGGCGTCGGACGCAAGACCGCCAACGTCGTCCTCCAGCACGGCCACGACGTCGTGGAAGGCATCGTGGTCGATACGCACGTCCAGCGGCTCTCGCGGCGGCTGGGTATTACCGAGGAAGAGCGCCCCGAGGCCATCGAGGAGGACCTGTTCGACCTTGTTCCCGAAGAGGACTGGCAGCAGTACACCCACCTGCTCATCAGCCACGGCCGGGCGACCTGCACCGCGCGCAACCCCGACTGCGCGGACTGCGTGCTGGAGGACCTCTGTCCCTCCTCGAAGCTCGACCACGACGTGGACCTCGCCAGCGGCGAGCCGTGGGAGTAGTCACTCGACGCCGAGCTACCGGGAGTCAGTTTCGTCCCGACCCCGATGGACGAGCCAGCGTCTGATTCTGCCATCCTGTTCCGGATTCGTCTCGCGGACGACGAAGTAGAGTGCTAGACCGACGCAGCTTCCGAACGCCAGCGAGTCGGTGAGTCCGGCGAACGTCGTCGCCAGCGACCACGCGAGTGGATGGGCGACTCCATTCTCGGCGGCACTCAGACGGACGAAAAGCCCCAACGCGACGGCCGGAATCGCTGTCAGGAACGCCGTGACGACGATATCCGTCCCGCCGGGAACCGGTCCGAACAAAGGTAACGGAGCTGTCACGCCTTCGAACTGGCCGCGAATCGCCAAGTGCGTTGTTGCGCCGGCGGATTCCGAACGCAGAGCGATCCTGCTCCCGCAAGACGCGAGTTCAGGCGTACAACACGTAGTCGATGAAGAACCGGACCATCCCGACCAGCCACGCTAGCATCCAGAAGAGGACGTAGCCCGCGACCCCGATGCGGAGGCGGCTCCGCCACGCGCCCATGTGCTCGTGGAGGTCGTCGATGTCCACGTCCTCGCCGTCTGCGGCCCCGCCGTCTGCGGCACCGGCGACCGCGTTGCGGTCGTACATGTCGTGCTGGCGCTTGACCTGAAAGATGCGGACGATGCCCGTCAGCGCGAAGATGAGCATCGCGTAGGCCTGCAACCCGAGGAAGGCGTGGAGCGCCGCGAAGCCGCCGAGCTGGTCCCAGAAGCGCGGGGCCATCCACGTCAGGACGGGCACCAGCGTCAGCAGCAGGCCGACCGCGATGTACTTCAGGTGATGGACCAGCACGTCCCACGTCACCACCTCCTGATCGAGGATGTACCACGCGCCGTAGAGATAGAAGGGGAAACTGGCCGTGACGACGAGTGCCATCACGGTTGCGACCAGCGCCTCGCTCACCATAGTCGGCGGTTAGAAGCCGGGGTGGATAAGGAGTGCGGAAGCCGTTTCGACCGATATCCCTCGCTCGAACGAACGTCGCAGCCGCCCGAGCGGGCGGGCGAACCGCCGGACGGGACCGACGCGCCGGACTCTCGCGACGGGAGTACTCCCGAGCCGCCGGACGAAGCTGACAGCGAACCGCCAGCCGACGCTCCGTCCGACGAGGGCGAGCGACCCACCGCCGAAGAGGTCGAAGAGCGGTACGACTTCGAGAACTTCGGCCCGCAGGACATTGCCGAGATGAGCTACGAGGAGTGGAACGCCGCTTTCGATCACGACTCGTGGATCACGGGCGAGGAGTTGCTCGACAGGCTGGAGGCCGACCTCAAGAGCCGGGTGGCCGACCGGGACGTGTTCGCCGTGGTCGAACGGGTCGAGCAGGACACCGCCGAGCAAAGCTCGGCGAGCAATCGGACGCAGTCCGATGACGGAGAGCCCAAGTTGGTCGCGTACTCCGACGAGGGGTACGCCGTGGTGTACCCCGACGGGACCGTCGAGGGGAGCGGCACCGTTCTCCGGGACGTGAAGCCGTCCATCGCGCTGGCGTCGATGGAGAGCTACGAGGTGCCCGAAATGCCCGAGGGCGACGTACTCCCCGACCCCGCGGAGGTGCCGGAGGGAACCGGCCAACTCGGCAACCAGCTGATGCAGGTGATCGCGGCGGTCCACGTCCTCGCGGGCGTCGGCCTGTTCGTGGCGTGGATCGCGCTGGGCCTGCCCATCGTGGCGTCGGTGGCCGCGCTCGGCTTCCTCGTCTTCGGCGTGCTGGTCTTCCTGCTGGTGGCGAACGCCCGGCTCTCCGACCGGTTCCGCGCCGAGGAGTACCGCAACCGACTCCGCGCGGTCGGGATGGACGACGAGCGCCCCGAATTCCTCCCCGGCGGGGACGACGAACGAGGGTCGGCGAAGAGCGACGGGGTTGGCCCGGAACGGCGGGTCGTCGGGGACGGAAGTTTCCTCGGCCTCCGACGGTGGAACGTAGTTCGACGCCGGAACGGAGGCTATCCGGTGCGTCGGCGGCCGAAACCCCGCTACGGCGGCATCGGTGGCTTTAAGCAAGTCGTGTCCTGAAATTCATGTGTATGAAGAGGCGGGACTTTCTGATGACGGCCAGCGGAGTTGCTGGCGGCACAGCCGCGAGTGCGTCCGTCGCCGCTGCCCAGGAGGGCAACGAGTCCGAGGGCGACGGCGAGGGCGGCGGCGGTGGCGGTCCGACCGAAGAGGTGGTCGTCGGTCCCGGCGGGGCGCTCGAGTTCGACCCCGCGGACCTGACCATCACACCCGGGACGACGGTCCACTGGACGTGGGACTCGGACAACCACAACGTGGTGCCCAGCGAAGCCCCCGACGACTCGGGCTTCGAAGGCACCGAAGGTGGCGACGACCAGACGTTCAACGCGGGCCACGAGTACGAACACACCTTCGAAGTCGAAGGCGACTACGAATACTACTGCACCCCACACCGCCAAGCCGGCATGACCGGCGCGATTACCGTCCAGGAGGGCGGCGGTGGCGGCGAAGGTGGCGGGCAAGTCGAGGAAGACCCCGAACACATGGGCGTGCCGTTCCAGGCCCACTTCGTCGGGCTGGCGACCCTCCTCATGATGGTCGTGTCGCTCATCTACACGTTCTTCCTCCTCAAGTACGGCGAGTCACCGCACACCAGCGGGAGTAACAGGTAACAATGTCATCGACAGGCTCAACCTACGGCGATATTCACCGGTACGAACCGGCCCGCGAGAGTACGGCGGCGGCCATCGCAATCGTCCTGCTGACGGTCGTGGAGGTCGTG
>PXSM01000080.1 GCA_003023465.1 Halobacteriales archaeon SW_6_65_15 | reverse complement strand
CCGGGAGTTCCTCGACCAGATCCCCCAGCACGTCGAGGAGTACCACGACCTGCTGACCGACAACGAGATCTTCCAGAAGCGGACGGTGGACACGGGGATCATCAGTCCGGAGACCGCCAAGCAGTACGGCTGCACCGGGCCGGTCGCCCGCGGGTCGGGCATCGACTACGACGTTCGCCGCGACGACCCCTACGGCTACTACGACGAACTCGACTGGAACGTCGTCACCGAACCCCACGGCGACAACTTCTCGCGCGTGATGGTCCGCCTGCGCGAGGTCGAAGAGTCGGCGAAGATCATCGACCAGTGCGTGGACCTGCTGGAGGACTGGCCGGAAGACGAGCGCAACATCCAGAGCAACGTCCCTCGGACGCTCAAGCCCGAGCTGGATCAGGAGATATACCGGGCCGTCGAGGCCGCGAAGGGCGAACTCGGCATCTACATCCGGACCGACGGCACCTCCCAGCCTGCGCGGTTCAAGATTCGGGCCGCGAACTTCAACAACCTCCACGCGCTGGAGGCCATGGCCGAGGGCGAGTACATTCCGGACCTCGTGGCGGCACTCGGTAGTCTGGACATCGTGCTGGGTGCCGTGGATCGGTGAAGACCTCGAGCTACGAGTTCTGATTTTCCCGTCGGTTATCGCACATCGTCTTACGAAGTTCTTGCTTGAGAGAAATAATAATGGGCGTAAAGAATAGGTGAAGACACTTAAAAAATATATTTATACTTTTCTTACACTTAATTTCCTTTTTGCTGTCCACTCAGAAAGCAGTTCCACGTCCGCGACGTGACCTGCCCGTAGTCCATAGATATTTGTCATATAGTCGCGTAGGTCGGAATTAGTTTCGGGGGAGACACATGGTCAGACGACGCACATTCCTAAAGCAATCCGGGGGAGCGTTCCCCGTCCTAACGGGGACGGATATCTTCGGATCGGTGCGAGAACGACAGCAACGGCAATGGAGTCTGCCAATCGAAACGGTGAAAGAGCGAAAAGCACCTGCTGAGTCGTACGGACTCACGGGAGAAGAGGAAGGCAAAGATATCATCCAGAACAGGGTTTCCGGCAACTCGAACGGTGCCTCACGGTTCGAGTTGGAGGCGTTCTTTCATGGGGATGGGAGGCTCGGAATGTCCGGGGCCACGACGTTCGGAACGACTTGGGAAGCCCCCGAGTCGGGAGAGTATACGCTCACGGCGAACTACTGGGGACACGGTTCGTACTTTCCAGGTATCAAGGACCCTCGGGGACTGGATGTCGACACGGCTGGAACCGGCGAGGTCAACCTCGCCGTCGTGAATCGACGGGATTCGGTGGTCGGAAAGCAGACGCAGGTCCATCTGGGAAGCGCGCTGGACCCTCGTTCCGAGGAGGCCTTCGAGAAAATTGTCGGATTTCTTGCAAAGCGACTAATCAGCGTCTATTTCGGGCTTGTCGGGGTCATCATCGCAACCTTCCTGATGTACGCCTTCGAACCGAATCTACAGATGTTGCGTAGCACGGACTTCTGGATAGAACCTTTAGAGGGACGCGAAATCGACGTGACCTTCCCGGCGAGAGCGGGGGAGACCTACGACATCTTCTTCACGCCTTGCGTCGGGTTCGGTGTCGAATCGCGTGAAGGACCTTCTCAGCCGTACATCCCTAGAGTCGGAGCAAAGTACAACCTCGATTCGCTTCGCATCGAGAAAGGCGACGGCGGTGTTTTCTGACGTTCACACCGGTCACTTTTACAGAGGGCCACAACCCCCTTACCGGCCCCTAGCGTGCCCTTTCTATGGCCGAACTCGGCTACGCACTCTCTAGCGAAGAGCACGGCCCGAACGAACTCGTGGACCTCGCCGCGCGGGCGGAGGACGCGGGCTTCGACTTCGTCTCGATCTCCGACCACTTCCACCCGTGGATCAGCCAGCAGGGCCACTCGCCGTTCGTCTGGTCCACGCTCGGGGGAATCGCCCGCGAGACCGACGACATCGACGTGGGCGTGGGCGTCACCTGCCCGATTATGCGCGTCCACCCCGCCATCGTCGCGCAGGCCGTGGCGAGCGTGACCGCGATGTTCGAGGACTCCGGTCAACAGTTCTACTTCGGCGTCGGGACCGGCGAGAACCTCAACGAGCACGTCCTCGGCGACCAGTGGCCGTCCCACCGCGTCCGACTGGAGATGCTCGAAGAGGCCATCGAGGTCATCCGGAAGCTCTGGACCGGCGAGATGACGAGCCACCACGGCGAGCACTACACCGTCCGGAACGCCAAGCTGTTCACCACGCCCGAGCAGAGTCCGCCCATCTGCGTCTCGGCCTACGGCGACCAGACCGCCGAGCGCGCCGCTGAGCTGGGTGACGGCTTCTGGTCGGTCGGCCCGCAGGACGTGGTCGAGACCTACGAGGAGAACGGCGGCGAGGGACCGAAGTTCAGCCAGCTCACCGTCTGCTACGCCGAGGACGAGGACGAGGCCGTCGAGACCGCCCACGAGTGGTGGCCGAACAGCCTCTTGCCGGGCCAACTCGCCACCGAGTTGGAGATTCCGAAGTTCTTCGAACAGGCCTGCGAACTGGTCGAGCAGGAGGACGTGCGCGAGTCCGAGAGTCTCGTCACCGACCCCGACCCGGCGACCCACGTCGAGAACCTCCGGGAGTTCGTGGACGCGGGCTACGACCACGTGTACGTCCACCAAGTCGGCCCGAATCAGGAGCAGTTCTTCGAGTTCTACGAGGACGAGATTCTGCCGGAGTTCGAGTAGGGAGACGAGTTGAGGTTCGGCGATAGTCGAAGCAGGGCCCGTTGCCAGTACGTCCTCGAAAGGGGCCGCCCAGACGGTGTTCGTGGCACCGAGCTTGCGCTTCTGGTAGGCAGTCGGCGGGCACGAACTCAGACTGGACAGCCGCGGATCTCTCCGCCGCGCATCCCGTCGGCGATCCAGTAGATGGAGAGGAGAAGGGCCGCGAGCGCCAACAGGGAGAACTCCAGTCCGTCGAGGGGAAGGAGCGTGCCCGCGCCCGCGACGCCGAACAGCGAGAGGAGGCCCGCGAGGACGGCCGAGCCGCAGGCCGCACACCCCGCACCGAGCGCGCCGAGGACGAGACCGACTGCGCTGCTCCCGCCGGTCGTCGCACCGTCGCTTCCGACGCCGACCTCGTGCTCGCGGAAGTGGTAGGTCACCATCGCCACGTCCACGCCAGCCAGTCCGGCGACCGCGACCAGCAGGACCTCGGCGACCGGGCCGTAGTTCGTCCCGAGGAAGGGGTACAGGCCGAGCAGGATGGTCGCCCGGTCCTCGAATCCGAGAGGAGCCGTCAGCGCGAACCTCGCCAGCTCGACGTTCTGTCCGAAGACGAACGCCGAGAGCGCGACGACCGCCGTCACGAGTGCGAGCGCGGCGTACGCGGGCGACCCCAGCACGAGACGCGCGGTCCGACCCATCAACCGCCAGTCGTCGGCGCTGGTGGGGAGTCGGGGGCGAAGGCGGGCGATGCTCATGGTTCTGGACTGTGGTCGGTCATAGTTCCAGTGCGGCCTCGACGACCTCGAAACTGATGCTCCCCTTCGCGCTCGTCCGGAACTCGCCGTCTCGGAACAGGAAGATGGTGGGCGTCGTCCGGCCCACGTCGGCCGCCTCGCCTGCCGAGAGGTCGGCCTGCACCGCGTCGTCGTACTGCTTCGCCTCGGCGTCGTCCACGACCGCCTCGGCGTCGAGGTCGGTCTCCTCGGCGAGGAATGTCCGTGTCTTCTCGAAGACGTTCTCCTCGCCGAACTGGCTCTGTTCCTCGAAGTAGTGGCGGACGAGCGCCCACGTGGCCTCCGAACCCTGTCGGAATCCGTAGGGTGCGTCCGCCGGAACGCCCCCGGATTCGTTGCCCTCTCCGCTTTCTCCGGACCCCATCTCTCCGACCTCCATCTCGCGGGCGAACGCGGCCTCGATGGCCTGCGTCGCTGGCTCACCCCACGGATAGACCACCGGATAGCTCCGGAGGACGAACGACACGCGGTCGCCCGCCTGCTCGCGGAGTTTCGGCACCGTTTCGGTCTCGAACGCGGCGCACCGAGGGCAGGAAGACGCGATTCGCCCCCGGTCCCGGAGTCCGTCGTTCCGTCGGTCGTCGTCCCCTCGGTTCCCGCCCCGTCGGTCGATCTGGTAGTCGTATCCTCGGCCGCTCCGCCGGACTCGAAGGTGCTGATACATCCCGCGAACCCGCCGACTGCGGCCGCACCGCCGGCCGCGAGTAGACGGCGTCTGGACCACGGTCGCGGGTCTCCATCGGACATGTCAGTACGAGGCACGCCGACCTCAATAGGCGTTTTTCCAATTTCGGGCCGAAACCGACCGGATTCGGGGCGACTCCGACTGGACTCTCGCGGGGTTGGTGAAACGGACGTTTCACCCATCCGAACGTTTAGGGCCGCCGGATTCGACGTGCGAGTATGGCACGCGAAACGCGCAGATTGCTCCTCGCCGCGACGCTGGCATTGCTGGTCGTCGTTGCAGGGTGTTCCGGCGGCGCTGACAACGACGCACAGCAGGCGACGGTGGCAGGTGACCAGCCGGAGGACGCGTCGGCCGACGAACGAGCCGGCGACGGCGGGGACGCCGAGTTCCAGGGACAGAGCGCCGACTATCAGGCGAACCAGCGCGAGGTGATCCGGACCGGTACGGTGTCGGTGCGGGTCGAGAGCTACGACGACGCCCGCCGGAATCTCACGCGGGCGACCCGCGAACTCGGCGGGTACGTCGCCGACTCGTCCGAACAGGTCCACAGCCGCGGAAATCGCACGTGGACCACCGGGAAGGTCGTCCTTCGCGTTCCGAAGGAGAACTTCTCCGCACTCCTCTCGCAGGCGAAAGGGGCTGGCGTGGTGCAGGAGGCCAGTACCAATCAGCAGGACGTGACCGACAAGCTGGTCGACATCGACGCCCGGCTGTCGAACCTCCGCGCCCAGCGGGACCGCCTCCGCGACCTCTACGAGCAGGCAAACGACACCGAAGACGTGCTCGCGGTCCAGGAGCGCCTCTCGGAGGTCCAGTCGGAGATCGAACAGCTCGAAGCCCAGCGCAAGTCGCTGCGCCAGCGGGTCGCCTACTCCACGATAACGGTCGAGTTGAACGAGCCGCGCCCCGAGCGAGAGGTCCCCGAGACGACCGAGGGGAACTGGCACGAGACGGGGCTCCTCTCGGCCTTCACCGCCTCGGTCCACGGGGTCGTGGTCGTCCTGCGGAGCCTCGCCGTGGCGGGGGCCTTCGGCCTCCCGTACGTTCTCGCGTTCGGGGTCCCGCTGGTCGGCGGGTACGCCTTCTGGCGACGGCGAAACGGCTCGGACTCGA
>PXSM01000079.1:11175-15673 GCA_003023465.1 Halobacteriales archaeon SW_6_65_15 | reverse complement strand
CTGGCAGGTGTTGAACGCCGCCGACTACGGCGACGCCACGTCGCGCGAACGCCTATTTGTCGTCGGCCGACGCGACGCCCGCGCGGAGTTCCCCGCGCCGACCCACAGCAGAGACGGGGACGAGCCCGGGACCGAGCCGAGGCGGCCCGCCGCCGAGATCATCGACTGGACCGACCCCGGGGAGAGCATCTGGGGCCGCGACCGGCCGCTCGTCAACAACACGATGCAACGCATCGCCGAGGGGCTCCGCCGGCACGGCAGTGACGACCTCGCTGCCTTCGCGGACGCGCTCGACGACCTCGGCGCGCGCTGGAATAACGACGAGGATGTGACGTTCGTCGGCGACCTCCAAGAGGACGCGGTCCCGCTCGCGGACGTCGCGGACGTCGTCGAAGAGCGGTGCGAGCCGTTTCTCGTGAAGTACTACGGGACGAGTACGGCGAAGCCAGTCGACGAGCCGATGGATACGATCACCGCGAACGGCAAGAAGTTCGCACTCTGCGAGCCCTACTTGCTCCGCCAGCAATCCGGCGGCGTGCCCCCGAGTGTTGAGGACCCGGTGCCGACGATCTCGAAGGCGGGGGCAATCAGCAAGATCGAGCCTGCGCCGTTCGTCCTCCCGCGGAATGGGACGTACGGCGACCTCCATAGTAACTCGACGTACGATCCGGACGAGCGTCCGCTGCACACGGTCACCGCGAAGAACACCGATGGCTACCTCGTCACGCCCTATCTCGTTCCGTACTACGGCGAGCGCGAGGGCCAGCGGCCGCGGACCCACGACATCGAGGAGCCGCTCCCGACGGTGACCGCCACGGGCTCGGATCCGTACCTCGCCCAGCCGTACCTCGTCGAATACAACGGCGGGAGTCACAACGTCGACGAGCCGCTGCCGACGGTTACCACCAAAGACCGGTTCGCGCTGATCCTGCCCGAGACCTTCCCGTGGGGGCTCGACATTCGGTTCCGAATGCTGAAACCCCGGGAACTCGGGGCCGCGATGGGGTTCCCGGGCGACTACGAGATCGTCGGGAACAAGACTGAGACGACGAAGCAAATCGGGAACGCCGTCCCGGTCAACCTCGCGAAAGCCCTGTGTCGGACGTTGCTGACCGGCGACGCGCCGTCGCTCCAGACGTACACCTCGACCGAGGGAGTGGTCAGCGATGACTGAGCGCGAGCTCCGCCTCGACGTCGGTGGCAGCACGCCCCGCGAGGAGTGGCGTGAGCGCTACCGGCGCGTCGTCGAGTACTTTGAGGCGACCGAGGACCTCCACGAGTTCGAGAGCGGCGGCCGGTACTCGGATGAAGCCGACCCGTACGTGCTCCACGCGGACTGTCGAGCCCCGCTCCGCCCCGACAGCGAGCGGGAGTACACGTGGCATCTCCTTCTTAATCCGTGGTCGAGTCCGGCGCTTCGGGAAGCGTTCATCGTCGATGGGAGCCCCCTCACGCCCGAGCACACCGCCCACGGTGCCGGGCCTGACGATGACGTCGCGAGTGCTGATGAACTCGTGGACGTCCATGCCGGACGACTCGTCGTCTGCGTTGCCTTGACGAAGGTCGCGGGTATCCACGCCCGCGGCGAGACGTGGATTCACTGCGACCCCGAGATCGAGGCGCAGTTCGACACCGTCCTCGACGAACTCCAAGCCCCGATCTCCGACGAGGAGGTGACCGCTTGATGGCGGCGGTCAACTGGACCGACGAGCTCCGTGAGCATTGCGAGGAGTGCGACCGCCGGACGCCCCACGAGGTGTCGGTGGAGATGCGAACCGAGAATCAGGCCCGCGAGAACGCCGCGTTCTCGCGTGAACCGTACCGCGTGAGCATGTGCACCGTCTGCGGAACCGAAACCACCCAGCGAATGAACAATGCCTGAACTCACCATCAACAGCTACGCCCCGACGGCCGACAACCAGCTCGCGTTCTGGCTGCCGCAGTGGCTCGCCGGCGAGAAACCCATCGAGCCCGCCGGGTCGAGCGACCACGTGTTCGTCGCCGAACCCGTTCCCGACCGCGAGACCGAGAAAGCCTGGTACGTCCGCCAAGGGAACGCGGGGGTCTGGATCCCGAAGAGCGTCGCGCGAGTCTACCACGCGAGCGCGGATGCGGATATCGTGTCGCCCCAATCGAGTCCCGGCAGTTCAACGGAGGGATCCGCGTGACCGACGGTGGTACGTCGACAAACGATACTTATCGCGCTTTCTGCGCTTACGACCACCGAGGGCGAGCGCCGGGTTGCGGGTGGGAGAGGTTCGTAGAGTCCGAGACGGAGGCAGAACGGCTTGCGGAGGCACATAGCGAGAACCATACCGCAGACTACGAACCGTGGTCAGTAGAGACGGACTCTGACCACGGAGGGCAGACCGATGAGTGAGCAGTCTGTAGGCGGGACTTACCAGATCGAGATCGACCATCTCAACGTCAAAGAAAGTGGGTCTCGATGCGCCCCTGATCGGGAAACAGTCGAGTATCTCGATGTGGACAACGGCCAGATAATCGAGGCACTCGGCCGAGATGACGACGGAGAACTCATGCGGATGTGCCGTCTCGGCCTCTCGGAAGAGGCGGCGTTGGAGCTGGCGGACCAGATCCGATCAGTACACGCGGAAGCCGACCAGACGGAGGCGGATCGGGATGTCTGAGGACGGAACTGATCGTCTCGTTAAGACGTGCCAATACGGTCATTACTGGTACACTGGAAAGACGTGCCCACTATGTGACTATCTCGGACGGGATAACCTCCGTGAAGTACGCACGGCTACTGATCAGGGAGGTGACCCCTGATGGCGCGTGAAGAGACGAAGTACGGCCACCTCATCTCGGACGACCACGACTGGAACGACGAAGACGACGACCCGGAGGACGTTGAGCCGGCGATCACCGTCGATAGCCACACGATCCGCATCGACGACCAGCGCGAAGAGACCGGCTACGAATACGGGCTCGAATGGTGGTTCGTGGTCGACGCCGGCCAGATCGAGTACAGCCATCGCGGCCACTGGCTCGAAGGCCGCACCCAGTCCGACCCGATGGCTCCACCCGCATGGAGCGAGGTGCCCGACCCCGTCAAGGAGAGACTCGCCCGCGAACTGAACACCGACCGGGGCGCGCTCGATCAGCGCGTCAACCCCCGCCTCTTCGAGGACAGTGATTCACATGAGTAAGGCAAATTCTGGAAGCGACAGCTCCCGAGCCGAACGCACAACAGCAGAAGACGTCTACGACGAGCACCAACACACGGTTGAGGCCCTCGCTGACCGCGACGACGAGATCGGCGCGGTTATGCGCGCCATTAAGCGCGTCGGAGGTGACAGTAACGATGCCTAACCGGTCAGCGAAGGTCCTGGAGCTCGTCGATGAGCGCGCGAGCGAAATCTGGGTCGTTCTCAGCGGCCGCGGCGGCGTCGGCCGCCGCGGCCCGTCGCGCCTCGGAGTGTTCGGCGACCATGAACTCGCGGAGCGCAGCGTCCACCTCCGCGGAGGTCTCGTCTGCAGTCGAAGTCAAGGGGGCCGCACACCCCGGACAGTACTCTTCCCTGCCCCGAAGGGCGGTCCGGCACTGCGGACACTCTTCGAGGTCAGGCCCCGTCCCGTCCTCGTCGTTTTCGTCCCCGATCTCGTAGAACGAGAAGATCTCGTCGTTCATCTCCTCGTCAGTGACGCGACTGTAGGTCGAGAACATTCGGGAGTCCTCGGACCAGTCCGCTCGGTGCTTGATCTTCTGGTCGGAGAGGCCCTCGCGAATCCACTCGGAGACGGCCGTCCCGCGGAAGAGGTGGGCATGAATCCGCTCGGGGTCGAGGCCCGCAGTCTCGGCGATTTCCTGGATACGCCGGCCGGCGTACTGCTGGCGGAGTGCCCCGTGTTCGTCTTCGGTCCACTGGCGGGTCTTGTGGATGAGCGCGGCCTCGGGGTCGTCCGGTCGGGGGTGGACGTCGAGCCAGTTGGCGACGTAGCCCCGACTCCAGGTGACGGGCTTGGGCCCGTCGGCGTCCTTGACGTTCGCGTCTTCGTTGATGGAGATCGTGCCGCGCCGACCCTCGAAGTCGACGTGCTTGATTTGGAACGAGAGGACGGCTCCGATGCGGAGGCCGGTGTCTCGCAAGAGTGCGATGAGCGCCTTGTTGCGGGTGGCGTTGTCGAACTCGCTGGCGGCTTGGAGCATCGCGTTCAGCTCGTCGCTGGTGATCTCCTCGTCGGGGTCGTGCTTGCGTTCGGGCGGGCTTCCGACCTTGATGGCTTCGGTCCAAGCGTCGCCGTCGTGATACCACTGCAGGAACTTCCGCATCGACTTCATGTAGTTCCGGACCGAGCCGTCACTGAGGCCGTGGACGTCTTCGAGGTGGAGTTTGAACGCGTTGACGTCCTCGATGTCGGTCATCTCGGTGATGGCGACGTGGGCACGTTCGGCCGAGAGACGGCAGCGGTTGAGGTGGCCGACGACGGTGCCGAGCGAGTCGACGTCGGCGTCGCTGGCGCGGAGGTGGACGAC
>PXSM01000079.1:0-10902 GCA_003023465.1 Halobacteriales archaeon SW_6_65_15 | reverse complement strand
GTCGTATTCCGTCGTCGGTCTCTAGGCCGATTCGCTGTTCACCACAGGCCACACATTCCAACTGATAAACCACCACGAAGCATCCTGAGTACCCGATTCACTAAACACCTCGATATCGTTGCAACCGTTTCAGACCGGAGCGCCGGTTCACCACTCTGTGGTATTCAGACGTGCTAGAAACGCCGAACTAGTCGTGACTGTGCTCCCCTCGAACGGTAGTAGTTCAGCCAAGGGTCGTGTAGTTTTTAAATCATTTCGATGCGGCCCCTGCCGTCCTGCCTTCGACCCCCTTCGTTTCAACTGGAGACGTGCTCGCCGAGGAGAGCCCGAGTGCGGTAGACGGTGGAGGTTAGTTCGAGTTCACGTCGGTCTTCTCTTCGGTTTCGGCGTCGTCCAGCTCTACGAGGTCGCGTTCGTCGTTGTACTCCTCGGGGCCCCCTGCCGCGCCGGTGATCTCGTTGTAGACTGCCTCGCGGGCCTCCTCGGCCGACTCGAAACGCTCGTCCACGAGGCGGTCGAAGACGCTCCCGAGGCTCTCGGTCTCGTTCATCAGGTCGAGCGGCTGGTCGCCGTACTCGGCGGCGAGTTCCTCGCTGGTCGCGGGATACTTGTGCTTGCCGAGCATCTCCCCGGCCTGACCGAGCATGTCCTCGACGCTCTCGGTCCGCTCGCGCTGGCGCTCGCGGGCGTGCCGTTGCTCCTTCTCGGCGTCTGGGTCGTAGTCGGCCATGGATACGGGTAGGGCTTTCACGTCCGTAATCCTGCTGGCTGGTTCACTTCTCCACGTCCAGCAGGGCCACCCGCTCGCGCACGAGGTCCGCGAGTTCGGCGTCCGTGGCTTCCAACTCGGCTTCGCTTACGTCGAAGAAGTCCAGCACCGCCTCGCGGTCGATGTCGTCGGCCGAGGTAGCATCCGTGTTGGCGGAGTCGAGCAGATTCCGGACTGCCGTCGCGGCCTCCTGCTCGCTCTCGCCGTCACCTGTCGGGGAGTGGACGACCACTACCACGCCGGACTCGCCCTCGCCGACGCCCATCCGGAGCGCCCGATTGATCTGGCGACGGCCCGCGGCGTAGAGCAATATTTCGACCGCAAACTCGCGGGCGACGTTCTCCTCGCGCTCGAAGGCCCTTTCGGCGCGTTCGACCGCCGCTTGGAGGTGGTCCGGGCCGAGCACGTAGTCGGCGTCGAACGCCTGCATCGCGCAGTCGAACTCGTCGCCGATGGCTCCGAGTTCGTCGAGGAAGTCGTCGAGGTCCTCGATCCGGGCGCGTCCTTCGACGATTTTCATCCTCGTCCCTCTCTGCGGTCCGCCGTCATTCGAAGTCACCGAGGCTCTGCTGGCCGCTTCCGTCGTCCGCGCTCGCGTCGGCCGCGGTGCTGGCCTCCGCCGTCTCGTCGGCCTCCACCCCGGTCAGGTCCGGGTCCTTCCGCCCGACGTTCTCGAGGATGGTCTCGGCGGTCTTGCGCCTGCCCCGGACCGCGCCGAGCACGACCGACTTGTCGGCCTCCCGGAGGTCCGCGCGGGACTCGATGCCCGCCTCGTAGAGTCGCCGGGCGCGCTTGCGGCCGACGTTCCGGACGCCCGCGAGGTCGAGCAGTTCCTCCTCGACGCCGTACTCGACGCGCTTGCGGGCCTCCCGGATGGCCGGACCCCATTCGAGGTCGAGTTCGCCCGCGAGTCGCTCGGCCGCGTTGAGGAGCCACTCGGCGGTCTCGACCTTGCCGCGGATGTCGCCCGGCCCGACGCCGTAGCGCTCGGCAATCGCGTCCTCGTCGAGTTCCGAGGCCCAGTCTTCGAGCAGGCGGGCGGTCTTTAGTGCCGACAGCCAGTCCTCGAAGGCGTTGTCGTCGAACTCCGAGGGCATCGAGCCGAGGAACTCCGTCTCGCGCTCGTAGGCGAGTTCGGTGTAGTCCGCGCGGTCGCCCGACCGGAGGTAGAGTTCGTACATGTCCGGCGTGCGGGCGACGAGATGGAAGAGACCGAGCGCGGTCGGGCGGTCGTCGGCGTCCCGGAGGCCGTCGATGATCTCCGCCGCGCTCATCGGGTCCACGTAGTCGGTCTGGGTCGCGTAGAGGGTGCGTTCGAGGAACGAGACGAGTTCGTCCTCGGTGTCGGCGAACCCGGAGGCCACGGTGGCGAGGATGTGGGTCCGGAGCGCGGGCTCGGCCGCCAGCTTGGAGCGGACCGGTTCGGGGTCGGCCCAGACGTACCGGTCGAACAGTTCGTCCAGTTCGTCGTGGCTGTTGGCGATGAGGACCGCCTCGCCGTAGGGGTCGAGCCCCGGACGGCCGGCCCGGCCGAACATCTGGTGGACCTCCAGCACGTCGAGGGGAGCCATCCCGCCCACGTCGCCGTCGTAGCGCCGCCAGTCGCGGACGATGACCCGGCGCGAGGGCGTGTTGACCCCGGCGGCGAGGGGCGGCGTCGCGGAGATGACCTTCACGAGCCGGTCCCGGAAGGCGTCCTCCACGAGGGCGCGGCTGTCGCTGGAGAGGCCCGCGTGATGGAAGGCCGAGCCCTTCTCGACCGCGTCGGCGAGGTCGTCGCTGGTCTGGGTGTCGCTGGCGTCGCGGATGTCGGCCGCGATCTCTCGGAGTCGGTCCTGCTCCTCGGAGTCGAGGTAGTCGCGGGTCACGTCCCCGAGTCGTCTGGCGGCCGCCTCGGCGTTCCGTCTCGAATTGACGAACACGAGCGACGACCCCTCGTCGGTCAGGGTGTCCTCCACGAGGGCGGCGGTGGCCTTCTCGTTGCCCCGCGAGATCTGCTTCTTCGAGCCGTCGTCGAGGTGGAGGGCCTGCCCGTAGAGGACGCCCTTCCGGAGGTCGATGGGCCGCCACGTGGAGTCCACGAGGGTGGCGTCGAGCCACTCGGCTATCGCGTCGGCGTTGCCGACCGTCGCCGAGAGCGCGACGGTCTGAAGCTGGTCGTTGAGCTTCCGGAGCTTGGCGAGGGTGACTTCCAGCGTGGGGCCGCGATTTGAGTCGTCCACGAGGTGGACCTCGTCGGCGACGACGCAGGTGAGGTCGTCCACCCACTGGGCGCCGTTGCGGACGAGCGAGTCCACCTTCTCGCTGGTGGCGACGATGATGTCCTTCTGGGCGAGCCAGTCGCCGTCGCTGTCGTAGTTGCCGGTCGAGACGCCCACGTCCACGCCGTACTGCTCGAACTCCTCGAACTCGGCTTTCTTCTCGCTGGCGAGCGCCCGCAGGGGGACGATGTACAGCGCCTTGCCGCCGCGGGCGACGCTGGTCAGCATCGCTAGCTCGGCGATGAGGGTCTTCCCGCTGGCGGTGGGGACGCTCGCGACCACGCTCTCGCCCTCGGCGACGCCAGCCTCGACGGCCTCGCCCTGCGGCGGATATAGCTCCTCGATCCCTTGCTCGCGGAAGTGTTCGGGCACGCCGTCGGGCAGGTCGGGGATGTCGGCGATCTCGACGCTCACGCCGACCACCTTCGGGAGTCGGAGATTGGGCGGTCAGAGACGAAAGTGCTCATTACCCCGACTTTGGCGCGTCTTCTGGTTTAAACTGTCGGGTCGGGGTGCTTCGGACGGGTCGTTCCACCACGTTTATATCAAGTATGCGTCAACCGGAGGACGATGGCTACCGATGGATTCCGAATCGGAACGGATCGGCCGGGGGTCCAACCCCTCGCCGACCGTAGTTGGCTCGTGCTCGGCGTCGCCGTCGTCCCGGTCGTGGTCACGTCGCTGCTCTTCGTCGTTCACAGTCTGGCGACCGGGACCCCGCAGGAGGCGTACGGACTCCCGATGGCGTACCTCCTGTACGGGCTGGCGAACGTAGCGGTAGTGGTGGGACTCTACGCCTTCCTGTCGCCAGCCGACCGTTCGGCAGTGTTCCGATTCCGGCGTCCCTCCGGTCACGAACTCCTGTGGGCCGCCGGTGCGTTCCCGGTCGGCCTCGGGGTCTTCGTGGCCGTGGACCGGATAATGGCGGGTCTCGGGTATCAGGTTCGGGGCCTCTCGTACTCGCTCGCGAGTCCGACGACCGTCGCAATCGTCACGGTCGGGGCCGTCGTCATCGCCCCGATCACCGAGGAGATACTCTATCGGGGGCTCGTCCTCGGGACGGTCTGGGGCGTCTTGCCCGCGATTCTACGGCTCCGGTTCGACAACCTATCAGGGGCGGTCGCCCTCCACGCGGCGAACAACGCCTACGCGTATCTGCTGGTCGTCGCGCTCAGGTTGTACTGACCCGGAGTACTGATCCGAGCGGAGCTTGCTAACTCGACCCACACCAAGCGAACGGTTTTCCCGGAGGTCCGAGAAGGGCCAGTATGTCGATTCCGAACTTCAGCGACAAGTACGACGCCGAGGCAATCTTCTCGCCTGCGGAGGCCGTCTCCGAGCAGGGCGACGGCTTGCCGGACGTTCCGCCAGCAGTGATTCTCGGCTTCCAGGACTCGCTCTATGGGGAGGTCGTAGCGCGAGCGGACGAGTCGGTGAACCTGGTCCGGAGCCAAGAGGTCCACCTGCTGAACGACCACGTCGGTTTCATCGGGGACTTCGGTATCGGAGGTCCCATGACCGCCACCGTGGCGGAGAACCTGATCGTGGCCGGAGCCGAGGTCGTCTGCATCCTCGGTGGCTGTGGCTGCCTCCAGAAGTCCATCCCCCCGAACGACGCTATTCTCCCCACGCGTGCCATCGGTGACGAGGGCGTCTCCTACCACTACCTCCCGCCCGATGAGGAGGTCCGGACGACGTCCGAACTCGTGGACGCACTCGACGAGTCGCTCTCGGCGGCGGGCGTCGAGACCCACCGCGGGCCGACGTGGACCACCAGCGCCTTCTACCGCGAGACGGTGCCCGAGATAGAGCGGTACGCCGGGGAGGGCGTCGTCTCGCTCGGAATGGAGACCGCCGCGATGCTCGCAGTGGCGGAGTTCCGAGGCGCGGATGCGGCCGGGCGTCGAGCGAGAGGAGAACTTTGCGGACTTCCTCGACCCGACCGTCGAGGCCCTGCAGGAGTACGTGGCCTGACGTGCCGGGCGAGCCTTGACAAACTAAATGATTATTTTAAAAATAAATGTATATCTTTTACAAATGTATGTGTCTCTCTCACCGAGGTCGTCACCCACCGTTTCGGGTCCGCGGACCCGTCGGGAACGGTCGGCGAGTCGTCCAGGAACGGTCGGCGGTCGTCCCTGACCGGTCGGGAGGTCGTCCGCCATCGCTTTGAGGTCGCCGCGCGAAGTCCGAACCATGCGAATCGAGTTCGACCGCGACACCTGCACCGGGATGTTCCAGTGTACCGCGGAGTGGGAGGCCTTCGAGGAGAACCGCGACGACGGCAAGGCCGACCTCGCTGGCTCCGAGGAGGCCGACGAGGACGTGTTCGTCCGGGAAATCCCCGAGGACGCCGAGTTCGACGCGAAGATGGCCGCGCGGGTCTGCCCGGTGGACGCCATCGCGGTCTACGACGACGACGGGGAACGGCTGATCCCCTGATTCTCGTCATCGTCGGTCTGCCGGTGGATTCCCGTCCGTCTCTGGATGGATTCTCGTCTGTTTCCAGATGAAACGAAGGGGTGAACGCGAGGACGGGTCGGAATAGAAGGTGAGCGAGCGACGGAGCTAGCAGCAGAGTTAGCGAGGGTCAAAATCGAGTGAACCGAACAGCGAGAACTGAGATTCGGTCGCTCGGAATCGTTCGTTCCGAAAATCAGTCGTTTCGAGGGTCGGTCGCTTCGGATCGTTCATTCGGTCGTCTGGCTCTCGACGCCCTGCTCCGCAGCCTCGGCGTCGGGGTATAGCTGTTCCTCCCATCCGGGTTCTGCGCGCGTCTCCCAGTACACGTAAGTTCCCCATCTGGATGGTCGGTGCGGAAGGCTAAAACCGTTGTGCCGGTCGCAGAATTACGCCTCGAACGTCGTCTCTACCGCCGTCACTCGAAGCTCTTCTCTGCCATCGGTATCGAATGTCTTCCCTACTGCCGTCACTCGAACGTCTTCTCCGCCCACGTCACGGCGTAGTCCGCGCCGTGGTCCCGGTAGGCCTGCGTGTCGAGTGCGGCGAACGGGGCGGGGAGTTCGAGGCCGTGTTTCACCGCGGCGCAGGCGAACTCCGCGGCGTCCGCGAAGTCGGTCTCGTCTCGGGCCATCGCCGCGGGGAGACCCTCCAGACGGGGTTCGACGCGCTCGCCCGCGTCCTGCCACGCCGCGAAGAGGCGGGGGTGGGCGTCGGGACGGTCGTCGGCATCGTGATGGTCGTCAGCATCGGGGAGACCGTCGGTGTTGGGGCTGTTGTCGGCCCACTCGGCGAACACCTCGCGGGTGTGAAGCCCGAGGTAGGCGTCGTACAGCGCGGCCGCGACCTGATAGACGCTCCCGGAGTCGAGCGGGAGCGCGGCGTCGAGGTCCCGGTAACGCTCCTCGAAGAATCCGAGGAAGTGCTCGGGGAGTCCGGTGCCGATCTGTACGAGGGCCTCCGCGATCAGGAAGTCCACGAACTCCTCGGGCGAACCTTGGACGCGGGCCTTCACGAATGCGACCGGCGGGTCGGTCTGGCGGGTCCACGCCACGCTCCCGTCGCCGGGCATCCCGACCACGAAGTCCGTCGAGGCGAATCGCCGGAGGAGTTCCGGTGCGTCCTCGGGGAGCCACTCCGCGGGGTAGGCGAGGGGGTCGAGCGCGTCCACGAGCAGGCCGAGGTCCTCGGCGCGCTCGGGCGAGAGGCTCTCGAAGTCCGCCTCGCAGTCGAGAACCAGCGCGTCGGGTGCGTGGGTCTCCCGAACCGCGACGAGGTCCTCGGGGAGCGACCGCTCCTCGAACATCAGGCCGCGGCCGCGAGGAAGGTGTTGACCACCAGTGCGACCCCGAGAATCGCGGCGATTCCGACCGTTCCGACGACGATCTTTGTTGCCGTGCTCATGTCCGGACGTTCGGGCGCGAGCGTTTAAAATTGGCAGGTTTAGTCCGTGCTGGTTCCGGCCCCGACGTCGGACTCGCGGGCGATGCGCTTCCACTCGCCGGTCCAGAACCGGAAAACGTTGACCGCCGCGCGGATGTACATGTCGCCGACGATGGCGACGTAGACCGCGAGCAGTCCCCACCCGAGGCCGGGCGCGAACTGCCAGCTTCCGAGGCCGAACAGGACGGCTCCGGGCGCGACCGCGAGGAAGGCGACGGGGAGCTTGAAGAAGTACGTCCCGGCGAACGTGCCGTAGAAGGGCCAGCGAGTGTCGCCCGCGCCGCGGAGGCTCCCGCGCATCGTCCGCGAGATGCTGAACGCCGCGACGCCGACGCCGAACACGCGGACGAACTCGACCGTCAGGTCCACGTGCTCGGTGCCGAACGCGACCGCGAGGGGCCGGGCCGCCACGACCAGCACCGCGGCGATGAGCAGTTGGGTTATCAGCGCGATGCGGAGCGTCTGCCAGCCGTACTCGGTCGCCTCCTCGTCGTTTCCACCCCCGATGGACTGACCGACGAGCGTCGAGGAGGCCGTCGAGTAGCCCCACGCGGGCATCAGCGCGAGCAGCATCACCCGACGGCCGATGGCGTAGGCCGCGACGACCGGCGTGCCGAGAGTGGTCAGCACCAGCAGGAACGGGAACCGGCCGAGGGTCCGAGAGATGCGGGTTCCGGCGAGGGGCAGCCCTACCCGGACGATCTCGGTCGCGATGGACCAGTCCCACTGCTTGCCGCGGAGTGGAAGTCGGACCGTGAACCGCCCCGAGAGGAGCGCGGCGGTGAAGATGGTCGCCGCGAGGACGTTCGAGATGGCGGTCCCCCACGCCGCGCCCGCGACGCCGAGTTTCGGGAAGGGCCCGAACCCGAAGATGAGGACCGCGTTGAGGAAGATGTTCGTCGGGAGCGTGAGCAGGCGGACGTACATCGGCGTCCGGGTGTCGCCCACGCCCGCGAGCGCCCGCGCGGCGATCATGCTCCAGAACCGGAACGACACCGAGAGCATGATGATCTGGAGATAGACCGCCCCGTACTCGACGACCTGCGCGTCGTCCGTGAGGAAGCCGATCATCGGTTCGGCGTAGAACCACGTCACCACGGTGATGGGAATCGCCAGCAGGAGCGCGAGCCACAGCGACTGCTTGATGGCGAAGTTGGCGTTCTCGCGCTCGTCCGCGCCCTCGAACCGCGAGACCACGCTGATGGTGCCGCTGGTCAGCCCCAGCGAGAGGCCGAACGGGATGAAGAAGTACTGGAAACCCAGTTCGAGCGCGGCGACCGCCTGATCGCCGAGCGCCCGGCCGACCATGAAGAAGTCGGCCACCCGGAGCAGGGTCCGCATCCCGCCGGTGACCATCACGGGGACCGCGAGGTCGAACGCCTCCTCTCCCTTCTCGCGGTCCAACAGGCCGAGGCGAGCCAGCGCGGCCGGAAAGAGAAACGCGACGTGGCGCGCTCGGCGCTTGGCGTCGTCCAGCATCGGATACGGAGCGTAGCGGGCGGTCCATAAACAGTTTTGCGAAGCCCTCAGGGGTTACCGGAATTGCTCCGACCGATAGATTATTGAAGGTACTCTCATCAGTGGTCGTTGTCATAAGGTCCGAGGATGGTAGACGACATTCCGTCTCGTACGGGCGAACGCATCAGAGTGCTTCACGTGGACGACGACCCCGATCTGGCGGAGATCACCGCGGAGTTCCTCCAGCGCGAAGGGCTGCAGGTCAAGGTCGAGACGACCCCGTCGGACGCGCTGGAACGGATAGCGACCGAACCGGTCGACTGCGTCGTCAGCGACTATCAGATGACCGGGATGGACGGGTTACAGTTCCTGGAAGCCGTGCGAGACGCGCATCCGCATCTCCCCTTCATCCTGTTCACGGGGAAGGGAAGCGAGGAGATCGCTAGCGAGGCCATCTCGGCGGGCGTGACCGACTACCTCCAGAAGGAGGTCGGAACCGACCAGTACGCGGTGCTGGCCAACCGAATCGAGAACAGCGTCAATAAGCACCGAACCGAGCGGGAGCTCTCCGAGAATCGGCGACAACTGTCGACCATCTTCAGCAATCTTCCGGGCGGGAGCTGACCGGGTACGCCCGGTCAGCCATCGAATCCGGAGCGGTGTCGTGGGGCGAGGACGTCATCCACTCCGGTCACCGCGGCGAGATATGGGGACCGGTCCAGTCGGCGCTCGACGACCGGGAACCGTTCAAGGTGTCGTACTGCATCCGGACCAGCGACGGGACGGAGAAGTGGATCTGGGAGCGGGGTCGCGGCGTCTTCGAGAACGGGGAGCTACGAGCCATCGAAGGGGTGATAATGGACATCACCGCCCGGAAGGAGCACGAGGCGACGGTCAAAGCCCTCCACGAGGCGACACGGAGGCTTATCGACGCCGAGACCGCCGACGAGGTCGGTGAGATTGCCGTCGAAACCGCCCACGACGTCCTCGGCCAGCCCTACTCGTCCGTCTTCCTCTGGGAGGAAACCGAGGAGGTGCTCCGGGCGGTCTCCAACACCGAACAGGCTCAGGAGACGTTCGGCCCGCCGCCGACCTTCGAGCGGGGCGAAGGACGAGCGCGGACTCGAGGAGGGCTCGGACGCGATCCGAAGCTACTGCGCCGTCCCCCTCGGCGGCCACGGCGTGTTGAACATCGCGTCGACGTCGACCGGCGAGTTCGACGAATACGACGTCACCCTCGCCGAGATACTAGCGGCGAACACTCAGGCCGCGCTCGACCGGACCGAGCGCGAGCGCCGGCTTCGCAACCGGGAGCAGGAGGCCACCGCCCAGAGCGAACGACTCGAAGAGTTCGCCAGCGCCGTCTCGCACGACCTCATGAATCCGCTGAACACCGCACAGGGCTATCTCGAACTCGCCGCCGAGACCCACCGCGACGAGCACTTCCGCAAGGCCGAGGAGGCCCACGAGTTGATGGGTCGGCTAATCGACGACCTGCAGACGCTGGCACGACAGGGACACGTCGAACACGAGCCGACGGAGGTGGACGTCGTAGAGCTCCTCGAATCCGCGTGGGAGACGGTGAACTCCGGCGACGTCACGCTCGAAATCGTCGACGAACGCTTCGCGGTCGAGGCCGACGAACAACGACTACGCCAACTCCTCGTCAATCTCCTCGAGAACGCCGTGGAACACGGTTCGACGGGGACTCGTTCGGACGGAGACCGTACCGTTCGATTCGGCCGCCTCGACGACGGCTTCTACGTCTCCGACGACGGCCCTGGAATTCCTCCCGAGGACCGCGAAGAGGTGTTCGAGTACGGATACACGACTGACGTCAAGGGAACCGGCTTCGGGCTCGCCATCACGAAACGCATCGCCGGGGCTCACGGGTGGGAGATATCGGTCACGGAGAGCGAGACTGGGGGCGCGCGGTTCGAGATTCGAACCTGACGAGCGGCGTATCGGCAGGTCGGTAAGAAACCGCCTCTCGACCGGAAAACGTGGCCGCGTCGGCGGCTATCGGTCGGTCTGGTCCCACGCGTCCGGGACTTCGATGACGTACTTGCCGTCCTCCTGCAGGGAGATGATGTACTCCTCGCGCTCGTACAGCTCCATGAGGTTGAGTTCGTACTGGCCCGGGTTGACGATGCGGATGCTCTCGAACTGGCTGTTGAGCTCCTCGCGAAGTTCCTTCAGGCCCGGGTTCTCGTCTGCGGGGGCGTCCACGACGTTGCTGTCGTCGGGACGGTCCTCGGAGTTCGAGATCGAGCTGTTCTGGGGCGGTTCGTCGGGGAGCTCCGCCTTGCTCACCACGTCGCGGCGGGCGCTCGCCTGCGCAGAGTCCTCGGTTGTCGGCGCTTGATCGGCCGGCGTCGAAGAGCGGTCGGATGACGACCCCTCGTCCGAACGCGGGTCGTTTCGGGTCGAGGGTGAACCGCGTGCAGTCGAACCGGTCGAGGACGACTCCTCGCGGTCCTCGCGCGTGCTCACCCACTCGCGGACCGTCGC
>PXSM01000078.1 GCA_003023465.1 Halobacteriales archaeon SW_6_65_15 | reverse complement strand
GGGTCGATGTCACTCGTTTGTGCGTGAATCGTCTCAAAACGTTGGTCCCTTTTATTAGCACGGGCCGAGTCGAATCATACGATAATGGGGCTGTACAGACGGCCACCGAGTGGGCGTACCCCCCGCAGGGGCGAGCGAACGCTCGGACGCCGTCCGCAGCGCGCGCCCCTCGCCGGCGCGGATGCGTCCCGGTTCATCGACCGAGAGGTCCAACATGACTCCCGAACGCACATTAGGCCCACGCAATCGGGCGGACCGCCCGCCTACCGGCCTCGGTCCACTCGTCGTCTTCACGTCGGTAGTCGAGTCGGACGGTCGCGGCCGCGAGACTACCGTCGTCGTTTCGGTACGATAGCCGGGCTCGGAGTCGCGGGTGAACGACGAGCGTGTACTCGTGGTCGAACATAGGCATCGTAACGGCCCGGACGAGTATGAGTCTGTTCGCCGTCGCGTGGATGGGTTTCGGGATCTGGGTTTATCTTAGAACGTCCCACTCGGTCACTATGAGTCACTGAAGGAAGTGCCGAACGAGTCGAAGCCGAGAATGCTTCGAAAGCCCGCGACCGGGCGACCCCTTTATCCCACCCGACGGTGGCGTGTCCCACCGAGCGCGTCCCCGTGGTTGGTGTCACCGAGTTCGTCCTATCGGCTGTCGCACGATTGAGAACGATGACGTGCGAGAATTACTGCTCTCCACTGTCCTCACGGCTTCGCCGTTCGCGGGTTCGAGGAACTACCGTTCCTCGCTATCCAGCACGCGAATCTGATCGCCGCGGACGGTGACCGGAATCGGGACGGTCGCACTACCACTTTTTACTGCGTCGGGTGCGCTCACACGGTTCACGCACCACTCCTTGCAAAAACGTGGGGAAAAAGACCTCGCTCGCACCTGCGGTGCTCGCGAGTGAAACGCCTCACTTTGTTCGGCGTACAGTTCGATTATCGCTCTTCAGAGTCCAAGACCCGGATTTGATCGCCCCGCACCGTCACCGGAATCGGGACGGTCGCCTCGTACAACTCGACCGTCACCTGATCCTTGCCCTCGTCGATGCGCTGGACCTGCGCCTTCTCGCCCTTGAACGGGCCGGCGATGAGTTCCACGATGTCGCCCTCGGCGATGCCCTCCACGTCGGGCGTGGGCGAGAGGAAGTGCTCCACCTCGGAGATGTCGCTCTCGCCGGGCACGATGCTCCGGGCGTGGGGAATCTCTTCGAGGACGCGGTTGATGACGGCGTCGTTGTCGGCCTCGACCATCACGTAACTCGTCAGCGAGTCGGGTGCGAGCGCGGCGTGTATCTCGGGTTCCTCCCGATTGATGATCATGTCCGCGACGGTGCGTTCCTGGCTCGCGGTCGTCTTGACTGCGTACATTGGCATTCGAGATCACCTACGCTGGCAGGAAGCTCATGGCTGCATAGATGACGAATCCGAGCAGGCCGACGAGGATGATTCCCGCACCGGCGATCTTCGAGATTTTCGAGAACTCCTCCCACGAGGGCGTGCTGGCCAGTTTCAGCACGCGCACGTACGAGGTGAGGTCGAGCTTGACGTCCATGGTATCGGAGTTAGGAGAGCGCCCTTTTTCTATCTATTGCTATCGTCGCGCGCTCACGCCGTCGAAAGCAAGCGCTAACGGTTCGGGTAGAAATTGGCGGGGCAGGGCGGGCAGGACCCGGAGGGACCGTCGGGATGACCGCGAACCGGCGACTACTCGACGTAGTCGATGTCCTGAAGCCGCTTGTTGGCCTTGGCCTGCTGGGCCTCGTTGCGGCCGTAGATCTGCGGCGACTCGACGCCCGTGACGACGATCATCGTGCGCATCTCGCCGTCGAGCTCCTCGTCGATGGAGGTCCCCCAGATGATGCGGGCGTCGGGGTCGATGCGGTCGTATATCTCCTCGACGACGCCCTCGGCCTCCTCGATGGACATGTCGTTGCCCCCCGTCACGTTCACCAGCGCGGAGTTGGCTCCCGAGATGTCCACGTCGAGGAGGGGCGAGCGCATCGCCGACTTCACGGAGTCCTGGGCCTTCGAGTCCGAATCGCTCTCGCCGAGTCCGATCATCGCCACGCCACCCTTCTCCATGACGGTGCGGACGTCGGCGAAGTCGAGGTTGACGAGACCGGGCTTCGTGATGAGTTCCGTGATGCCCTTGACCGAGCGCATCAGCACCTCGTCGGCGACCTTGAACGCCTGCCGGACGGGGAGCTTCCCGACGGAGTCGAGCAGGCGGTCGTTGGGCACGACGATGACGGTGTCGCTCACGTCGCGCAGGCGCTCCAGTCCGGCTTCCGCGTTCGTGCGCCGGACCTCACCCTCCGCGGTGAAGGGCGTCGTCACGATGGAGATGGTCAGGGCACCCGACTCGCGGGCGGCCTTGGCGACCACGGGGGCCGACCCGGTGCCGGTCCCGCCGCCGAGTCCGGCGGTGACGAACACCATGTCCGAACCCTGAATCGCGTCGTAGATCTCTTCCTGACTTTCGAGCGCGGCCTCCTCGCCGACCTGCGGCAGCGAGCCAGCGCCGCGGCCCTGCGTCTTCTGCTCGCCCATCAGGATCTTCGTGTCCGCTTCGATCTCTACGAGGTGCTGAACGTCGGTGTTGGCGGCCACGAGCTTCGCGCCGTGGATGCCCTCTTCGGCCATCCGGTTTACCGTGTTGCCACCGGCTCCGCCGCACCCGACCACCGTGATGTCGGTCTGGAGGTCCTGGAGGACGTCTTTCAGCTCTTCGTCGGTCATCGTGCCCGACGGGTTGACGTCGGCCCCAGTTCCGGAGGTAGAGTCTCCGGCGGGCTGGCCCTGCCCGGAGTCCCCCTCGGCTTCCTCGATGGCGTCTTCGACTAACGAGTCCATGCTGAAGTTGCCTTGAGAACGGAGCTTAATTATCTTTCCCCTCTTTGTCGGACGAATGTCTGACATTCGGTGACATTTGACGTGGGTTCGACGAACGGTGGTGTGAATCTACCGAGTAGTGAACGAACACGTGCCGTTCCAGTCTCGGTCGCACCCGTCTCTGAGAAAGAACTGGAGACCGTCGTCACGATACTCCGCGTTTGCGACTGCACAGTCGGGCTCTCTCGACGTGAGAAACTCCGTGATGGACGCTTCCTTCCATTCGTTGCTATCGACGCGGGCGCGAACGACGTAATCGCCCGACGCACTTCCCCAATCACAGTCGGCCACCCCACTATGGACGTAGTTCCCGTCTCTGGGTCGAATCTCGTGGGACGAGTGGTGAACTCGCGTGCCATCCCGTGTCAGTTGCAGGTCGAACTGGTGGGGTTCTGTATCGAAATTGTGTGCGCCGAACCATCCGAGCCGAACCGACGGATCGAGCCGCTCTTCGACCGACGAAAGGCACCCCGTACCGAGAGTTGCCGTCGTCGCACCGAGAGCGGTGAGGAGGGTGCGTCGATGCATGATGGTCGTCTTCGGTTCGGAGTAATGCGTCTTTTGGACTGCATTCCGGACTCCCAGCGGGGACGGGTATCAACACATATTTACCCCGAATCGGAAAGATGTCACATGGCCGAAATTAGGGTTCCGAAGGGCGAACGCCCCTCCTACGGCAAGTACGTCGCGTACGCGGTGATCGGAATATTTCTCGTCACTCCGGTCGACGGAACCGCCGCGCGCGGCGTGGACTCAACCGTTCTCGGGGTCGTCGTACTTCTCATCGCCGGAGTTCTGAACGTCGGCGTCGTCTTCCTGATGGTGCAGTCGCTCATCGAGGAGTGGTTCGACGCCGCGGAGATAATCGAGGAGTAGGTCGGTCGGACCGAGAGTCGGCAGTTGGACTCGAACCGAGAATCGCGAATTCGCTCAGACCGGGAACCGCCGGGTGCGCTCGGACCGGACGACCGCCGGGTCTATCTCCTCGCCGCCCACGACGACCGACTCGCCCGCCGAGAGCTTGCCGAAGGCAGGACCCTCTCGAACGCCCAGTTTGCGGGCCTTCTCGGGGTCGAACGCGGTCTCGCGGGCGACGACCGCGCCGTCCTCGCGCGCGACGGAGTCGTACTTCCGGGCGAGTATCTCGGCCAGCCCGTCAACCAGTGCTTCGCGGTCGATTTCCTCTCGCACGGCCGCGCGGCCCGACGCGCGCGTACCGCTCTGCTCGGTCTCGAAGGCGAGCGCGTGAGTTTCGACGACCGCCCGAGCGGCCTCGG
>PXSM01000077.1 GCA_003023465.1 Halobacteriales archaeon SW_6_65_15 | reverse complement strand
CAGATGGAGGCCCGCCTCGGGTCCTCGCCGATGGTCGTGGTCACGGAGGCCAGCGAGCGCGGCGAGTACTCGACGCTCGCGCCGTACCAGCAGGCCCGCGGCGACTACGGCGGCCTCGACCTCCCGAAGATTCTCGACGGCGTGACCAAGGAACACTGGTTCCCCCGTTCGCCGACCGAGACGCTCCGGAGCGTCCAGCTGGCGTTCAAGCACGCCACCGCCGGCCGGCCCGGCCCGACCGCGGTCATCCTCGACGGCGACGCCATCACCGAGGAGGTGCCCGAGGACCCCGTCCCGCCGGTCTGGGACGCCGACGAGCAGGTCCGCAACTGGGATTCTACACCGACCGACGAGGACGCCGAAGCGGCGGCCCAAGCTCTCGCCGAGGCAGAGCGACCCGTGATAATCGCCGGAAACGGGGTCCACGCCGCGCAGGCCTACGACGAACTGGCGGCCGTCGCCGAAGCCTACGACGCCGTGGTCGCCACGTCCTACCTCGGGAAGTCCACCTTCCCCGAGATCCACGACCTCGCGGCGGGCGTCATCGGGTCGTTCGGCCACGAGGGCGCGAACCAGGTGGTGAGCGAGGCCGACGCCCTCCTCGTGGTCGGCTGTCGGATGAACCCGATGGACACCAACTGGCAAGCTCCGTCGTTCATCCCGCCCGACGAGCAGACCATTATCCACGCCGACATCGACACCCGCAACGCCGGGTGGGTCTACCCCGCCGACGTGGGCCTCATCGGCGACGCCAAGGAGAGCCTCCGAGCGCTCGCTGATGCTGCGGACGAGGGAGACGTGAGTGCAGGTACCAACGACTGGGCGCGCGACCGCGCCGCTACTGCCCGCGAGTCGTTCCACGCGCCCGAGTGCGAGTCCGACGACGTACCCATCAAGCCCCAGCGCGCGGTCAAGGAGATCGAGGCCGTCGTGGACGAGGACACCCTCGTCACCGCCGACTCGGGCAACAATCGCTTCTGGCTGCTCAACTACCTCCAGACGCCCGGCGTCCGGACCTACTTCGGGTCGGGCGGCGTCGGCGGCATGGGTTGGGCGACCCCCGCGGCGGTATCGGCGGCTCTCACCACCGACAAGGACGTCATTGGCGTCGCGGGCGACGGCGGGTTTACGATGACGATGACCAGCGTCGAGACCGCGGTCGAGCAGGGCGTCGCTCCCACGTTCGTCGTGCTCAACGACACCAGCCTCGGGATGGTCCGCCAAATGCAAGACGGCGAGGGCGACATCGCGGGCGTGGAGTTCCACGACACCGACTTCGTCGCCGTCGCCGAGGGCTTCGGTGCCGAGGGCATCCGCGCGACGACCCCCGACGAACTCGCCGTCGCGCTCCGCGAGGGCACGGACAGCGACGTGCCGACCGTCATCGACGTGCGAATCGACCGCGAGGAGGACATGGCCGAGACGCTCCAGTCGTCGTTCTACGCCGAGGTCGGCGGACTTCACGAGTGAGCGATGCGGCGGGTCGTGACCGACTTCTCATTCCGATCCGCCACGTTAGTACGCCCGCCGAAAACCGAGACTAAAACCGTGAAACCCTTGAGGACGCTCTGCCTCGACTCAGACAATGGAAACCGAGGACTCGTCTCCGGCGCTGGACTCCGACTTCCCCTCGCCGGTCAAACTCGTCGCGGCCCACCTCGTCGTCGTCGTCGGGGTCATTCACGTCTCGCTTGGCCTCTACAACTGGTTCAGGTGGCTCAACGCCGGGTTCCTGGTTCCTCGCGACCTCCGGTGGCCCCTGTTCGTCGTCTCCGGACTCGCCCTGATCGCGGGCCTGTTCATCGCCGCGCAGGGTCGCCACCGCAGGACCCTGTACGCTGCCGGAATCGGGCTGATGATAGTCTACGTCGTCGGCTACTTCAGCTGGCACCTCGGCGGCCACGGATTCGTGTTCCGCGAACCCACGCCGCATCAGGGACCGGTCGGCCAGTTCCTCCTCGACCACCTCTTCGCCGGGCCGGTGAAGTTCCTCGCCATCGTCTCGGAGGTGGCGCTCGCGGTGGTTCTGGCCTATCTGCTGGTCAAGGAATCGGTGTGACGAAACTCGGAATCCGGTTACTGCACTTTTTTAGCGTTCCCGATACGATTGGCGAGTGATGACCGAAACAGTACTCGTCACGGGCGGGACCGGCTTCATCGGATCGTACGTCGCGCAGGACCTCGTGGAGGAGGGCCACGACGTCGTGGCGTACGACCTCTCGACCGACGAGCGGATTCTGGAGAAACTCGGCGTCGCCGACGACGTGGACGTCGTTCGCGGCGACATTACCGACCCGACGAGCGTCGTCCGGGCGGTCCGGGAGTCGGGCGCGACCCGGATCGTCCACCTCGCGGCACTCCTGACGAACCTCGCACGCGAGAACCCGCGAGCGGGGGCCGGGGTCAACGTCATGGGAACGAACAACGTCTTCGAGGCGGCCCGGACCCTCGACGAGCAGGTCGAGCGCGTGGCGTGGGCCTCCTCGGCCGCGGTGTACGCTCCGCCCGCGAACTACGACGACGATTGGGTGGCCGAGGAGGATCTCGTGTACCCCGACACCCTCTACGGCGCGACCAAGGAGTACAACGAGCATCAGGCCAAGGTGTACTACGAGGACTACGACCTGAGCCACGTCGGCCTCCGCCCCACGGTCGCGTACGGCCCCTACCGCGAGACCGGCGGCTCGGCGTTCCTCGCCAACATCGTGGAGAAGCCCGCGGTCGGCGAGTCCTTCTCGGTGGAGTACGGCGATCAGGTCATCGACTGGCAGTACGTCAAGGACATCGCGCAGGCGTTCCGCAAGGCCGCGTTCGCACCCGAGGAGGACCTGAGCCAGCGAATCTACAACGTCCGGGGCGAGGTCGCCACCATCCGGGAGGCCGCCGAGGCGGTCCAGTCCATCATGCCTGACGCCGAAATCGAGGTCAGCGACGAGGGCGAACTGCCGTGGACCCAGAAGCTCGACATGACCGCCGCGCAGGAGGACCTCGGCTACGACCCCGAGTACGACCTCGAAACCGGATTCCGGGAGTACGTCGACGCCCTCCGCGCGGAGGAAGGGCTGGAGCCGCTGGAGTAAACTGATTCTGACGCGACGGATTTCGGTTTTTACGTGACGACGTCCGGGGCCACCGACTACTGCTGGCCGATTAATCCTCGTGCGAAGACCAACTGAGCAGTCCACCAAAGTACGCCCGATTGACCAGTCCGCGCGGGCGGGACTGAAAGGGGCCGCCAGGTCGCGGTCACGCGAGCGAACGCGGTGAGCGAGGGTGACCTCGGGAGACGCAGTCTCCCGGCGTCCGAAGGACATGGTCGTCTCTGGCGGCTCTATCTGCGCCGTGGCGGTGCGTTGCGGTGAGGCGCAGATATCCGCCAGAGTCGTTCGAAAGAGCGACGCTCTTTCGTGAGCACGCGAGAGCGCCGCTCTCGCTGCCCTCGCGGGACTGCGTCCTGCTCAGTCACGAAAATCTTCGATTTTCGGACGACGACCGCGACCGGGCGGGGGCTTTCTAAACGTTCTCACCTACAGCTCATGCAGTTCATAGCAATCATCCCAAGCTTTCGGGAGCGAACCCCCGCCAGCTCACGAGGCCACGAACACGTAGTGGCCGTCTTCTCCGGGTTCCGCGTCCTCGTCGTACCACCCGTACAGGTCGAGCGACAGACCGAGCACGTCGCAGACGCCCGCGAGGTATTCGGGGTCGTGGTCGAACAGTCGGTGGGCGTCCACGAAGAACTCGCCGTCGGGCGTGAAGACGAGCGAGTCCCACCGGTACTCGGCGTCGCCGACCTCGTGGATCTGTACGAGTCTGGCGTAGGTCCCTTGGTCCGACGGGTAGGTCCAGAGCCGTGGGTCGTTCCCACCGTCGTTGGCTAACTGGTCGAAGATCAGCACGCCGTCGTCCGCGAGAACGTCTGCACAGGCGCGCAGACCCGCGGCGAGGTCGTCGGGGTCGAGGTGCTGGACGACCGTGAAGGGGAGCCAGACGAGGTCGAACCGGCCCGCGACCGGGAGGTCCGGGAGTGCCTCGACGCGGAACTCGGCGTCGGACTTGGTCCGGGCGCGCTCGACCATCGCCTCGTACTTGTCCATTCCGACGACCTCGAATCCTCTCTCGCGGAGGCGCTTGCTGTGCTCGCCGGTGCCACAGCCGACGACGAGCGCCCGCAGCGCGTCGGATTCGGAATTCACTCGCTCCTCGAACTGAGACAGGACGAACTCGACTTCGCCCTCGTAGTCCTTCTCGGCGTAGAGGGCGTCGTACGCCTCGGGATACTCGGCGTAGAGGTTCTCGTTCATGGCCGTACGATTTGCGGGAACCCTAATAAAACCGTCAATTCGACAGGTGCGTCTGCAAATCCCCTAACGAACCATCCACTCCCTCCACTCCCGAGCTACCCCGACGCCCCAACTTCGGCGAGACGAACGAACCGAGTCTCGCCGGACCCGGCCGGTTTAGCGGCCGAGGGCTTCGGCAGGCGTTCTCGCCAGAAATCGTGGCGACGGTCGAACTTGCGACCTGACCAATAAATGTAATTTCTAAAGTTCTCTTTTCCTATATCTCAAATGGGTCGAGGAAGCTTTCGATCAGTGAGTACTGAGAGCAGTCAGCGCCGCAACGAGACGCGGTGAGAACGCACGATAGGTCCGCTGGCGGTTACTTTCACTTCCCGGACAACGTTTACGGGGAGTCCACCCCCAGAACGGGTATATCCGTAGAGCAGTCGCCGACGGAGATCACCGAGAAGGACCACTACTGGCTCCGCAGCAGAGACGTGAGCGACTCGCCGAAGATCGGCGGGGACCAGTACTTCGACGAACACGACGTTGCACGTTCGGAGGAGACGACGGCCGACGACGAGGCGGTCCGAGAGATCGACCGCGACGCGCTCGACGAGGAGAAGTTCATCGGCAAGTGGCAGGTCACGGGGTCGGCCGAGGAGATAGAGCGACTCTGGCCGGAGATCGTCGCGGACGCCGCCGACGGCGTCCTCTGGGCCGCGAAAGCCATGACCGGGTTCGGTCACGACGAACTCCTCTACGACGACTACATGATCGTCGTGTACACACCCAACTACTTCGAGAAGCACGACGTGGACCGCGTCCGCGAGCACCTCCGGGACGAGCACGGCGTGACCGACGAGATTCTCTACAAGCCCGACATCTACACCGCCAAGGGCATCGTCCCCGACTCCGTCGAGGAGTTCGGGCTCTCGATGGCGGCTAGATATCGGGGTTAGAGGCGATTGTTCGGTCTTCGTTTTTGACCGGTCGCTACCAATCAAGAGAGTTTCTACAGCGGAAGCCGTCGTGAAGAACGGTTAGAAAGCCCCCGCCCGGTCGCGGTCGCTCAGCGACATATCCGGCCTCTCCGCACCGGAAGAGCATGCTCTTCCGAGCCTTCGGTCGCTTCGCTCCCGAAGACACCGCCCGTCGCAGATAGGGCCGCCAGAGACGACTGAACTGGACGCGACCGGGCGGCCCCTTTCAGTCCACCCTGACGGGTATCTTGGGTCACGGGGCGCTACTGGTGGTCTGTCTCACCGAGTGCTACCGGTGGAATGTGTCACCGGGCGCTCCCGGTGGATTGCGTCACCGAGCGCCTCGCGGAGATGGCAGACTGGGGGTATCCGTACCCCGTCTCCGAGACACGAACCCTTACGTTCCGTCCGGTAAATTTCCGAACCATGACCGACGACGGTTCCGACGCGGACGACCGCCCCGACTACGAGGCGCAGGTCAGGGACGCCTTCCCCGAAATCGCGGACATCGAGGACGCGGACCTCCGCGAGAAGGTCGTGGAGGCGTGGACGCTCGGACTCGAACGCGGCGGTTGGCGCGACGTGTCCAACGTCCCGTACGCGTGGAACATCCACGAGGTCACAAACGTCGAGCACGTCCGCGGAGTAACCCGCATCGCGGTCAGGTCGGCCGAGGAGTAGCGCGACTTCCACGGCGCGGACCCCGACCTCGACGTGATCCGGGCGGCCTGCCTCCTCCACGACGTGGGCAAGTGCTACGAATACGTCGAACACGTCGAGGACGAGAAACTACTCGACCCCGACCCGACCTACGCCACCGAGGAGATTCCACACTCGCTGTCTGGATACGCGCTGGCCCACGAGGTCGGGTGCCCGCTTGCGGTTCAGCGGGCCATCCCGCACTTCTTGGGGGAAGTTCCAAAGCGGACCCTCGAAGCCGAACTCGTCAAGAGCGCCAACTCCGCGAGTTCGAACGCCATCACCCAGTCTGCGATGGGAATCACGTTGCAGGAGTGGGTAGACGAGTACTCGCAAACGACGGACTGACTTGCAAACGACGGACCGAGGCGCTCGCGGCGAGTGGTCGGTGACGAGTCGAATCGTCGGTCAGCCGAGGTCGGCCGTTAATTACAAATGTGCGAATCAATACCATAGTCGAGAATCTGTCAGTATCGGCACAAAGACGTTAAGAGTTTTTGATGACGATTAAGTCAGGTGGGGGAACATGAAACGGCGTCAATTCATCGCCGCGACGGGGGTCGCGGGGTTGGCAGGACTTAGCGGGTACGCGAATCGACAGGACGGAGACACGTACCAGCAGGAAGCACAGAGTATCGGATTCGCAGACAACTGGCAAGCGCGTCGCGTCGACATGGCGGACGACTGGTCGATGGAAGCCCGGAGGGACGTGCCCAACAGGCAGGAAGACCAGACGTGGACCAACTCGCAGTCGTTCCAGACCGCACCGTGGGAGCCACCGGAGGGGTGGGACGACACGATAGCGGGCGACGTGGACAGCATCCAGATCCTGAACCACGGGGCGGCCAACATGGAGTTCGACCCGGCCACGCTCGCGACCTACGAACTGTTCGAGGAGAAGACGGGCATCACCGTCGAACCGCTGGAGATCGGCGTGGATCAGGCCAACCTCAGGGAACAGCAGTTCCTGAGCGCCCAGCAGGGCGAACCGCACGTGATGAACGTGGACGGACCGCTGAGCCCGGTGTTCATCCAGCAGGGCTATCTCGAAGCGGTGGACCCGCTCTACTCCGAGGAGATGTGGGACACCTACATCCCGGCGCTCCGAAGTCTCGTCGAGTGGGACATCGACCCGAACCGGGAAGGGACCCACCAGTACGGCTTCCCCAACATCGGCGAGGGAACGGTAGGGAACCTCCGGCCGGACCTCGTGGAAGAGCAGGGCATCGACCCGAGCCGGTTCGACGGCGAGTGGTCGTGGGACCTGCTCGAAGAGACGATGCAGGCCTTCGAGGGAACGGACGTGTTCGGCTACGCGTACTACGCCGGGAACCCGGTGTACCTGTTCTACTCGTTCCGACAACTGCTCTACCAGCAGGGCGGCCAGCTCGTAGCAGACGACGGCACCGTGCAGATCGACACCGAACCGGCCCGGACCGTCCTCCGGAAGATGGCCGAGTGGCGGGACAACAACTGGGTCCCTCAGGACGTCATCGGGTACGGCGAGGGCGACCTCGTGGACCTGTTCCTCGCCGGACGGTTGGCGTACGTGGACGCGTTCGCCGACTTCGTGCCGCGTGCGCTCAACCAGTACGAGGCCGACGAACAGTATCGTGCGGTCGTCCCGCCGATGGCGAACACGGGGCCGAGTCCGACACAGGCGTCGCTGTTCGCGCCCAACCTCACGGCCATCAATCCGTTCGCCGACGACGCGCACAAGGTCGCCGGACTGCTCTTCGGCGACCTCCGGTTGAGCTACCCGAGCCAGTGGTGGGAGTTCACCTTCGAGGGCAACGCATCGTACATGGACAGGGTGTACGACGACTCCGCGCAGGCCGGACTCGTCCAGTACGGCGACGTCATCGGGTCGGCCATCCAGAACGGGGTTCTCGAACTGTTCCCCCAGCAACAGGCCATCTTCCAGCGGTTGGCCGATCCATTCCAGAGCGCCATCGTCGGCGACATGTCGCCACAGGAGGCGACCCAGCAGGGCCAGCAGTTCGTGGACAGCGTTCTCAACCAGTAATCCCCGAATTCCGATTTCCAGCAGTCACACCATGTCAGACGTGTATCGGCGAGTTCCGGAGACGACGTTCGGGCGGGTCAAGCAACTGGTGTCGGAGTTCGCCAACGACCACGTACGGCTCGTACTGCTCGGCCCGGCGCTGGTGAGTCTCCTCGTCATCTTCATCTACCCCGTCGCGTATCTGGTCTGGAGTTCGATGCAACGGACCCTCGCGTTCGGGGTCGGGGCGGAGTTCGCGCCGACGGCCAACTACGCCGCGATGGTAGAGGACCCGACGTTCTGGAGCGCCGTCGAGAAGACGCTGACGTACTCGTTCGGGTCGTTCGCCGTCTCGATGCTCGCGGGACTCGTCATCGCCCTCGCGCTGAACAACGTCGTCCGCAAGCGACTCCGGGACACCTACACGACCCTGATACTGCTGTCGTGGGCCGTCCCGCTGTCCATCGTGGGCGTCACGTGGCGGTGGATGTTCAACGGACAACTGGGCGTGGTGAACAAGATACTCCGGGACGTCGGGTTGCTCTCGCAGAACTTCTCGTGGCTCGCCAATCCGGACACGGCGATGGCCGTGGTCATCATGGCCGACGCGTGGTCGCGCATCCCGTTCGCGACCATCATCATCCTCGCCGGCCTCCAGTCGATTCCGCAGGAGATGTACGACGCCGCGCGGGTGGACGGCGCGACCACGTTACAGACGTTCCGCCACGTCACCCTGCCGTACCTCCGGCCATCGTTCTTCGTGGCGGGACTGATAACGTGGATGTTCGCGTTCCGGGCGTTCGCCATCCCGTTCTCGACCACTGGCGGCGGGCCTGCGAGCGCGACGGAGGTGCTCGCCATCTACATCCACCGGTTCGGCATCGAACTGTTCGACTTCGGCTTCGCGTCGGCGGTGTCGATGTTCCTCGTCGGGGTGACCCTCATCGTCGCGGGCATCTACGTGAACGTCATCCTCGAACAGATATCGGAGATAGAGGCCTGAACGATGGCGAGTAAAGACCTCGGAATCGAACAGTATCGGCGGCGACAGCGCTTCTGGAACGTCGTCGAGAGTCCGTACGTCGTCCACCTCGTACTCTTCCTGTCGGTGTTCTTCATCGTCGGGCCGCTGGCGTGGGAACTGCTCACCTCGTTCAAGACGAATCAGGCCGTGTACAATCTGACGTACCTTCCCCGGGAGCCGACGCTCGAAAGCTACTACATCGCGCTGTTCGACCGGGGTTTCTGGCGCGCGGTCGTCAACAGCATCATCATCGCGTCGGCCTCGACGGTGGCGGTGATGATCCTCGGCACGCCCGCCGGGTACGTCTTCAGCCGCTACCGGTTCCCCTTCGACAACCTCGTGTTCACGTTCGTCCTGTTCACGCGGCTGTTCCCACCCATCGGACTGGTGGTGCCGTACTACCGCATCATGCGGTTCTTCGGCATTCTGAACACTCGGACGGGCATCGTCATCGCCTACGTGTACCTCTGGCTCCCCCTCGTCATCTACATCATGCGGAACTTCTTCATCACCATCCCGCAGGAACTCGACGAGGCCGCGCGGGTGGACGGCTGCACGAAGATTCAGGCGTTCCGCCACGTCGTCTTCCCGGTGGTGCTGCCGGGATTCGCCGCCGGCACCATCCTGACCTTCCTCTACTCGTGGCGGGAGTTCCTGTTCGCGTTCACGGTGAGCACCGACCTCTCCTCGATGACCATCCCGGTCGCCACCTACCTGTTCGTCGGGGACACCTCGATCCAGTGGGCCTCGATGGCCGCGGCCGCCGTGGTGGCGACCATCCCCTCGGCGCTCGTCGTGTTCTTCTTCCAGCGGTACATCGTCGTGGGGCTGACGGGAGGGCTGAAGCGATGAGAGGAGGCCGACCGCTCCGGACCTCCGACCGCCGGTTTGGAACTTGTACTTGTTTCTCAAGGATTTCCAGAGAAATGGTAAGAAATCAATTTAATAGTTCGTCGCGTGGCCCGCGACGATTCGAAACCGAGGACGAACACCCATGAGCGACACGACGCCACAGACGACACTGGACGAATCGGCTGACGTAGACGACCGGGACGTGAGTCTCCGGCTCGAAGACGTGACTAAGACCTTCGAGGACGGGGGCGGCGAGGTCGTGGCGGTCGACAGCGTCTCGATGGACATCCGCGACGGCGAGTTCGTCGTCCTCGTGGGGCCGTCCGGCTGCGGGAAGACCACGACGCTCCGGATGATCGCCGGCCTCGAAGATCCGACGGAGGGCCGGGTCGTGATACACGGAGAGGACGTGCTGGGCCAGGAACCGCGCGAGCGGAACGTGGCGATGGTGTTCCAGAACTACGCGCTCTACCCCCACAAGACGGTCAGGGAGAACCTCGCGTTCCCGCTGGCGATACGAAAGTACCCGAAGGAGGAGCGGGCGTCCCGCGTCCAGGAGGTCGCCGAACTGCTCGACATCGCCGAGCTACTGGACCGGCGGCCCGGCGACCTCTCGGGCGGCCAGCAGCAGCGGGTCGCGCTCGGGCGAGCCATCATCCGCGACCCCGAGGTGTTCCTGTTCGACGAGCCGCTGTCGAACCTCGACGCCAAGCTCCGGATCGAGATGCGGACCGAACTGAACAAGCTCCACGCGAGGGTCGGCAAGACGTCGGTGTACGTCACCCACGACCAGGAGGAGGCGATGACGCTGTCCGACCGGGTCGCCGTGATGAACGACGGGAAGCTCCAGCAGATCGCGCCGCCGCAGACGGTGTACGAGCGGCCTGCGAACCTGTTCGTCGAGGGCGAGGCCGTCCGCGCGACCCGGGCCGTGCTCCAGACGCTCGGCGAGCGCCTGCAGGCCGGCGACGCGACGGACCTCGTGTTCGGCGTCCGGCCGGAGGACGTCACCGACACGACGGTCGTCGACGAGTCGTTCCCGCCGGAGACGACGTTCGACGCGTACGTGACGGTCGTCGAGCCCATCGGAGCCAACAAGGACCTCACGCTCGCACCGAGCGAGTCCGCCCCCGAGGACGAAGAGTTCACCGTTCGCGTCGATGCGAACAGCACGGCGCAACCGGGCGACACGGTCACGTTCGCGGTGGACATGTCGAAGGCGCACCTCTTCGACCGGGCGACTGGTGAGAACCTCACGCTGTGATCAGGAGAAGAGAGATGGCAGAAACGTACACTATCGGATTACTCGGGTTCGGTCGAATCGGTAGCGCGCTCGCAGACTACGTCGAGTCGGACCCCGACTTCGAACTCGGCTACGTCTTCGTCCGTTCGCCGAAGGACGGCCTCCCGGCGGAGAAGCAGGTGACCGACCCGTCGGAACTCGGGAACAGGCCGGTCGATCTCGTCGTCGAAGCCGCGACCCACGAGGTCCTCGCCGACCTCGGCGAACGGGTCCTCGAAGCCAGCGACCTGATGGTCCTCTCCGGGTCGGCGTTCGTGGACGAGACGGTCGAAGAACGGCTGGTGGAGACCGCGAACGAGAGCGGGACGGACGTGTATCTGCCCCACGCCGCGCTGCTGGGCATCGACGGATTGGTAGACGCCAGAGGGACCCTCGATTCGGTATCCATCCGGGCGACCAAAGCGCCTTCTCACCTCGATTTCAGCTACGCGAACGAACTCGACCCGGACGACGTAAGCGGTCTCCACTCGGCCGACGCGGACAGCCTCGGCCCAGACGATATCGAGAACCGAACGGTCCTCTACGAGGGGCCGGTTCGAGGCCTTTGCGAACTGTTCCCCCGGAACTTCAACTCCCACGCGGCAGTGGCGCTCGCCTCGCTCGGACTGGACGACACCCATTCGAAGCTCGTCGCGGACCCGAGCGCCGAGAGTGCCGACCACGTCATCACGGCGTCCGGCGACGGGTTCGACCTCGAAATCGTCCGCAAGAGTGCCATCGAAGGCGTCACCGGCGACTACACGCTCGCGTCCGTCTGGGGGTCCGTGCGACGCGCGCTCGACGCCGACGGCGGCGTGAGGTTCCTCTGAACGACGACGGAATCGGCTTTGAGACTTTTCAACGTGGCCCTCGTGGAGACGACCATGCGACCCAGCGAACTCACCACCCTCGTCGAGGGCCTGCTCCACGAGGAGACGCAAGTGACCGAGCGCGGACTCGACCTCACCGTGAACGAGGTGCTGACCGTCGAGACGCCCGGCCGCGTGGACTTCGGCGGGGACGAACTCGACGACGCCAACGTCAGGGCCCACGAGAAGGTGTGGCGCGACGAGGACGACGACTACCAGTGGTGGCACCTCGAATCGGGGCAGTACCTCGTGGAGTACAACGAGTCGCTGTCGGCCGACCGACGACTGACGGTCCAGACCCGCGACGCCCTCCGCGAACGCGGTGCGTTCCACCCGACGCTGGAGGTGGTGGAACTCGGACGGATGCCCCTCTCGGTCGGGAACGGCGGAATTCGACTGAAGGAGAACGCCCGAATCTCGACCGTCCTTCCGCCAGACGAGGGGTCGGAGTAGTCCCGTCTGAAGAGGAGACGTTGGACTCTACCCCGCCGCGGGACTGCGACCACCGGGAACGACCACGTCGAAGACGCCCCTGAACAGTCCGACCGCGAAGTCGAGCAGTAACGGAACCAGCGGTACCACGACGAGCAGTCCGACCAGCGCACCCACGGCCACCGCCGCGATCTGGAGCGGCGACGTCGGTTTCGGAACCCCCATGGACACTCGAACGGTCGCATTCGTGAAAACGGTACTGCAGAGCAGCGGAAGGATACAACTCCCGAAACGGCGGCTCTCGGCGACAACGGCTAAGGACGCCTGCGGGGTATCTGGAACGGGGACCATGACGCTGGAAACGGAGGCCGACCTCTTCGAGTATCAGCTCCGGAGCGCGTACTACGTCGAACGGCGACTCGTGGACGCGCTCGACGAATTACAGACGAGCGCGACCGACGGGAAACTGGTGGACGCCTTCGCCGAGCATCGGGACGAGACCGAGGTTCACGTCGACCGTCTCGAAGAGGCGTTCGACCTGCTGGGGATGGAAGCGACCGAGGAGAGCGTCCCGAGCTTCGACGGACTCCTCCAGGAGAAGCGGGAGTTCGACGCCCAGGCCCAGAGCGAGGACCTGCAGAACCGGTTCTACAATCAGGCGGGCCGACAAACCGAACGGATGGAGCTCACGATGTACGAGGGACTGCTCACGCTCGCCGACGAACTGGACGTGGACGACGACGTGCGCGACCTCCTCGAACAGAACCGGCGCGAGGAGACGGCCGCGCTCGAAAAACTGAACTCCGTCTCGGAGGGGTCGTCGGTGCTGGACAAACTACGATAGCCGCAGAATCCGCGCAAGAGCTGCTGAGGTGGTAACTATCGGACTACGAGTCCGCGTCGAACTCGGCTCCGCAGTTGCCACAGGCCATGCTCGCCGAGGGCAGTGCGGGCTGTGGCGTGACGAGTCCGCAGTCGTCGCAGACGCCGTAGAGTCGCTTGTCCGGGTCGATGCCACTGACGAACTCCATCCGCACCCACGCGTCGGGGTTCGCCTCGTCGTAGATCTCGACGCCGCCGTCGGTCCGCCGCCAGTTCACCGGTTCGGCGTCGCGCTCCCGTCGCTCCACTGATTCGCTCATCGGGTGATAGTAGGGCCAACAGTATATATCATAAAATTTTCGTCATGATTTTTACTACGGTTGTACTAAAACCGTACGCCTCGGGTCGAGTCGGTGAGAGTTTTGAGAAGGAAAACGACTTATCGAGCAGGGGTCGAGTACGAACGTGAAACGGATTCAGCTCGGAAACACCGTCTTCGAGGGGCGAAACGACGTGTACGTCTTCGGGGTGGACTCGGGGACGACCGCGCTGGTAGACACCGGTGTCGCCACCGCCAAGGGTCGCGAGCAGTTGCGGGACGGCCTTGCGGAGTACGACCTCTCGTTCGCGGACGTCGACGCCATCTTCCTCACCCACTGGCACCACGACCACGTGGGACTCGCGGGCGAGATTCAGGCCGAGAGCGGGGCCACGGTGTACGTCCACGAGGCCGACGCGCCGATGGTCGAGAGCGACGTCGCGGGCCACGAGGCCGAGATCGAGGAGCGGAACCTGTTCGACGAGTGGGGAATGCCCGACGAGAAGGCCGCGGAACTGCTCGACTTCCTCGAACTCCACGACGACATCCGGGGCGACCGGCCGACCGTCGAGACGTTCGCGGACGGCGACCGATTCGACCTCAGCGGGGTCGCGTTGGAGGCGGTCCACCTGCCCGGTCACGCCGCCGGACTGTCGGGATTCGAATTTGCCGGTGACCGGGGCAGAGAACTCCTCGCCGGGGACGCCCTCCTCCTGAAGTACACCCCGAACGTGGGCGGAGCCGACCCCCGCGTCGAGGACCCTCTCGGCACCTACCTCGACTCGCTCGCGCGGATCGTCGAGAACGACTACGACCGCGCGTGGCCCGGCCACCGCGACCCCATCGACGACCCGGCCGGACGGGCCCGCGAGATCGTCGCCCACCACCGCGAGCGAACCGAGCGCGTCCTCTCGGTCCTCCGCGAGCGCGGCGTGGCCGACCCGTGGACCGTCAGCGCCGACCTCTTCGGCGAACTGGAGAACATCCACGTCATGCACGGTCCCGGCGAGGCGTGGGCACACCTCGACCACCTCGAACGGGAGGGCTTCGCCGAGAAGAGAGAGGACAGCGGGTACGAGTTGACGGGTGCAGGCCGCGAGTTGGCAGAGGACAACTCCGCGCTCGACGCGCTGTTCGAGATCGAGTCGCGTTCCGACGTCGGATTCAGTGCGTCCGCTGGAGGGACCTAGCGACCAGCGTCACCGTCTGGAACGAACACCGAGTCGAACGCATCTGTGACTAGGTCCGGTCGGGGACGGGACTGGTCGTCCTGTACTCCGGACACCACTCGGAGATATTCAACGGACGTGGATTACGACGAACTTATTGAGTTTGGTTCACAAATAGATCATTATGGGCGAAAAAGGGTCGACGGGGGTTGATTTCAGCACCGTCCGGAATGCGTTTGACTCCAGTACGCCGTTTACGGTTCGTGAACTCGCAGAGGTAGTGGGAGAGTCAACGAAGGAAGTGCAAAATGTGCTGATTGATTTGGCTGATGAAGGCGTTTTAGAGACCAAGCAAACCAGAGAAAACAAGCGGATTTGGTGGTATCTTCCGGAGCAGGAAAGCTATACGGCCTCCAAAAAGCAAAAGATGAACGATCTACAGTTTGAGGAACTTGTGGATGCCGTCGTCGATTATGCGATTTTTGTATTGGATGCGGAGGGGTACATTCAGACGTGGAATCAAGGTGCAAAACGGAAGAAAGGGTACCGGAAAGAGGAGGCGATTGGGAAACATTTTTCCATCTTTTACACTGAATCGAATATCGCAGAGAGCGTCCCCGAGCAGAATCTCGAGAAAGCAGTGGCAAATGGACGGATGGAGGATGAAGGGTGGCGGGTACGGAAGGACGGATCGCGGTTTTGGGCAGACGTCGTCATTTCGAGCGTGTACGATTCGACTGGAGACCTGCTCGGGTTTATCAAAGTGACCCGCGATTTGACAGAGCGCATCCAGTACGAACGCCGATTAGAAAACCAAAATGAGCGCTTAAAACAACAAAATAACCGGTTAGAAACGTTCGCCAATATGTTAGCGCACGAACTCCGGAATCCCCTCACCATCGCCCAAGTCTATCTCCAACAAGCCGCCACAGGCAATCAGGATGCCGTCCAACAGGTTGACGACGCACTCGGGCGAATCGAAGAAATGATTGATGTCTTATTAGTGACGACGCGGGGTAGCGACGCAACGCTTGACCGGCAAACGGTCAAGATCCGTCCAATTGCTGAACAAGCCTGGAAGCCAATCGAACCGACGGAAAGTGAATTGTTCATTGAAACCGACCGCCGTGTAAATGTTGATCCAATACATCTCCAGCATATCCTTGAAAATCTGTTCCGAAATGCAGTCTCGCATAATGATGGTGATGTAGCGGTCCGTGTGGGAGGGCTTCCGACTGGTTTCTACGTCGCGGATACTGGGAATGGAATCCCAGAGGAACAGCGTACCGAAGTGTTTGACGCAGGGTTTACGACGAGTGACACCGGAAACGGACTCGGTCTCGCATTCGTGAAACATCTGGTCGATATCTACAACTGGACGATAGAAATCACGGAGAGTGCGAGTGGTGGAGCCCGATTCGAGATAACAGCCGTGAATGAACCCGGCATTGATGGGCCAGTCAGAACCGAAGAATAACCAAGCAGAGATACGGTCGGCAAGTGCGAAGGCGGTCATCTTTGCCGGGAGAATCGCGGCGACGGGGTGACATCGTTTCTCTAGTCCGATTTCGTAAAGTTAAAAGAAGGAAACCATTTATTAGGTAGCCGCGATTCCGGCAAGACGAACGATGCCAGAAGCGCGTCCCCGTGTACTGCACGTCGAGGACAACGACTTTTTCGCCAAGGTGACGGCTGGCATCCTCGACGACGACTACGACATCGACGTGTACACGGTCGAGAGCGCGCAGGCGGCCCTCGAACGGCTCGAATCCGAGCGATTCGACTGCATCGTCAGCGACTACGAGATGCCGGGGATGGACGGACTCGAACTGCTCGCCGCCGTCATGGAGACGTATCCGAAGATTCCGTTCATCCTGCTGACCGGCGGCGGAAGCGAGCAGATAGCGAGCAAGGCCATCTCGGCTGGCGTGACCGATTACCTCAAGAAAGGGGACGGCCGCGAGCAGTTCGCGGTGTTGGCCAACCGCATCGAGAACGCCATCTCCCGGCGGCGGACCGAGCGACTCAGCGACCGCCAGATAGCGGTCAACGACCTCATCTGGGACGTGAGTCAGTCCGTCCTGCAGGCCTCCTCGCGCGAGGACATCGAACGAATCGTCTGCGAGCGGTTCGCCGACTCGGAACCGTACGTGCTGGCGTGGATCGGGAAGGTAGACGAGGAGACGCCCGCAGTTCGCCCCGAGGTGTCGGCGGGCATCGACCAGCGCTACCTCGACGCGGTGGCGCTCGACGTGAACCTCGGCAGTAGCGACTCCGGAAACGATGGTGGTCGTCACGACGGCCGACGGACGGTCCGCGAAGCCATCGAAACGGGGTCGGTCCAGGTCGAGCGGGAGACCACGGTCGAGGAGCGGTTCGACATCGACGCCGGCGTGAGTGCCGACCGCCACGCCGTCGCGGCCGTTCCGCTCGTATACGAGAACAGGACCTACGGCGTGCTGAGCGTCTGGTCGGACCAGCGACACGCCTTCGGTGAGACCGAGCGTCGAGTCCTCTCGAAGTTCGGCAACAGCGTCGCGTACGCCATCGACTCGGTTCAGACCCGCAAGGAACTCGTCCGGCGGGAACAGCGCCTGCAGGTGTTCAACCGCATCCTGCGACACAACCTCCGCAACGACCTCAACGTCGTGCTAGGTCGGGCCGAGAACATCAGCGAGGAGTTCCCGCCCGCCGAACAGGAGGCCGACGTCATCAAACAGAAGGCGAGCGAACTCATCGAGATCAGCGAGAAGGCCCGTGAGGTCGGCAAGACGCTCGACCGCGAGGACCGAACGACGAAGCAGATCGACGTGACCGACTGCGTCGAGCGAACGTGCACCGAGTTCCGCCAGAGCTACCCCGACGCCGACATCACCGCCGAGATCCCCGACTCGGTTCAGGTCTACGCCGACAAGACCTTGGAGGCCGCGATCAGCGAGGTCATCGAGAACGCCATCGAACACAACGACGGAGAGTCGTCGGTCACCGTGACCGTCTCGGCCACCGACGACGACCGCGACTGGATAGAACTCACGGTGCTGGACGACGGGCCGGGCATCCCCGAGGAAGAACGCGAAGTGCTGGCGGCGGGCGAGGAGACCGCGCTCCACCACGGAAGCGGCCTCGGCCTCTGGCTGACGAACTGGATCGTCGGGAAGTTCGGCGGCGAACTCTCGTTCGACGACTACCACGCGACCGGCGGCGCGGTGACGCTCCGACTCCAGCGGGCCGTCGAGGACGCCGCGTCTTCGCGGGACGTTTCGACGCTCGGCACGGAGTGACGCGATTCGACGTTCGAATCGGCGAATTTCGAGTCCCGCAAACTTCAATCGGCGAGCCAAGCACAGGGCCTGCGTTTCTGCTACCTGTTCGTTTCCTTTAACAACAGATATATAGGGTGAAAACAAAGAACGAGACAGTATGAGTACAAAATCGACCGGATTCGTGGAACGGTTTCGCCAACCGGAGTACACGGGAGAGAATCGGTGTACGCCGTGTACCATCGTCAACATCGTCATCGCGGCCGTCGGGAGTGCGGCGCTCTCGCTCGTCCTCACGCCCGCGGGCGGGGCAGTAGTGTTCGCGCTGTCGCTAGTGACCATCTACCTGCGAGGGTATCTCGTGCCGGGGACCCCGACCCTCACGAAGCGGTACTTCCCCGACTGGTTGCTGGCGAAGTTCGACAAGCTCGAAGCCGAACCCGTCGAGGTCGCCGACGACGAGCGCGACCCCGAAGAGGTACTCGCCGAGGCCGGAGCCGTCCGGCCGTGCGACGACGTCGACGACCTCTGTCTGGCCGACTCGTTCCGCGAGACGTGGGACGCGAACATGGAGTCCATCAAGGCCGAGGAGACCGAGAAGAGCGACCTCAGTCGCGTCCTCGACGTCGAGGAGGAACAGCTCTCGTTCGAGGAGCACGACGAGGCGCTGGTCGCCGAGTACGACGGCGGTCGCCTCGGTCAGTGGGAATCCCGCGCAGCACTCATCGCGGACCTCGCGGCGGCGAAGGTGCTCGAAGACAGCTACGACGACTGGGACGACCTGACGGTGACGAACCAGAGTCGCGTCCTGAGCGGGCTTCGCGTCTTCCTCGAAGCCTGTCCGGACTGCGGCGGCGAGATCGCGATGGAACAGGAGACGGTCGAATCCTGCTGCCGGACGCTCGACGTGGTGGCCGTCAGCTGTACGGAGTGTGACTCGCGCCTCCTGGAAGTCGAACACGACCAGTAAAGCGCCGATTGCTGATTTCCGTTCGACAGCGCAGGCAGTGTCGAATTCTAACGCGACCGTCTGAGTGCCGGTCGAATCAGTCTTTCAGAACCTCTTGAATGAGTGTCTCTTCGAGTTCGTCGTTCTCGATAGCCCCCGTCGTGAACGACGTTCCGGTCACGATAGGGTCACCGTCCTCGTCTCGCCTAATTTCGCGTTCGCCGATTTCGTTCATAGTCATCCTTTCGTCGGTGTGACGTTTATACTTTTGTTCGGGAACGTTCTCCATTCGAACACATCGTTAGCCATCTTCGTCAACGTTTGCTCCTGCTTCTCATTCACGTTTACTCCCGTTCCCCATTCGTTCGACCGTATTTCGTCCAAGCTTCGTACTCTCTTCGAACGTCAGTGATCCAGCCGATGCAGGCAATCGTCACGATGGTAAGAATCCAAATGCTAAAACGAAGGTGGGTAGGCAGTGAACCGCCAGCGATCCCCACGGATGCGCCGACGGAAAAGAGAACCACCGAAGCAAGAACGAACAGGATCGTCACGCTGAGATAGAACGCATTCTTTCGTCTCCGCAGAGATGCCAACTCGTGACTCGGCTGCAGAATAGGTACTAACAGCCGCAACGATGGAGGTGACGAGAACAACGAGTCCACTGATCGAGAAGGGATTAATGAATGGTTCCACCCCGACGTTAGCTGATTTCGCTGCGAACGAAAGTGCGCTCAGGAGTAATCCTGCAACGATGATATTCATACGCATTAGCTTGCTAGCCTTCGCGTCGATATCGGTAAGGCCACTATTCAGATTATCGACAGTTTGACGGCCTTCGTAGCGCATTAAGACTGCAACTCCATCTTTCCCTCCTACAGAATCGGATAGAGACTTTCGACGCGCGTCACGATTACCATCCGATGTCGAATCGTCCTCGGACATCGGGACGGATTGCTTCGTTCCCCGAAATAAATCTTCGTAAATAATCAATGAGTCTGTCATTTTTCACGCATAATCGCGGCGACTTCGGGGCTGAGGAGGTCTTAAGACGGACAAGACGAACGGAAAACTACCCCACCGTTTCCGCTGTCATGCAGCGAGAGTTAGGAAGAGGCCAACCCCGCTGTTTCCGCTGTCACTCGACCGTCGGACCCGATTTAGGACGCGTCCGATGACCGTGGAACACCGTTATTTCCGCTGTCGGCAGACGTGATTTCTGCGGTTTGGACACCGGGATTTCCGTTGTTCGGTCGGAAAGCACATTCGTCTACCACCCCGTCGTTTCCGCTGTTTTTCGAGAGGGAGTTAGTCGGCAAGCCAGCCGAGGTAGCTCGAAGCCGACAGCGGAAATGGTGGTGTCGTAGAACCGGGACCGCGGCGTTTCAGAGCTAGCAATCGGGTGTTGCAGGGCTAGATGTCGAGTCGCGATGGGGAAGAAAGTCGAGACACCGGAAACGCTGGGGTGGCAGTCTGGAACCCGCCGAGACGAAGCGGCCGAGGTCAGCTCTCGGCGTCCTCGAACGTCGTCTGGTAGTAGGGTCGGATGCTCTCGTGGACGCCCGCGAACTCGATGGTCTCCTCCAGCGCGGTGACGACGAGCTGGAGTTCCTGCTTCAGGGCGTGTTCGCGGTACTTGCCGCCGGACATGCCCTCGTTCTTCTCCGTCGAGGAGATGACCCCGAGCATCGCGAGGTCCGCGAGGTGGTCGCGCATCCGGCGACTGGTCAGGGGTTCGGTACCGACGTGGTTGCAGAGTTGTTCGTACCGGGGTCGGATGTCTCTGGAGCGCGCGGGGGTCTCGCCCTCGGCTTCGAGCGAGGTGAGGGCGTAGAGGACGAGTCGGGCGTGTTCGGTCAGGTCGGCGACGCCTTCCATGATGCGGTCGCGTTCGAGCTTCTCGCGGGCCTCCTGAACGTGTCCGTCGGTGACCTGATCGACCGCTTCCTTCCTCGCGAGGTCGCCTGCTTCGAGCAGGAGGTCGAGCGCCTGCCGGGCGTCACCCGCGTCCTGCGCACCGTAGGCGGCACAGAGCGGAATCACGTCGTCGGCGAGCGCGCCGTCGTGAAACGCCACCTCCTCGCGCTGGCTGAGGACCTTCTGGAGTTCGGTGGCGTCGTAGGGTGGGAACGAGACCTCCTTCTCACAGAGCGACGAGCGGACTTTGGCGGAGAGCGAATCGCGGAAGGAGAGGTCGTTGGAGATACCGATGAGGCCGATCTTGGCGTCTTCGAGGTAGCCGTTCGACCGGGCGCGAGGAATCTGGTAGAGGATGGAGTTGTCGTTGATGTGGTCGACCTCGTCGAGGACCACGATGATGGTCCCGCCCAACTCGTCGAGTTCCTCCCAGAGGAAGCTGTACACCTGTGCTTGCGGGTAGCCCGTGTTGCTGATCTGCTCGGAGGGGTCCCGGAGCGTGTTGACGAGTCGTACGGCAACTTGGTAGCTCGAATTGAGTCCGTCGCAGTTGATCTCGAGGACGTTGAGCGAGATGTCGTCGTACTTGGCGGCGTCGTCCTGCAGGCGGTTGAGCAGGAAGCGGGTGGCCGCGGTCTTGCCCACGCCGCTCTTCCCGTAGAGGAAGATGTTCGAGGGCGCTTCGCCGTTGATGATCGGCTGAAGCGCGGCGTGGTACTCTTCGAGTTCCTCGTCGCGACCGACGAGGTTGTCCGGGGTGTACTCCTCCAGCAGGGCGTCCCGGTTCTTGTAGAGGGAGTTGTCCCGGTCGAAGCTGAACGATGACATTGGTCGTCTGGACGGTGGTTGTACGGGCGGGGATATAAAGCCACGTGGTTACTGGGACGTCCGCTGTTTCTTCTGTCCCGCTCATTTTTAAGCAACGAGTGTTCGGGAGGGGTGCGTCGTTTCCGTTGTCTCGTCAGGTTTAAAGACACACCCACCCCATCGTTTCCGGAGTTATCGGGAGGTAAGGTGGTGGACGTGTTGAGAGAAGTATGCATAGGTCGAAAGCTTTATGTGAATAAGCGTAAGACCATACCCGCACTACAGTTAGTCGAAATAGACTAGTTAGGCGTTTTAGGTGTGGGTTCAGGCTTGGAGAGTCGAAAACTGCCGGAAACTGTCGGAGATTACTTCTGATCGCCTCGACTTTCCTGTCAATTCCACCGTAAATCCACCCCACACCATCACCTCGCCGCGAGACAGCGGAAACGACGGGGTGAGTGTCCCCGACGACTGTCTTTCTTCCTACAGGTCACTCCGCATCCAAAACACCGGAAACGGTGGGGTGGGAGTCACCCGACGACTTCACGGAGTCGCCTGACGAGCTCCAGACACTGCTCAAACACTATCGGTCACTGTTGGTCGCTCTTGGACACTCTTGCACCGGAAATCGTGGTGTCATCCCTACCCACGGGATGTTGCTCTTGGTCGGTTTAGATCAGCCAACAGTAGGGTCCAGATCGGACAACAGCGGAAATGGTGGGGTCGAGCAACAGCCGATTCGAGTCATTCGTCGGTCTGAGCCGCCCTGGTCGCCTTCTCCTTTCTTCGCCGACGTTCGAAAACACCGGAAATCGTGGTGTCCTTCCCTACCCACGGGATACCCGTCTCGTCGTTTCACTCAAAACTGGGCCCGTCTCCTCGATCCGTCTCCCCGACCGACCAGTTCGATAAAACAGCGGAAACGACGGGGTTGGTAGGGACTGCTTACCGTTTAACGGCTTCCTCGTCTAAACGATCCTCTCCACAAAACAACTATTCCATCCTTTACCACGTGATATCACCACTAAAGGGAATGAAAATCCACTTCCCTCACCGCTACGCCATCGCGATCACGAAGAACGTCTCGGGGCGCTCGTCGCCCCGAAGAACCTCGAACCCCGCATCTTCGAGGAGTTCGACCGCCTCGTCGCGGTCGTAGCGCTCGGTGACCGGCGGGCCGCTCTCGCCGTCACCATTTGCAGTCCAGTCTGCGACGACGAACCGTGCGCCGTCCTCGAGCACTCTGGCGACCTCCGCCAGTGCTCCCTCACTGGCGAATTCGTGGAACGTCATCGTGGAGAATGCGGCGTCGAGTTCGCCGTCGCCGAACGGCAAGTCCTCCACGTCGGCGGTCACCAGCTCCACGTTCTCGGGAACGCCCTTCTCGCGGTACAGTTCGTGCATCGCGTCCTGCAGGTCCACGGCTCGAACGTCGCCAGCGAAGGGGGCAACGTCGTCGGTGTAGAACCCGGTGCCGCTTCCAAGGTCGGCAATCGTGTCGCGCGACCTTCCCCGACCGAGGTCGAGTGCACTCACCAACTCCTCGCGCGAGAGATAGCGATACCGGGACTCGTCTTCGAGCTTGTCCGCCGACTCGGGATCGAACGTGTGAAAGCCCATCGTGCTCCTCTCGGTGGCCTATCGTCGCGGAGACTCGAAGCGAACGGCGTGAAGATCAGCTCAGGCGTACCGTTCCACGAGTGCGGTCAACTTCGCTTCGTCCTGCGCGCCGACGATCTGCTCGACCTGCGTACCGTCGGCGAACAGGAGCAGGGTCGGAACGCTCCGGACGCCGTACTGGGCCGCGAGGCCCTGATGCTCGTCGATGTCAACCTTCGCCACGGCGGCGTCGGTGTTCTCGGCGATGGCGGCCACGGTGGGTTCGAGCATGGTGCACGGACCACACCAGTCCGCGTAGAAGTCCACCAACACCACGTCGTGTTGGGTGGTCACGGTCGAGAACTGTTCGACGCTTTCGACGTGGACGGGTTCGTCGGGTGCGACCGTCGAGTCGCCAGCGTCGCTCACGTCGGCACCCACATCCGAGTCCCTTTCACCCACGTTTGGCTCCTCCTCGAGGAGTTCCTCTCGCTTCCGCTCGCGGATGGCTTCCAGTTCGTCGTCGGTCATTACTCGCCTTTGGCGTCGGCCAGCTTTAACCGTTTTGCAAGGTTTCCACAATACTATCTGGCGGTACCACCGCACCTTCAATCACGCACATTCAAATACCAGTCACCGCACAGTACACCGTACGCCATGGCCGACGACCAGAGCCGAGCGTCTCCCTCGGGTGCCACCAGCGATTCGCCTGACTCATCGGGTGACTCGTCACGTAGCGAGTCGCTCGGCGGCCTCACCTACGCGCTCGCACCGCTCGCCGCGGCCGCGCTCTGGGGAGGCATGTACGTCGTCAGCAAGTGGAGCTTCTCGGCGATTCCGCCGGTCACGCTCGGGTTCCTCCGGGTCGCGCTCGGAGCGGCCGCCCTGCTCGCGCTGGTCCGGTGGGGGACGGCTCCCCGAGGAGGCCAACCGGGGCGGAACTTCTCGCGGTCTGACTGGCGCAACCTGATCGTCCTCGGCGGCTGGGTCACCGCGACCATCGCCACCCAGTTCGTCGGCACCGACCTGACCAACGCGAGTCAGGGAGCGCTCCTGACGGTTCTGACGCCCGTGTTCACCCTCCTGCTAGGAATCTCAGTCCTCTCCGAGCCTCTGACCCGGCGCAAGACCGCGGGGATGACTCTCGCCGCGGCGGGCACTCTCGTCGTCCTCGCGGGTCGGTACGACCTCGCAGCGATGGCCGCGGGCAACCTCGGCGGGGTCGCGGTGCTCCTCGCGGCCAGTTTCGCGTGGGCGGCCTACACCGTCTACGGGAAGCCGCTCGTCCGGAAGTACTCCGCGCTGGTGACCGCGACCTACTCGACGGTCGCCGCCGTGCCGATGCTGGGGGGCCTCGCTCTCGGGGAACTCCTCGTGACTGGGTACGCCGTCGAAGACGTGCTCCTCTCGCCGTCGCTCTCCGTCGCCGCGGCGGTTCTCTACCTCGGACTCGCCAGCACCGCGGCCGCGTGGTACCTCTGGTACAAGGGCCTCGAATACGTGGACGCGGGCACCGTCGCGGTGTTCTTCTTCGCCCAGCCGGTCGTCGGAACCGTGCTCGGGGTCGTCTTTCTCGACGAGCGAGTCGGCGGCGGATTCCTCTTCGGCGGAGCCGTCATGGCCTTGGGAATCTACGTCGTGAGCACCTCGCGAAGCGGGTGACCGACTCGGCCGCTCGCGCCTCCACTGCTCGCGCTCCCGCGAGCCACCGGATTGCCCCTGCCCACACCCTAATGGGGACGGCACCCGAGGCTATCTCCATGAGCGACTCCTCTGACTCACACGACACATCCGACATCTCCAACACTCCAGACCCACTCGACCTCGAAGACTTCTACGACCTGACGCTGGTCTCCGACCCTGCAGTCTCGCCTGACGGCGAGCGCGTCGCTTTCGTCGCCGACGAGTTCGACCGCGACAACGACGACCGACGGAGTTCGCTGTTCGTCGTTCCGACCGACGGCTCCAGAGAGCCTCACCGCCTCACGCGGGTCTCGGACGCTGGCTCCCCGAAGGGGAGCCCCGACGGCTCGAAACTGGGGTTCACGGCCGCCCGCGAGACCGACGTGGCAATCGAAATCGACGACTCCGGGTCGGGGTCCGACGAACCCGGCGACGGGAGCGACGAGGAGGACGACGGAAACGACGCGAACGCCGCGGCCGACGAGAACGGGGACGACGAACCCAAGTCACAGGTCTGGGCGTTCGACCTCGACCGCGGCGGGGACGCCCGGCAGGTAACCGACTTCGAGGAGGGCGCGAGGGGCTTCGACTGGGGTCCGGCGGGCGACCGCCTCGTGGTCGCGGCCCGCGATCCGACCGACGAGGAGCGCGAGTACCTGACGGACCGGCGCGCGGAGGGGGGCCCCATCGTCACGGAACGCCTCCAGCACAAGTACGACGGTCAGGGCTGGCTGGACGAGGTGAGGAGCCGATCACGGGGCTGGACCCCTCCTGGTCGCCGAAGGGAGAGAGAATCGCCTTCCTCTCGAACCGGACCGAGCGCCCGGACGACAGCTACGTGATGGACGTCTACACCATCGCGCCCGACGGCTCGGACCTCCGCAAGGTAACCGACTCCGAACTGACGGCGTACCAGCTTCAGTGGCACCCGGACGGCGACCGACTCGCCTTCGTCGGGAGAGACCCCGAGAACGGTCACGTTCCGCCCGAGGTCCACGTCGCCGAGTTGGGCGACGAGTCGGCTCCGAGCGAGACCTACGAATCGTGGTCGGCCGACCTCGACCGACCGGTCGGCAGATACGACATCTCGTGGCACGGCGACGACCTGCTCGCGCCCATCGGCGACGAGGGGCTGACTCGACTCGCGCGATTCCGAGCGGACGCCGACCCGGAACGCACCTTCGACGCGCAGGGCCGCCATCGGACCGTCGAGGGCTTCGACCTCCGCGGCGGGACCGCGGTCGTCGTCCTCTCGGACCCGCAGGAGGGCAAGGACCTCTACGCGGTGGACGCGGACGACTTCGAAGGCGAGGCAGAGGCCACGGACGCCGAGGGACTCGAAGCTGAAGGTGACACCGGGACGGACGCTTCCCCGACGCGACTCACCGAGGTCAACGACGAACTCGTCGCCGACCACCGCACGCCCGAGTGTCGCCGGGTCACCTTCGAGTCCGAGGGCCACGAGGTCGAGGCCATCGCGTACCTCCCCGAAGACTTCGACTCTGAAAATCCGGAACGGCGACCACTGATCACCTCGATCCCCGGCGGGCCGGTCGCCTACGACGCGCCCACCTTCGACTTCGATTTCTCGTACTGGACCGGTCGGGGGTACGTCGTCCTCCGGGTGAACTACCGCGGGAGTAGCTCGTACGGCCGGGAGTTCAGCGAGTGTATCCGCGCCGACTGGGGTCCCCGCGAGACGGCCGACGTGCTGGCCGGCGTCGAGGAACTCGTCGAACGCGGGTGGGCAGACCCCGACCGGCTGTTCGTCGCGGGCTTCTCCTACGGCGGCATCACCACCGGCTACCTCGTCGCCGAGACCGACCGGTTCGCCGCCGGGGCGGCCGAGCACGGCGTCTACGACTTCCGGTCGGCGTTCGGCACCGACGACTGCCACGTCTGGTGGGCGAACGACTTCGGCCTCCCGTGGGAGAACCCGGAGGCCTACGAGGCCGCCTCCAGCATCGGCGACGTCGGGGAGATGGACACCCCGCTCCTCGTGACCGCGGGCGGCGACGACTGGCGGTGTCCGCCATCCCAGAGCGAACAGCTCTACGTCAGCCTCAAGAAGCGCGGCGTCCCCGCGAAACTGGTCGTCTACCCCGACGAACACCACGCCATCGGCGACCCCGACCGGGCCATCCATCGGTTAGAAGCACTGACGGACTGGTTCGAGCGCCACGACCCCGACGCGTAAGAATACAAAGTAGGTCCGCTACTCCTCGCCGAGCACTTCCTGCTGGAGCTTTCGACGGTGGTACTGGACGAGGTGGAGCTGAGTGACCAGCACAGCTGCGATGACCATTCCCGCCGTGAACCCGAGAATTCGCACTATCGGCACGTCGTGTACGACGCCGTTGAGTAACTGCGCCACGCCTAGAAAGAGCGGGACGACGGTCGCAATCGTCGTTCGAACCGGCAGCTCGCGGTACATCTCCCAAAACGTGACGTTGTCCGAGACGGCCATGCGGTAATCGCTCCTTGACCAATTCTGCAACTACCGCCACATTACCTTTTCGTAAACGCCGTTCGACCTGTCGCAGGCGTGAGACCGACCGGTGAAGCCGTTCGAAGTCGTACTCGGGTGCAGCGACGAACTGGCCGCCGCGCTGCAGAAGCGGACTCGTCCCGCGTTATGCCCACCTTACGAGGTCAGGCCGACCACGCGGCCGAGGTGTTCGACTCCCCGTGGCCGTCGTGGGGTTCGTGGACGACGAGTTTGCCGTCGGCGCAGGCTTCGATGCGACATCCTTGCAGGGAAAAGACCACTTTTCCGGCGGTCAGGCCGGTTCCGGCATCTCGGTCGGCGAACAGTCGGTCGAGCGCGTCCGGGTCGATCACGTCGTAGAGCACGCAGTCGCCGGCGAGCGGGTCACAGTCGGCCACCTCGACGACGGCTTCGATGACGTTCGTGCTCGGACTCCGGCCGTTCGGTGCTACTCGATACGCCGCGCGTCCGTTCTGGTCGAGCGACGGCGCGCGCTCCGTGAGGTCTTCGGTATCCCGTGTCATGGTTTTCGAATCGGAAATCTCGCAATCGGCTTACCAACCCCACCATCCTCTAATACAAAAACCTCCCGGTTTTGATATACTGGATATCACGTCGAAATTCGGAATTACTCCCGTACGTGAGATGCGACGGTCTCGGCGACAGCCCCGCCGAACCAGTCACTAGCAATGCGTGGCGGTTCGACGTGACTTCTATCCGGCCGAGCGGAAGCTAGCGATGGAAGGTCCCTTCAGCGGACCTCACTAAATAGTCTCTTAACGACGAATTATATTGCTCTAGAACGCCTAACTCCCAACCCGCAGTTACAAATGCCGCGCACCGAACCGTCCGAGCATGTACGACGTCGGTGTCATCGGCTGCGGGGTCGTCGGCAATCGCCTCGCGGAGTCGTTCGACGACCACGAGCGAACGACCGTCTGGGGAGCCTGCGACGTGGACGAGTCGAAACTGTCCGCGTTCGCCGAGAAGCACGACTGCGAGGCGTTCGCGGACCACCGCGACCTGATCGCTCGCGACGAGGTGGACGTGGTCTACGTCGGCGTGCCGCCGGTTCACCACGCCGCCATCGTCCGCGACGCCCTCGAAAGCGACAAGCACGTCATCTGCGAGAAACCCCTCGCAGAGAACCCCGACGAGGGCCAGCGGATGGTCGAACTGGCCGCGGAGAGCGAGCAAGCGACCGCCGTCAACCTGCCGTTCCGTTACACGCCGGGATTCGTGGCGATGCGAGAGCGAATCGAGGCCGGTGAGATCGGTCAGCCCAAGCGCATCACCCTCGACTTCCGATTCCCCCGGTGGCCCCGCGAGTGGCAGGACGTTGACTGGCTCCGGACCCGCGAGCAGGGCGGCCCACTCCGAGAGGTCGGCACGCACTTCCTCTTCGGCGTACAGGAGATATTTGGCCCCATCGAGCGCGTCAGTGCGGAGGTCACCTACAGCGCCCCCGACCGGTACGAGGAGTCCATCGTCGGTCACTTCGCGGTGGACGACCCTCGCGGGACGGAGACCGGCCGAGGTGGCAACGAGGTCCACGGAACCATCGACCTGCTCACGGACCACCAGCAGTCGGAGGAGAACTCCATCACGGTCGTCGGTTCGCAGGGCTCGCTCTCGCTCCTCGAATGGTACAGGCTCGTCGAGAACCGGTGCGGGGACGACGAGACCGTCCTGAACGACGCCCGAGAGCGAACCACGCTCACCCTCGTGGACGAATTCGTCGCCGAGTTGGACGGCGAAGGGGGCGACCTCGTCTCGTTCGCGGAGGCGAACCGGGTTCAGCGCGTCGTGGACGCCATCTTCGCCTCGGACGGGACTATGCGCCAGATTCACGACTCCGCGTAATCCCGATTCCTATCGACGCTTTCCTGCATTCTGATCCACCGACTGCCGCGACGGCCCGCGATTTCCGCCGACTCGCGTTCCACCGCCGGAGGCCCCTCGGTTCCGGTTCGGTGCCTTTCCGCCCCTCTCGGAAGCTCCACCGCGTCCCCGTGGTGCTCCACTGCGCCCGCGAGGTGGCTCGTTGCGTCCCCGACGTGGCGCGGTTCCTCCCCGTGGCGACCCTTCGCCTCTCCTCGGTGGCTTCCCGGCCCTCGGGGAATCTCCGCCCGGTGGAGCGATAATCCCGCTCTCACCCCCGCCGCGGTCGGCGTCGAATCGGACGAGTAATCGACCGGAACGACGGCCCCGGTTCCGGACGGGGCGTTTGCGGCGATCCACGAGAGGAAGGCGTCGGGGCTCCGCGACTGGGTCCAGACGGTCCCCGGACCTTCGAACTCCACGACCAGTCCCTCTCCACTGAGTACGGTCGAGGCGAGGCCGCCGACTCGCCGGACCGAGTACGGAATCGACGACTCGAAGGCGACGACGTGGCCGGTATCGACGACGTACTCCTCGCCGGCCCCGAGTCGGATCTCGTCGATGGCACCGAAGCTCGACAGGAACGCGCGTCCCGGGCCGGTTAGCCTCAGCAGGAAGAGCCCCTCGCCCGCGAAGAAGGTCTTGAACCCGCCGAACTTGGTGTCGATTTCGACCCCCGGCGTCCCGGCGAGGAACGAACTCGACTGGACGAACAGCGGTTCGGTCCCGAGGTCGCGCTCGATTACGTCGCCGGGGAGTCGCGGCGCGAAGGTCACCGACCCCGGTTCGCGGGCGATGAACCGGTTCAGGAAGAACGACTCGCCGCCGAACACCGACCGCTTGAGCGACTGGACGAACCCTCCTCGCATGCCGGTCTCGACGTCGATACCCCGGGATACCGAGCATCGCGCCCGCTTCGGCCTGAATCCCCTCGTTCTGGTCGAGGTGGACCGTCAACTGCGCGAACGTGGGTCGTACGGAATCTCGGTTCGCATGACCCTCCAGGGTACGGCGTCAGTAGTCGTATTCCTGTGGGCCGGTGGACTCCCTCGGTCGAACCTTCTCACGGACACTCCGCGTCACGCGTCCGCCTCCCCGAATTCGAGTCGGTAGTCGAAGTATCGGCCGTCGTATCGGACGAGCCTTCGCTCGTTCGGCGCTACGCCAGCGTCACTTTCGACGTTTCCGTCGAGGTACGCCCGGCGGTCGAGTTCCCGGAGTACCGTCTCGAACGCCGCCGAGTAGGGGTGTGACTCGGCGTAGCCGCCGTCGCGCCGGGCCTTCCGCAGAACTGACTGGGCTTCCGCCGAGAGGTCGCCCCGGTCGACGTAGGCGTCGACCAGTCGAGCGCGCAGAATCGTCTCCACGGCGGTCTCGTTCTCCGTGACGGGTTCGACGGTCGCCCGATAGACCGGTTCTCGGAACTCCTCGCGGGTCACCTCGACCGCGTATATCCGGTCCCGATACTCGACGTGCGACGGTCCCGAATCGCCGAGCAGGCGACTGTTCTCCACGGCGTCCTCGTTCCGGTAGACGTACCCGCCGCGCTCGACGAGTCCCCACGGCACGCCGCCCTCGTTGCCGCGGGCTCTCGCCGCCATGTATGCGACGTGTACGGCCTGTCGATCCTCTTCAGGAAGTTCGGACCGGGAGACGTGGTCGGGAACCGAGTTCATCTCGCTCGTCCGGCCGACCGTCTCCAGACGCAGAACGGGGTGGACGTGGGTCGCTTCGTTTACGACGACCGAGCCGAGTTCGTAGTAGGTGCCGTCGTGCTTGACGTACTTCGGTCGGTCGCTGGCGAAGAACGGCTTCCGGGTCGTCGTCGTGTACGACTCGCCGTCGAGCGCCGCCGCGAACGCCGCTTCGTCCCACGGTATCCGGGTTTCGTCGAGGTCCACGACGTGTCGCTCGCGAAGCGACCCGTCTCGATGAGACAACCGGAGCGTTAGCTTGCGCAACGAGTCCGACTCCGATCTGCCGGTCAGTGCTTCCAAACAGCCGCCGACCGTCGACGTAGCTATCGCGGTGCACGCCGCGAGAATCGTTCGTCGTGACGCGTTGGAGGGCATGGTCTTCTCTCGCCGACGGACAGCATAAACCGTTTGTCTTCTGTCCGCCACCGGAGTTCGTATCACTCCTTCGTCAGGATCATGTCCTCGCCATTCTTCGCGTCGCCCGTCTCCTCCCCCACGCTCGCCGCGAACTGTTCGGCGTGGGCGTCCTTCAGGGTCTCCAGCTCCGCGTCGCTCAACCCCATTCGCTCCCCAAATTCGTCCCAGACGTGGCTCCGGACCGAGAGGTAGTAGGCCGTCTCGGTCTGGGTCACGAGGGGGTCCCGGTGAAACTGGGTCCGGTACTCGTAGACGAGGCCGTCAACCGTCACGCCCTCCAGATTCCGAACCGCCTGTTGGTGGCGAGCGACCAGTTCTCGGTCGTCCTCACCCTCCACGTCCGGAAACGAGTCGAGTGGCTCCGCCATCTCACCACTCCGCGACGCTTCCGTCGGCGTGTCGCCAGACGGGGTTGTGCCAGTTCACGTCGCCCGCGCGCTCGCGGACGACCGACTCGTCGATTTCGATGCCGAGTCCCGGCCCGTCCGGGAGTTCGACGTACCCGTCGTGGTACTCGAAGACGGAGGGGTCCGCGAGGTAGTCCAGCAGGTCGCTGCCCTCGTTGTAGTGGATGTCGAGGCTCTGCTCCTGAATCAGGGCGTTGTGGGTGCAGGCGTCAACCTGCACGCAAGCCGCCAGCGCGATGGGACCCAGCGGACAGTGGGGCGCGAGCGCCACGTCGTAAGCCTCGGCCATCGCGGCGATCTTCCGGACCTCCGTGATGCCGCCGGCGTGGCTCAGGTCGGGCTGGATCACGTCCACGGCCTGCGATTCGAGGACCTGCTTGAAGTCCCATCGCGAGTACATCCGTTCGCCCGTGGCGATGGGAATCGTGGTGTGGGCCGCGATCTCCGGCAGGGCATCGTTGTGCTCGGGCAGGACCGGCTCCTCGACGAACATCGGCTCGTAGGGCTCCAGTGCGCTGGCGAGGCGCTTGGCCATCGGCTTGGCGACCCGGCCGTGGAAGTCCACGCCGACGTCCACCTCGTCGCCGACCGCCTCGCGGACCTCTGCGAGTCTGGCTTCGGCCTCCCGTACTGTGGCGGGCGAGTCGATCCGCTCCATCTCGGCGGTGGCGTTCATCTTGAGGGCCGTGAATCCGGCCTCGACCTCGCGGGCCCGCCCGCCGAGCAGTTCGTAGACGGGCGCGCCGAACTGCTTGCCTTTGATGTCCCACAGCGCCTGGTCGATGCCCGCGATGGCCGACATCAGGACCGGTCCGCCGCGATAGAACCCGCCGCGGTACATGGTCTGCCAGTGGTCTTCGATCCGCGTCGGGTCTTTACCGAGCAGGTAGCTCTCCAGGAGCTCCTCGACCGCGGCCCGGACGGTGTGGGCGCGGCCCTCGACCACGGGCTCGCCCCAGCCGACGGTCCCGTCGCTGGTTTCGAGGCGCAGGAACAGCCACCTCGGGGGCACCTCGAACAGTTCGTAGTCGGTGATCTCCATGCTCGCGGGCTACGCGGGCCACGGTCTAAACCTGCAGGGTCGTAATTGACACTCGGTGTCTGCAAGCGACGAAACTCCACGACCTCGAAGACAGTGGGAACTGGCGAGCAAGAAGGTGGCCGGAGTCGGGTCTGGTGACGACCGGTAAGAGACAATTGAAACGGTAGTGAAAAGGCGGTTCAGATCGCGATGCATAGACGGGGAGCGAGAAGCGTGAACTTCGGTGAGACGACCTCGAAATAAGCGACCCGTAGTAATCAGTAGTCGTCTACCTTCTGGATTTAACCCACATGTTCTGTAGTCATCGTGTCGTTTACGACCACGTTCTCTGCAGTCGTTCCCCGAGAAACGACGGGGAATCCGCTGTTTCCAGCTACCAGCTGGTGGCGAAAACTAATAAATATTAAATTCGTGCATATCACGTAGGGTTGGGGGATAAGATGTCAGAGATTTCAATAGAGCAAGTCAAATCGGACACTAACGTGTTACGGGCGAAGATTACCTGCTCACCAGACCTGCGTATGTTCTTCTCCGGCGAGGACTTCCTCGTCGAGTACGATACGAGTATCGACGACGTACCCGACAGCATTCTCGTCTTGCCGGTACTGGCACAGGTCTGTCCCGTCGCGTGGACTCAGAACGCCGACGTTCGAGTTCCGACGGTCGATTCGCGATTCGCAGCCTCTCTGCTCGATGTGAGAGACACGCTGATGCAACTGTATCCGAAGTTCGTGCTCGGAGGAAATCTCCGTTACAAGGAACTGGAAGAACGGAATCCCGCTGGCGAATTCGAGGAGACCGGCCTTCTTTTCACTGGAGGGGTTGACTCGACCTACTCGTTTATCCAACACCGCGACGAAGACCTCGCGCTCATCACCATTCAAGGGTGGACGGTAGTCGACGTAGAATTCGAGAAGTGGAATGGCCTGAAGGGTCACGTCGAAGCGTTCGGTACCGACCACGGTGCCGACAACTACTTCGTTCGCTCGAACAGGCATTCGCTCTTCAACGTAGGGATGCTGAAGGCTCAATGCGAACCGTACGTCGACGGCGCATGGTACAGTTCGGTCGGTCACGGAGTAGGCTTACTCGGGATGTGCGCACCGCTGGCGTACGCCAACGGTATCGGTGACCTCTACATGGCTGCGACCCACTGGAACGGGATTTCGCTCCCGTGGGGGTCGAATCCCAGCATCGTCGAGAACGTCGCCTGGGCGGGAACTCGATGTCACCACGACGGGTACGAGATCACGCGTCAAGAGCGTCTCGAAGCGGTCGCAGACTACGTTCGCGAGGAGAATCCAGGTCTGGAACTTCGCACGTGTAACGAAACAGTCGCCGAAAACTGCGGAGACTGCGAGAAGTGCTATCGAACCGCGGTCGGGATGTTCGTAGCCGGACTCGACCCCAGCGACCACGGGTATCCGTTGGACGTAGACTCGTTCGACGAAATCCCCCGCAAGTTCGAGAGGCGGGAGTGGCCGGTTGGAAACGACGAACGGATAATGTGGGAGGACCTCCAGACGCGGGTCTCACCCGACGTGAACGACCGATACGAGGAGGCCCAAGCGTTCTTCGATTGGATGCTGACGACGGACTTCTCCAAGTATATGCACCGGCCTCAGGGGGACGTGACGACGCAACTGCTCCAGTTCGCGTATCGAAATGCGCCAGACTGGACGTACGACGTGATGTATCCGCTGTATCGATACGTGAAGAAGCGGCGGCGGCGTCAGCGTCTCCAAGAGATGCCAGACGGGCACGCCCCGGGCGTCTCGTACTCCGAAACTGCAAAAGACGCTGAACCCGGCGTCAGCGCCACGATACCGTTCATCACGAAAGAACGGTAGATTCGCACCACGCACGTATCGTCTCAACCTCTGGCAACGACGAGGGATTACGGCAGCGGCTAGTATCGCCGAGCCTAGTGACCTTGAGAAATAGAAAAAGTGTTATAGACAATGTATTTGTGGTTAAAGAATCTCTAATCATATATCTTTTCGGAAACCCGGCTTTCGGGCCCGTTCCGGTCTCGGCGTCGATCTCGTGGAAAGTTACTTCGGCGCGTCCATCCGGATAAAACAGGTAGAATTAAAAACCAGAAATGTGAAATTTCACACCGATGGACAAGCTCGACGGTGTCTCGCTCTCCGCGTTGCAGGAGCACCTCGACGCGGCCGAGAGCCCGAAGGCGACGAAGCGGCTGATGGTCGCCATCGCCTACAAGGACGGCGTGCCGGTCTCGACGCTCTCGGACCGGTACGGCGTGCCCGAGTCGACGCTGTACTACTGGCTCGACCGCATCGCCGACAAGCCCCTCTCGGAGGCAGTCGAGGACGACGACCGACCCGGACGGCCGTCGGAGCTCGACGAGCGCGAGCGCGAGGCGGTGTTCGACGCCATCGCCGACTCACCCGAGGCGTACGGCTTCGACGCGTCGTCGTGGACGCCCGAACTCGTCCGGAAGCTCATCGAGCGCGAGTACGACGTCTCCTACTCGCTCGGTCACGTCCGGCGGCTCGTCCGAGACGCCGACGAGAAACTCTGAGTGGTCGGGGCTCTGCGACCGGCAGGCTCCGCGACCGGCGCGGTAGCTACGCGGCCAGCCTCCGTCGAACGGTGAGGAGGCCAGCGGCCGCCAGCCCGACCGCCGCGGTCGCGTCCCTACCGACCAGTAGCTCGAAGCCCACCCCGAGAGTACCGAGCCCACCCTCGTTCTCCGTTCCGCTCTCGGTCCGGGTGGAATCCCCGAGCTCGTCGCAGAACGCGATCTCGTCGATGGCGAACGGCTGGCCGGTGTTCCCGTCGGTCGGCGCTCGGAGGTCGGCCCGCCGGGAGACGCCCTCGGGGAACTCGTAGACGTTCGCGCCCGGCCCACCGCGGACGACGACTCCGTCCACCGGTAGCGTCGCGACGAAGGTCACCGAGACGGGCTGGCCCCGTTCGTTGCGCTCGACTTCGACCAGTTCGACCTCGTAAGTCTCGTTCTCGACGGTGAACCGGAAGCGGTTTGCCTCGAGTTCGGTGGCGTTCTCGCTCGTGAACCCCCCGTCCTCGTAGATCAGGTTCAGGACGTTCGTGAGTCGGAACTCCTCGTCCGAGCACCTGGGAAAGCCAGCGATGGGCTGGGGCGTGACGGTCGGCGTCGGAACGGGAGCCGTCGTAGGCGTCGGCATCGTGGTCGTCTCGACAACGGTCGTTTCGGGCGTCGCGGTCGCGACCGCCGTGATCTCGGGGATTGTCGGAAAATCGACCGTCGCGGTCGGTCGATTCGTTTCGGTAGCTCGGGTCGTTGCGGTGGTTCGGGGAGTCGTAGTACTCGGAGTAGTTGTGGTATTTGCGACAGTTGCGGTACTTGCAGTAGTCGTGTGGGTCGCGGCGACCGTGGTGGTTACAGTGCTTGTGGTAGTTTCGGTGGCTACGGCGGTCTCGGCGACTGTGGTAGTTTTGCCGATTGCGGTGCCTTCGACGGTCACGTTTGACCCCACGCACGCCTCGAAGCGGGGGTTGCGCCGGGTGACTCGCTCGCCGTCGCGTCGGACCACCACCCGTTCCACGACAGCGCCGACGTTCTCGCCGGTTCCGAAGAAGACGTTTCGACCGCGGAACGACCAGTAGAAGGTCTGGCGGTCGTCCGCGAAGATCAGCGTCACCGAATCGTAGCTGCGCGCGGTCACCGCCACCTGTTCACAGGTGAAGTCGAACCGGGGTTCGAAGGATTGCGGCGACTCCATGGTCGTCGGCTTCGCGTCGGCTCTAGCGACGAAACCGCTCGCACCTACGGCGCTGGCGACGAGCAGCCACGAGAAGATCAAGACTTGGAGCCGGCGGTTCGCGTCGCCCTCTCCCCGCGCCATTGTGTCTCAGTCGCGGAATAACCTGCCTTCCACCTTTGTTATCCGGAGCGCAAGGGGAGCGTAACGGCGCGTTGTCTTGGCTTATCGGGGTTATAGGCCGGACTTATCGCCGGGCCAAGAGAAGGAGCACTACGAGAGCGAGGAGGGTAGCGCCGACCCCCATTCCCGGGACGCCCTCCACGTCGGGGTCGTTCGCAGTCGTCTCGGTCCCGTCGCGGATCGCGCTGTCCGTGGTGTCGGCGGTCTCGCCTCGGCTTCCTTCGTCGCCAGACTCGTCGGTTTCGGAGTCCGGTCCGCCAGCTACCGACCCGTTTCCGATCCGGACGAGCCACCCGTCTTTGGCACCGCCGTCGTCGCCGCCGGTCTGTCCGGCCAGCAGGTAGCCGCCGTCGTGGGCGCGGATGGCGGGCCACGGCTTGTCCCACCCTTGGGTGCTGTAGTAGACATCCCACTCGGCAGTCCCGTCGTCGCCGGTCCGAAGGACGTACCCGTCGGTGCCCCCGGTCGGGCCGCCGTCTCCGCTTCCGGTGAAGAGGTAGCCGTCGTCGGTCTTCATCGCGGAGTCGAACCACAGGGCTCCGTTGCCGGGCGTGCGCTCCCACGCGACGCTCCCGTCCGCGTCGAACTTGACCAGCCAACCGCTTCGGTCGTCGGTATCGATCCCGGTCTCGCCCGCGAGGACGAATCCGTCGTCGGCGTCCGACGAGGCGGGTGCCGCGGCCCACGCGTCGTCTCTGTTCGGGCTGCCAGCGGTCGCCTGCCACTCGCGGTCGCCTTCGGAACCGACCTTCAGCGCCCACGCGTCGTTACTGTCGCCCTCGATCTTCCCGGCGAGGTAGTAGCCGCCGGTTCCGTTCTCGCTCTCGACGGGCACGACGGCTCGGAGGTAGCCGCTCCCGTAGCCATCGGGGGTCGCGTACGTCTGCTGCCACTCCCGAGAGAGGTTCTCGTCGAGCTTCAGCGCCTTCCCCTCTCCACTACTGGTCCATCCGGCGAGCAGGTAGCCCGAGTCCGCTCCCGACCCGTCGCGGGCGATGGCGTTGAACGCCCCGGGTCCGGCGGTTCGCTCCTCGCGGACCTCGCCGTCGGCGTTCAACTCGACGAGCCACGCCGTGGTCGTGCCGCCGTCGCCGTCGGTCCGGCCCGCGAGCAGGTAGCCGTCCTCGGTCTCGGCGACGCCCCAGAAGCGGTCCGTGCCCGAACCGCCGAGGGTCCGCTCCCACTCGCGCTCGCCCTCGCCGTCGATCTTCACCACCCAGCCCTCGGTGGTTTCGCGCTGGGTCCAGCCTACGACGAGGTAACCGCCGTCCTCGGTTCGCACGAGGTCCGAGAACATGTCGTCGCCGTCCGCGCCGTACGTCTGTCGCCACTGTTCGGGCAGGTCCGGCGGTTCTTGGGCACCGATCTCTCCCGTCGGTTCTCCCGTGGATTCGGGTACTCGGTCGCCGACGGCCTCGGCCGGGATGGCGGCCACGAGACTCGCGGCGACGACCAGCACCGCGACGGTCGCTGTGAATCCTCGCATGCGCGCCACTCGTTCCGGAACGAGGTTTGTTATGGGCCGTCTGTGGAGCTGTAGGGGGCCCGTACTTCTCGATATCGGCTCGGTCTGCTCAGTGAGAGTAACCCTACCGCCGGTCGAGCCCCGATGTCACTCCGAACACGGACTGGGCGAGTCGAAAATGAGCCTTCCCGACGTAAAATAGGAATAAATTGCTAAAAAAATAGAAATATGTTCTAAACGACGAATGACATTACTCCGGTCGGTCGTACTGCCACACGGGCGGTGCGCGGTCGAAGTACCGAAGGAGCGCGGGGTAGCCGAACGCGATCACCAGCGCGACGGCGACTTCCGGGTAGAACCCCTCGACGCCGACCTGCCGGAGTGCCGTGACGGCGACGAAGTAGATGACCATCATTATCAGGAACTGCGGGATCAACTGCTTTACCTTCGAGAGCGTGTCCGAGGCCATGGCTGGTGAAAAGGTCCACGGGGTGTTAAATATGGGTGACACCCGCGACGATCAGTTGTTGGCGGTCGGTTCGTTGGAGAACTCGTCATGAACGGGACAGCTTCGAAAGTCCCCACTCTGTCGCTAGCGGTCGATAGAGAATTTGCAGCAGAATCCACAGCCGAGAACGTTTCGAAAGCTCCCGCCCGGTCGCGGGCCACCGGCCCGTGGTCGTCTCTGGCGGCCCCTTTATCCACCCGACGGTGGTCTGGTTCACCGGGTGTGCCCTTCGTGGAACGTGTCACCGAGCGAGTCCCGAAGGAAGTTCCCCGTCCCGAAAAGTCGAGGGTCAGTTCGTCGTCACGCCGAGGTGGCGGTCCATCACGTCCTCGTCGTTCCGGAGTTGCTCGCTCGTGCCGTGATAGACGATTTCGCCGCGGTCGAGGACGTAGTGGCGGTCGGCGAGTTCGAGCGCCACCTCCACGTTCTGCTCGACCAGCAGGACCGAGATGCCGTCGTCGTTCAGGCCGCGGACGAGCTCTTCGACCTGCCGAACGATGAACGGGGCCAGCCCCTCTGTGGGTTCGTCGAGCAGGAGGAGGTCCGCGCCCGCGACCAGCGCCCGAGCGATGGCGAGCATCTGCTGTTCGCCGCCCGAGAGCGCGCCGCCCCGGCGGTCCGGATGGTCGCGCAGGTTCTCGAACTCCGCCAGTATCTCCTCGGGGTCGCGGCGCTGGGTCGTCTCGCCGCCGCCCAGTTGCCCGACGCGGAGGTTCTCCAGCACCGTCAGGCCGGGGAAGATGCGCCGCTCCTCCGGGACGAAAGCGACGTTGCGCCGCACCGTCTTCTCCGCAGAGAGGTCCGTCACGTCCTCGCCTGCGAAGGTGACCCGCCCGGCAGTCGGGGTGACGGTGCCTACGATGGAGCGCAGGGTGGTGGTCTTGCCCGCGCCGTTCCGGCCGACCAGCGAGACGACCTCGCCCTCCCCGGCGCACAGCGACACGCCATGGAGCACCTCGGTCGCGCCGTAGCCCGCCACGAGCCCCGACGCGTCGAGCAAAGGGTCCTGACAGGCCCCGGCGTCGAGGCGGTCTCTATCGCTCATTCGCGGACGCCCCCGAGGTACGCCTGCTGAACTTCGTCGTCGGCCGCGACCGCCTCCGGCGACCCCGTCGTGAGTACCTGCCCGCGGTTCAGCACCGTCACGGAGTCCGAGACGTTCATCACGAGGTCGATGTCGTGCTCGACGAGGAGCAGGGTCCGCTCGGCCAGCACGTCGTTGATGAGGTCGATAGTGCGCTGGGTCTCCTCGTTGCCCATCCCGGCGGTCGGCTCGTCCAGCATGACGAGGTCGGGGTCGGTCGCCAGCACCAGCCCGAGTTCGAGCCGTCGCCGGTCGCCGTGGGCGAGCGCCCGGGCGTGCTCGTCGCTCCTGTCGGCGAGGCCGATCTCCGAGAGTACCTCGTCGGTCCGGGATTCGACTTCCTCGAATCGGTCTGTCGGGCTGAACAGGCTCCGGTGGAAGGGAATCTTCCCCTCGCTTTCGGCGACCGACTGGGCCGCGAGGCGCACGTTCTCCCGGACCGTCAGGCCGCCGAAGACGGTGCTGATCTGGAACGACCGGCCCATCCCCTGCCGGACTCGCTCGTGGGGTGCCATCCGGGTCACGTCCTCGCCGCGGAAGCGGACCCGCCCCGAAGTCGGCGCGAGCGCCCCGGTGATGCAGTTGAACAGTGTCGTCTTGCCAGCCCCGTTCGGGCCGATGACGCTCCGGAACTCGCCGTCCCGAACGTCGAGGTTCACCCGGTCGAGCGCCACGAAGTCGCCGAACTCCCTGGTCAGCTCCTCGGTCCGAAGCACCGCGTCGGTCGTGGGATGGAAGTCGTCGGGTTGGGTCGTCGTCATTCGTTCACCTCCCGGTCGGCCCCGTCGGCCAGCGGCTCGGTCTCGTCGCGGTCGGCGGGTTCTTCACCCACGCCGCTCCTCGTGCGCGCTCCGACCAACTGGTCGGGGAACGACACCAGCCCGCGCGGCAGGAAGATGACGAACGCGACGAAGATGGTCCCGAGGACGAGCTGCCACTGGTCCGTATAGGACGACAGCAGGTCCTCGAACCCGATGTAGACGCCCGCGCCGACCATCGGCCCGTAGAGGGTGCCCATCCCGCCCAGCACCGTCATCACGACCACCTCGCCAGAGTTGAGCCAGTGGAGCAACGACGGCGCGACGTAGCCGTCCCGGACCGCGAACAGCCCGCCCGAGAGCCCGGCCATCGCGCCGCTGACCACGAACGCCCGGCGCTTGTACGCGGTCACGTCGTAGCCCACGAACTCGGTCCGGCGCTCGCTCTCGCGGATGGACTGGAGCACGCTCCCGAACGGGGCCTGCATGATGCGGCGGGCGAGGAGGTACGAGCCGACCACGACCACGAGCAGGAAGTAGTAGAACAGGGCGTCGTCGCTCAGCAGTGGAACCGACTCCTCTAACTCGTCCAACTCGACCGCGAAGCTCCCGAGGCCGTACACCACGTCCGCGCCGAACAGGCCGTCGCCCCCGCCGGTCCAGTCGAACTTGAACACCGCGTTGTAGAACAACTGAGCGAACGCCAGCGTTATCATGGCGAAGTAGACGCCCGACACCCGGATGGAGAGGTAGCCCACGACCCACGCCACGACCGCGCACACCGCGACGGCGACGGCGAGCGCCATGACTATCGACGGCGAGAGGTGCATCAGCGCGAGGACTGCGGCGTACGCGCCGGTGCCGTAGAACAGGGCGTGGCCCAGCGACACCAGGCCGGCGTAGCCCATCACGAAGTCGAGGCTGAGCGCGAACAGCGCCCACACCAGCACGTCCGACAGCAGGGTCAGCACGTACTCCGAGTAGAACACCTCCACGCCGAACGGGACGACCGCGAGGAGTTCGGCCTCCGACCCCTCGTCGGCCGAGGTGCCGAACAGCCCCTCCGGCCGGACGAGCAGGACCGTGATCATCAGCGGGAAGACGATGAGGCCCTCCAGCTGCGGGACGTACGACCGGGCCAGCGTCTGGATTACGCCGACTCCGAGTCCGCCCACGACCGCGCCCCGGAAGCTCCCGAGGCCGCCCAGCACCACGATGACGAACGCCGGGATGATGACCTCGTTGCCCATCGTGGGGCTGACGTTGCGCTGCGCCCCGAGCACGATGCCCGCGACCCCCGCGAGCGCCGCGCCCACGCCGAAGACGAGGGTGTAGTACCGGTCGATGTCGATGCCGAGGTTCCGGACCATCTCGCGGTCCTGCGCGCCCGCCCGGATCACGAGACCGAACCGGGTCTCGTTCAGCGCCCACCACGTTGCCAGCGACAGC
>PXSM01000076.1 GCA_003023465.1 Halobacteriales archaeon SW_6_65_15 | reverse complement strand
CTCCGCTCCGTCGAACCCGAGGACGTCGAACCCACGGACGAACTCACCTTCGCCAAGAACGTCTTCGTCCCCCTCACGACCGCCTGCCGGTACACCTGCACCTACTGCACCTACTTCGACCCGCCGGGCGAGGCGTCGCTGCTCTCGCCCGAGGAGGTCCGCGAAATCCTTCGGACCGGTGCGGACGCTGGCTGCACGGAGGCGCTGTTCACCTTCGGCGACGACCCCGACGACCGGTACGACCGGATTCACGACCAGTTAGACTCGTGGGGTCACGACTCCATCCACGACTACCTCCGGGAGGTCTGCGAACTCGCGCTCGACGTGGGCCTGCTCCCGCACAGCAACCCCGGCGACCAGACCCGCGAGCAGATGGAACTCGTCGCGGACGTGAACGCCTCGATGGGCGTGATGCTGGAGACCACCGCCGACGTTGACGCCCACGCGGGCCCCCGACGGAAGAACCCCGGCCAACGCCTCGCTACCATTCGGACGGCGGGCGAACTCGGGGTTCCGTTCACCACGGGTCTCCTCGCGGGCATCGGCGAGGACTGGCGCGACCGGGCCGAGAGCCTGCTGGCCATCCGCGAGATGCACGAGCAGTACGGCCACGTTCAGGAGGTCATCGTCCAGAACGTCGTCCCGAACGAGCGCTCGAACTTCGACCAACCGTCCATCGAAACCATGCGACGGGTCGTGGCGATGGCCCGATACTGCCTCCCCGAGGAGGTGTCGGTGCAGGTGCCCCCGAACCTCTCGCCGACACGCGACCTGCTGGACTGCGGGGTAGACGACTTGGGTGGGGTCTCGCCCGTGACGGACGACCACATCAATCCGGAGTACGATTGGCCCGCCCTGCGCGAACTGGAGGACATCGCCGACGAGGCCGGCGTCCCTCTGCGCGAGCGACTGCCGGTGTACCGGCGGTATCTCCCCGAGAAACTGGGTGACGCCGACGCGGGCGAGCAGGAGATCGAGAACGGGTGGATTTCGGAGACGATTCGACGGGCTATCGAAGCCGACGACGAGGCGGCCCGGCGCTATCGGGGAGTTCTCGCCGACCGATAGGAGTCTCGTCGATTCCGGCTTTTCACCGCAGGTATCGAACCTCTAGCTCGGGCAGTCGCTTCCTGACGAGGACGTACACCACCGAGATAATCAGTCCGACGACCGTCAGCGTCCGGACCCAGCCGTCGAACATCACCAGTCCCGGAATCGAGAACACCGACGCGAGCAGGAGGTCCTCGGGCGCGCCGTCGTAGCGAACCCAGCGCCGCGGTCGTATCCATCGCTTCGCGGGGTGGACGTACACCCCGCGGTCGTCGGTGGCCTCCCACGGCCGGAGTTCGAGGCCGCCACCCATGGCGTCGGTCACGCAGTGGAGCGCGGCCGACAGCAGGAAGAAGGCGGCGACGACGGTCGGAGTCGTCGGAACGAGCAGGGCCACCGCCCCTGCCACGACTCCCGCCACCGAGTAGTAAATCGGGAAGTGGAGCGTCCGACGGTGTTGTCCCGAGAGCAGGTCGAGGTCAGGGAAGACGCCGCCGACGATGGCGGCCAGCGCCGCGACGGGCGCGAACTCCGGCGCGACTTCGGTCACGGGTGCGGCGAGCGCGATCCCCATCGCGGCGTGAGTGGTGTTCATCATCGGCAGAGACACCCCCTCATCTCAGTCGTCCGCGGCCGAGGGATCGGGTGCGTCCGTGGTCGGTTCGGCGTCCACCATCGGCGTCCCGTCGGCGACCGGCCCCAACTCGGGGCCGAACGGCGGGTCCTCGGGGTCGATGGGGCGGGGTCCGGCCGACGGCGGTGATCATCTCGACGTACTCGGCGAAGCTCCGGAACTCGCCGAACTCGCCTCCGGCGCGCTTGGTGATCTCCTCGCTGAGGATGGTGCCCATGAAGTCGTTCGCGCCGCAGGAGAGCATCTTGAGGCCCTGCTCGTCGCCGTACTTGACCCACGACGACTGGACGTTCTCGACGTTGTCGAGGAAGAGCCGGGAGACTGCGATCATCAGTTCGTCCTCGTGGACCGTCGCGCCCGAGTCTATCATGCCGCGCTCGTAGAGTGGCGTGTTCGGATGGACGAAGGATAGGGGCACGAACTCGGTGATCGCACCGGTCCGGTCCTGCAGGTCCCGGACGCGCTTCAGGTGCATCGCGCGGTGGGCCTCGTTCTCGACGTGGCCGTACATGATGGTCGCGGTCACGTCGAGGCCGACCTCCGTGGCGGCCGCCATCGCCTCGACCCACTCGTCTGTGCCGATCTTGCCCGGGCAGATGACCGACCGGACCTCGTCCACGAGAATCTCGGCCGCGGTGCCGGGCACGCTGTCCAGTCCGGCATCCTTGAGGCGGCCGTACACCTCCTCGTAGGACCAGTCGGTACCCCGCCGGGCGTGGTAGGCCTCCTCGGGAGTCATCGAGTGGAGGGGAATCCCGTCCACGTCCATGGCCTGCATCTGCTCGACGTAGGTTCCGGGGTCGGTCTCGTAGGCCTCCGGCGGCTTGTAGTTCAGGTCGCCCCGGTCGCTCGACTCGAGGAGTTCGAGGTGCTCGTCGTCCAGCGCCAGCGCGGGGTGGAGGCCGCTGACCGACGTGACCTCGTAGATGCCCATATCGCGGGCGGACTCGACGATTTCACGGGACTCCGCGGGCGTCTTGGTGAACCCCGCGTGGTCCTCCTCGCTACCCTCCTCGAAGTGCTGGGCGGTGTCCTTGAAGTTGCAGAACAGACACCCGGTGTTGCACGCGGTCGTGACGTTGTTGTTGAGGTTGGCGACGAACGTCACCCCGTCGCCGACCACCTCCGCCCGGCGTTGGTCGGCAGCCTCCAGCACGCGCTCCTTGCGCGCGAGGTCGATGCCCTCGCGGTCGGTACCCGTGGTCAACAGCTCGATGCCGTCCTCGACGGTCAGGCGCTCGCCGTCGCGGGCTTTCGCCAGTGCGTTCTCGAACGACTGGTCGGTCTCTGGACGGTGTTCGAAGTCGAAGCGCCCCCGCGGGACGTTCGTCCGGGCCGCGTCTTCCATTACCCGAAGGCAGGACTGGGAGGCGTAAAAACCGCAGGGTTACGGCATTCACGAACGGAGGTGTCTGCTCTTCGATTCGTGTGAGCTAGGAACAGTTCGAGCGACATCGTCGCCGAGACGGCCTCGAAAGCCCCCGGTCGCTCGGCTCCCGCGGCTCGCTGCGCGCCTCAGGCGCTCTCTCCGAGAGCGCCTTGCAGTGCTTACGTCGCCGGGGTTCGCCGAGCGACCGGCCCCCTTATCCACCCGCGGTGGTTTGACGGTCTGGCTCCGACAGTAGGTTGGCCCGAGCAACTGAGACGGTCGTCCGGTCGGCTGGCGCGTTACGTCTTACCGGGGATGCGCAAACGTGCATACTTGCCGGCGCGTTCTGGGGGAAGTGCGCACGGGAATGGAAACGCCTTAGTCCGGCGGCGGCGACCCCTCGCACATGACCGACAAGCGGGTGCGGCTCCACGCCGCCACCGCCCAGAGGTGGTCGCCGTGACGAGCGTCAAGGAGTTCCAGGTCGAAGCGGAACCGACCGCGGACTCGCTCGGGCGCGCGACGTTCGTCTTCACCGACGACTACTCGGTGTTCGACTGGGGCAAGATGCCCGACGAGATTCCCGACAAGGGCGCGAGCCTCTGCTCGATGGGTGCCTTCAACTTCGAGTTGCTGGAAGAGGAAGGCGTTCCGACCCACTACCGCGGGGTGGTCAGCGAGACGCGAGGCAGCGGGGACGGCGAGGTCCTCCTCTCGGACGCCGAGGAGCCGCCGACCGAGATGGCCATCGACCTGACGCAGGTGCCCGACCTGCCGCGGTCGGGCCGCGACTACGACTACGAGGCCTACCACGACGCGGCGGGCGACAACTACCTCGTGCCGCTGGAGGTCGTCTTCCGGAACAGCGTTCCCCCGGGGTCGAGCCTCCGGCGGCGCACCGACCCAGCGGACCACGGGCTCGACTTCCCGGAGTGGCCCGAGGGGGTCGTCCAACTGGAGGAGCCCATCGTGGAGTTCTCCACCAAGTACGAGGAGGGCGACCGCTACCTCTCCCGCGAGGAGGCCGACTACATCGCCGGGAAGGCCGACGTGGCAGACCTCGAATCGCTGGCCCGCGAGGTGAACCGCGTCGTCACCGAACGGGCCGCCGAGGCCGACCTCGTCCACGAGGACGGCAAGATCGAGTGCCTGTACTTCCACGGCGAGTTGCGGGTCGCCGACGTGGTCGGCACCTTCGACGAGAACCGGTTCAGTTTCCACGGCCAGCAGGTCAGCAAGGAGTTCCTCCGCCAGTACCACAAGCGCACCCAGTCCGAGTGGGTCGAGGCGGTCGCGGACGCCAAGGAGGAGGCCAAGGCCCGCCACCGCGCCGACTGGAAGGCGCTGTGCGACCGAAAACCGGAACCGCTCCCCGACGAAGTCGTCTCTGCCGCGCGCGACCTCTACGCGGCGGGAACCAACGCCTACGTGGACCGCGACCTGTTCGACGCGCTCTCGCTGGAGGAGGCCGTGGCCGCGGTGCGGGAGCTGTGAACCCACGGCGCGGACGCGTCCACATTGTCGTTCCGTTATCTCGGCCCCTCTACGTCTCGTCGAAGTCTCCGAGCGACGGCAGACTTCGGAAGTTGCGCTGAACGCCGGGCACGTGGCCTCACAGGCCCCTCCACCATTTGTTCAGTACAGATAAATACTATAGCGGACAGGAGCGTACCGGTCTCGCATGGACTACTACGAGGTCATCCGTCGCCGTCAGATGGTGCGGAACTTCCGCGACGACCCTCTCGAGGCGGAGACGGTCGAGCGAATCGTCACCGCCGGACTGCAGGGTCCATCGGCCGGCTTCAGTCAGGGGTTCGCCTTCCTCGCGCTGGAGTCGCCCGACGACCGCGAGCGCTTCTGGGCGACCAACGACCACAACGCCCAGCCCGACCGCGTCCGCCGGGCACCGCTCGTAGTGGTGCCGTTCGCCTGCAAGGACGACTATCTCGACCGGTACGCCGAGCCAGACAAGGGATGGACCGACCGTGACGAGTCGCACTGGCCGGTGCCGTACTGGTATATCGACACGGGAATGGCCGCCTTGAACATCCTCCACGCTGCCGTCGCCGAAGGCCTCGGAGCACTGTTCTTCGGCATCCCCACCGAGGACTGGCCGGCGCTCCGAGACGCCTTCGACGTGCCCGAGGCGTATGATCCCATCGGCGCAATCGTCGTCGGCCACCCCAAGGATACGCGGGTCGAGAGCTCCGCCGATACCCGCCGACGGAAGGACGTCGAGGAGCTCGTCCACGGCGGCGGCTGGGACGATTCGTTCCGCTGAGGACGCTTTTCGACGACAATCGCGGTGCCGGGTCCGAACAATCGCCTCGCCGTGGGTAGCGGAACGTTGTGTCACGCCGAACGGTTGGCCCAAAGATACTCCTCTTCGTCGGTCTTCCGATGGGGCCGCGCCACGAGATATAATGCCGGGCGGCTCAACCAAGGCCACACTCACACCTCGTTTCCAATATTACCTCCAAAAATAGGCGCGGGGTTGGCTGACGATTTCCAAAGACGGAATATCGGGCTTAATCACTCGGTCTTGAGACGAGGTGGCAGCCCATCCTGCCACGTCTGAATTACCGAGACTAGCGAGTGACCGTCCCCGCTGAGATTCATCCGACGTTTGACGAGACGGCGTACGTTGTCGGCGTGAGTCGGTAAAGGGCCGGTCGAAAGGCGCGCCCCCTGATAGAACGACTGACTATATATCAGATGTAAAATAATATTGCAAGCAAATTGTAATTATTATTATCGTAAGTAATGAGGGGGACCAGCCATAGAGGCATAGGATACCCACCATGGTGTGTGGTTTAATATGATACGCGTTCAAAGAACGGGCTAAGCATGAGGGACACCACACGGACCCCATGTCAGGGGCCTCCCGACGTCATCGTCCAAGTTGCGCGCAACTACCTGCTGACGGCCGACCAGACCGATGTACGGGTTGAGTGACGCGAACCAACGTATTCGCCGCATCGTCGGCG
>PXSM01000075.1 GCA_003023465.1 Halobacteriales archaeon SW_6_65_15 | reverse complement strand
CCCGACCGGCTCCTCGGCCGTCCTCGTGCTGGTCGTCACGGCCGCCGTCAAGTTCGGCCTCTACCGCTACTGCCTCCGTGTCGCCGACCGGACGCGCTCGCCCGCGGTGACCGCCACCGCGCTGGACAACCGCAACGACGTGCTCACCGCGACCGCGGCGCTCGTGGGCGTGGTGGGCGCACGACTGGGCGTCGGCATCCTCTACACGGGCTACGAGATCGTCCAGGACAACGTGGACTACCTCGTCGGGAGCGCACCCCCGGACGACCTCCGGGCCGAGATTGTCCGCCGGGCGCTGTCCCACCCCGACGTTGAGGGAGCCCACGACGTGATCGCCCACTACGTCGGCCCGGAGATCGACGTGAGCCTCCACATCGAGGTCGAGGGCGACCGCACCCTCCGGGAGGCCCACGACATCGAGACCGACGTGATGGAGGCCATCCGCGAACTGGAGGAGGTAGACGACGTGTTCGTCCACGTCGATCCGAAGGAACTCGGCGAGTGGAAGGCCGACGAGACGGTCGACGAGCTGGTCGAAGGCGAGAACACGGAGCAGTGAGCCAGTTTTCCCCTTGTAACGCGGTAGCAATTATCTTTGACTAGTATTATTTCTGTTAGAAAATATTAGAAAAATACACGCTTTCGCGTTACAAACGAGCGTATGCAATGAGTCAGAACAGCAACCTCGCCGAATGGCTTGCAGACCACCCGCGGATGATGGGCGTTCTCTGGGTTCTGGTTTTGATCTGGGCGGAGACGGGGGCGGCGGTTGCAGCCGAATCAACCGGTACTAGCGGCCCATAGGTATTAGGAAGGTATTTTAGCCCCATTCATCACTCCAAATTATACCTTGATCCGATACAACGGGGATCATATCCCCGTCAATCCTTTCTTCGAACTTCTTTTTCGATATTACATTCTCCTTTTTAAGAGGCTGTAGATTCCTAACCCTATTTCCAGTAATAAATGGGTTGATGAAGCTTCCAATTCGATAAACTCTGTTCGGGTAGCAATGAACAGCTACCCTAAGTTGTTCGTCTTCTTCATCAACAACTTCATAGAACAGTGAATTGTTGTCCTCGTTTTGAGTCAACATCATACCCACATCCCCGAGTCCAACATAGTTGGAGCCAATAGTCATGTATCTCCGGACCAAATTAATCGCTGTTCCAATGGAAAACCCGTGATGGAAAAGTTTTGCCAACATCTTTCCGGTTTCCACAGCACTTCGATTACCGACTTCGCTTAAACTAACGATACCAGCACTCGAACCAGCTTCAATTAGAGCTTCGCCTTGAGTAAGGGAGTGACAAGCATTGAGCAGAAAGGCCTTCATCCCTATCTCATCCAGCACCCTTGAATCAAGGAATCCGTCAACACAGTCAAATCCGCGATTGTCAACGTGGCCGATATAGTGAAATAGATCGGTCGGCTCCTTTAGGAGTTCTCGAAGGTGATCTTTTCCAACACCGAACTCCATGTCGGCTTCAATAGCAATATCATCACGATTACCGTATATCTCCGAAACCATGTCCCACTCGCGGCGCATCCGCGAGTCGTTGCAGACCACGGTCACGTCGATGACGCCGTCGTCAGGAGCCGCCCGGTCGTGCTCGTAGGCCTCCTTGAGCAACTTCGTCCCGCTGGTCGGCACGCCCTCGCCGATCCACGCGGTCTCGATGGGCTCGGTCTCGGGAATCGAGACGTAGTCGCGGTCGGGGAAGTTCCGGTCGTTGCGCTCGCTTCTGGTGAACTCCTCCGAGCCGGCCGCGGCGGCTCCGCGGAAGACCGCCCTGTCGCGTTCGGGCGGACTGCGCCGGAAATCGTCGATGTGCTCCCAGAGTTCGTTCCCCTCGTCGCCCGTGGCGACCGGCTTCTCGCACGGCGGGGTCCGAACGAGCGAGAGGTCGTTGATGACGTACGGGAGGAGTTCGACGTGCTCGGCCTCGGGCCGGACGAAGGTGACGCGGTGCCACGTCGGCACCTCGTCCTCGATGGTGGCGTAGGGGACTTCGAGATAGGTCGCCACGCGCTCGGCCAGCGGCCGGTCGTAGAGGTCGGCCAGATCGAAGTGCAGGTGAGGTTCGACCGCGTTCCGTTCGGCCAACTCGATGGGGTAGTAGCCCTCGGTGCGGACCACGCAGTCGAGGAAGAACGTCTGCTTGAGGACGCGCTCGACCTCCCGTTCGAATCCGCGGTGGGAGTCGAGGCGGTGCTCGAAGCCGGTGTCGGTGCGCAGGCACGGGACGTCTCCGGGCACCAGTTCCGCGCCGAGGTAGAACGCGAGCGGGGCCACGGGGTAGAGCTTCGCGTACTCCGGCGGCACCTCGATGGTGACGCCCGTGTCCGGACGAGCGAACTCCTCGGGAATCGCCAGTTCGTCGCCGCGCTCGATCCGCGGGGGATGCCCGCGCAACGTGGCGTCGGCGACGGGCTTGAGGATGTAGCCGTTGGGCCCGCGTTGGACGGGGGTGAAGTCCGCCGTGAACACCGTGGTGGTGTCGGCGCGGATCTCGATTTCGGACTCGACTCGCAGGTAGAGTTTAACTGGCGAACTCAGCTCCACGAGGTACCGGTCGCGCGGCAGGGAAATGTCTGCGGGCGGTTCCACGTCGGTTAGCATCGCGCCCTCCTCGTCGCGGACGTACACCGATATCGTGTACGGGAGTTCGATCTCGTCGGTGTGAATCGAGCGCGCGACCGAGACGGGGAAGTAGAAGTCGTCCGGACTCGCGGGCGTCGGCGAGACGGGAGCCGGGGTTAACAGCGAGAAGCGTCGCTTCTCGATGGGGTCGAGTATCGTCAGGCCGCTCGTGGACGAGAGCGGTTCGAATCGGGGTTCCATTGCTGGGTTCTTCGCAATCGAGACCGGCGTCGAACGGCCCGACTCACATCATTCCTCTTCGTTCGCCGTCCATGGCCCGCCACGGCGTCGTGATGTCGCCGCCCGGCACGTGCCAGCGCTCCTTTCGCTTCGCCCCCTCGTCGTCGTAGGGCTGGACTTCGATCACGGCCTCGAATTGCCCTCGGAGTCGTTGAACCGTCTCACTGGTATAGGGTTTCGGCAAGAGGTAATGTGCGATTCCCTGATAGCTCTTCGTCGCGCCGTCGACGTGGTGTATCCAGCGACGCACCTCCTCCGAGTCGTACGCCGCCAGTAGGGGACGGAGCGTGTCTACGGACAGTCGAAGTTCGCTGGCGGAGAGGCCGCCGCTCCGGGAATCGAACTCTGCCATCGTCTCGGTTATCTCGTCGTACAGTCGGTCGAGGCCACCGCTGACCGGGACCTCGGGAATGTGCTCTCGTTCGGTCGTCGTCGTGGCCGCCGCGGCCGACCGCGGCACCGAGTCGTAGTCGAGAATCTTGGTCTGGCCGCTCGGGTCGGTACCCGACGAGAGTCGGTCGTAGACGGACCCCGGTTCGGTGTCCGTCCGGACGAAGACGCGGTACCGGTCGTTGCCCGGTTCGCCGAGGAGGAGTTCGCTCGTCCCTCGGAGCAGGTCCAGGGCCTCGCCGACGACGAGTATCGAACACCCCTCGTACTTCCAGCGTTTGAGTTTCCCGATGAACTCGTCGCGCTCGTCCCAGTCCATTTATTCGCGCATTCATCCCGGCGGGTAATAAATTGAACGGTGAGACAACTATTCAGCCAGATGTCGAATTCAGGTGCGCCGACGGTACCCAATCCGCCTACGCGGGCTCTCCGAAGGCGTACACCGTGCTGTGACCCGTAATCTCTACGTCGGCGAAGTCGCCGGGTTCGATACCGTGATCGCTGGCGTTCTGGATAATGACCTGCCGGTAGGCCTCGTCGTAGCACTTCACGGAGTCGCCGGTCCCCTCCTCGACCACGAGTACTTCGTGCTCCTCGCCGACCATCGACTCGTAGGCTTCACCGACGACCTCCATCTTCAGGTCGGACATCTCCTTCGAGCGGTCCTTCTTGACCTGGCCGCGTCGGTGCCGGGTCGCTTCGAGAACCGGGTGACGTTGATCTTCTCCGGGCGGGTCTCGCGCAGGAGCGCCGTGCTCTGGGCGTGGTCGCGGTCGGTCTCGGTCGGGAAGCCCACGATGAAGTCGGTCGAAAGGGTCCAGTAGTCCAGATACTCGTCGAACGTCTCGACGATCTCGACGTACTCTTCGACCTGATGCTGGCGGCGCATGTCGCCGAGCACGTCGTCGCTACCGGACTGGACCGGCGCGTGGATGAAGTTGTACAGCTTCTCGTTCTCGGCGAAGACCGCCGCGAGTTCCTCCCGGATGCCGTGGACGCCCTTGGGGTTGGCCATCCCCACGCGCACCCGGAAGTCGCCCTCGATGTCGCAGATGCGGTCGAGGAGTTCGTGGAGCTTGCGCTCACCCTCGTCCCAGCCGTAGACGCCGGTGTCTTGGCCCGTGATGCGAATCTCCTTCGCGCCAGCGTGGACCAGCGCGCGGGCCTTCTCGACGTTCTCCTCGACGGGCGGGGAGTCGATCTTGCCGGTCGCCCGCTTGGTGATGCAGTACGAGCAGTCCGACATGCAGCCACGGGCGATGGGAAGGATACCGATGACCCCGTCCAGCACGGGGTCGGCGTCGGGCGTCGTGGTCGGACACTCGCCGTTCGTGACCGCAGTGGGTACCTCGTCCCAGTGGAGCACGTCGGCGTCCACCCCGGCTTCGCGGAACTCCTCGCCCTGCGCGAGGGCCATGCAGCCCGTCACGATGAGGTCGGCGGTCTCCTCGCCCAGCTCCTCGGCCCGCCGGAGCATGTTGCGCTCGGTCTTCTCGACCACGGTGCAGGTGTTGAGGATGGCCACGTCGGCCTCCTCGGGACCCTCGACGCGGTGGTGGCCCGCGTCGCGGAGCCGCCGCTCTATCTGGCGGCTCTCGCCCCGGTTCGACGTGCAGCCGTAGGTCTCGATGTGGTACCGAGCCATTCGCTATCGATTGCTTTTGCCCACGGAGGCAAAAGCGCGACGGATTCGGAGGGGGTTCGTCGGACAGACAGGACACTAACCTGATGATTTTTGTACTGGTCTCCGAATCCAGGCGTATGGTCGTCTTCGATACCCTCGGCGAATCCCTCACGCTCCTGCGTCGTCACCCCAAACTGCTCGCGTACCTCGCCGTCGTCGTAACCGTCACGAACGTCCTCAGCAGTGGGGACCTCCTCGGTCTCTCGGCGAGCGGGCAACTCCTGCTCGGTGCCCTGTCGCTCGTGGTCGGTCCCGCCATCGCCGTCGGCACTGCGGGCCTCGTGAACGATACCGCGACCGAAGACCGCGTCTCCGGAGGAGCATTCGCCGCCTCGGTCCTCCAGAACTACCTACCGTGGGTCGCAGCTATAATCGTCATTGCGGTCGTCTCGGTCGTCGCCATACTCGTCTTCGCCATCGCGTTCCAGATTCCGCTGGTCAACGTCCTCGCGGCCCTCGCGTTCCTCGTCCTCGCACTCGCGGCGGCCCTCACGCTCCAGTTCGTGGACCTCGCCATCGTCGTGGACGACGAGGGGCCGGTCGAGGGCATCAAGCGGAGCTACGGGGTGGCGACGGCGCACCTCGGGAGCGTAATCGGCTACACCCTGCTCGAAGTGGTGGTGTTCATCGTCATCCTGATTCCGGCGGTCGTCGCCCTCCTCGGAACTGGGTGGCCTGAGAGCCGTCCCTCCATCGAACCGACGCCCGGCCTGCTCGCGGCGTTCGCCATTGCGATTCTCGGGACGGTCGTCGTCCAGACGTGGCGGGTGCTGTTCTACCGACGGCTCAGCGACCGGTTCGGCCGGTGACGACCACCGAACTCCACTGACGCCGACCGCACTTCACAACCGACTTATCGGGTGCGGTTCATCTCTCGGGCGTGTCCCTCGCGTGGCCCGTCCTCGTCGCGGTCGTCTCGACCGCGGTCATCTGGAAAGGGAGCGTCTGGCTCGAAGACGTCGCCGAGAAGCTGGCGGCCTACTACGGGGTGCCCGCCGTCGTGCAGGGCGCGGTCATCGCCGCCGTCGGCTCCAGTTTCCCGGAGCTTTCGAGCACCGTCATTGCCACCTTCGTCCACGGCGACTTCGAACTCGGCGTGGCCGCCATCATCGGCTCGGCGGTGTTCAACATCCTCGTCATCCCGGGGCTCGCGGCGCTGGCCGGGACGGGCGTCCTCCAGTCCAACCGGAGCGTCGTGTTCAAGGAGACCCAGTTCTACATGGTCGCGGTCGCGACCACGCTGGTCACGTTCTCCTTCGCGGTCATCTACTACCCCCTTCCCGGCGAGGAGCTATCCGGCAATCTGACCCGACCGCTCGCGCTGATTCCGGTCGCCCTCTACGGTCTCTACGTGTTCCTCCAGTACCTCGACGCCCGCGACATGGCCGAAGGGCTGGTCAGCGCCGTCCTCGCGTTCGAGGAAGTGCTGGGCGTCCCGAGCTTCTTCTGGGGGCTGACCGTGGTCGCGGTCGTGACCAGCCTTCCGGACACCTTCGTCAGCGTCCGGTCCGCCCAGAAGGGCGAGGGCGTGACCAGCCTCGCCAACGTCCTCGGGAGCAACGTCTTCGACCTCCTCGTCGCGCTTCCGGCTGGCGTGCTGGTCGCGGGCGCGACGGCGGTGAACTTCGGCGTGGCCGTCCCGATGACGGCGGCGCTCGTCGCGGCCACCGTCCTCTTCTTCGCGGTCGCCCGGACCGACCTCGAGTTGACCGACACCGAGGCGTACGGCCTGTTGGCGGCGTACGCGGCCTTCGTCGGCTGGCTGGTGCTGGAGGCCGTCAGCGCGACGAATTTCTTGGCGTGACGCGAAACTTTCAGGCGAGACGCGAATTCGGAGATTTCACCGGTCACGTCTCGAACCGGTTCCGGTCCGACGATACTGTCGAGACGAGTACAGTGACGGTCGGCCCGTAAGTTACCGTAAACCGACCCGTTAACCGGAACCGGTTTCCCGCGAAGAAATGCGCAGTTCGCGGACGGAGCGTCGGTTTTCTCGACTTCGGTGCGGCCCTCGTTCCAGACGTAACGTAGAAGCGGTAGTTTCGAATCGTTTCGGTTTGGCGGTAATCTACATGAGAGCATCTATCCACCCACATATCAAATATCAGTGACATTCGAGCGAGTCTGAACGGCCGATAGCACCGCTGAATCGGCGGACTCGGTAGGCGGCCAACAACAAACTACCTCGGGTACCTGCTACCGATTGCCGGGTTACCGGCGAGAAACCATGAACGTACCATACGTACTGCTACAGCAAGACGGAGCACTCGGAGACCTCCCGGGATGGCTCGGTAACGCCCTCTCGGACATTATCGCCGCGCTACCGCGGCTCATCGGCGCGATAGTCATTCTGCTGATCGGCTGGGTCGTCGGTATGGCGCTCGGCAGGGCCGTCTCTGGAATCGCAGACAGGATGGGCATCGACCGGCAGGCGCGCGGGACGCCGCTGAGTCGAATGCTCGGCGATTCCCGCGACGCAGTGTCGAACTTTCTCGGGAAAGTGGCGAAGTGGTTCGTCTACGCGCTGGCCATCCTCGCGGCCGCGAACACGCTGGCCATCCCATCCTCTCGCAGTGGATCGCCACCGCGGTGTCGTACCTCCCGCCGGCGTTCATCGCCGGACTGCTGGTCATCATCGGCGGATTCATCGTCGCGGACTTCATCGGCGACGTCATCGAGCGAACGCGGGCGGCCACCCAGACGGCATACGCGACTTGGTTCGCCACGAGCGTTCGGATGTTCCTGTACTTCACCGCGGTCGTCATCGGCCTCGATACGATGGGCATCGACGTGCAAATTCTGTACGTCTTCGCGCAGGCGCTCGCGTGGGGACTGGCGGCCGGACTCGCACTCGCCATCGGCATCTCGTTCGGGTGGGGCGGCAAGGACTACGTGTCCAACAACATGAACCGCTGGGCCGGGAGCGCTCGGAGCACGGCCAATAGCGTGTCGCCCGAGTCTCAGGACACCGGGTCGGCCACCGACGACGATGACTGACTCGGTGCGTCGAGACGCTCGCTATCGGCCGTTTTTGTGCGTCCGTTAATTTGAGATTCTGCTGTCCTTTTCGTGCGTCCGTGAGCCGTTTTCGTACGCCTACCGACCGCGCGTTTCAGTACACGCGGCGGCCAGCGCGAACCGTGTCGCGCTTGGGTTCCTTGCCCTGCTTCTCGCGGAACTGCTCCATGATCTTGACGCCGCGTGACGCCCCGATGCGGTCCGCGCCGATGTCAATGAACTGCTTGGCCATGCTGTAGGTGCCGATGCCGCCGCTGGCCTTGACCTTGATGTCGAAGGTGTTCATGAAGCGCACGTCGAACAGCGTCGCACCCCCGTCTGCGAAGCCGGTCGAGGTCTTCACGAAGTCGGCGTCGGCCTCGACCGCGATCTCGCAGGCCCGCTTCTTCTCGGTGTGCTTGAGTTCCGCGGTCTCGATGATGACCTTGACGGGGAGCGGAGTGGCCTCGACCACCGCCGCCACGTCTTCGAGGACCAGCTCGTCGTCGCCGCTCTTGAGGCGGCCGACGTTCATCACCATGTCGAGTTCGTCCGCGCCGTCCTCGTAGGCCAGTTCGGCTTCGCGTCGCTTGATCTCCGTGTGGTGGTGACCGTGGGGGAAGCCGATCACCGTGGCGAGGGGCACGTCGGGGGCGTACTCGGCGGCGTCGGCGACGTATGTCGGCGGGATGCAGGCGTTCATCCCGTAGTCGGCCGCCTCGTCCATGACCCGGCGGACGTTCTCCCACCGGGTTCCCCCGCCGAGGATGGTGTGATCGATCTTCGCGGCGAGTTCCGATTCGTCCATACCGAGGCAGATGGCCCGGGGTGGTAAAAAGGCCTTCTCCTCGCGAACGCAATGTTTCGGAGACGTTCCGACTGGTGACGCCCTCACCGCGGGACGTGTTCGGTGACACGTTCCACGAGGAACCGCCCGGTGAACCATCTGCCATAGCACACGCCCGGCGAAACAGAGCATCGTCTGGGTGAACTGAAAGGGGCCGCCCGGTCGTGTGTAGCTTGGTCGGCTCAGCGACCCCTATCCGATACCAATGCTGTGCGGTGCGGTGAGACCCGCGATATGTCGCTGAGCGACTGCGACCGGGCGGGGGCTTTCTATCCGTTCTCGACGACAGTTTCGGCGGTAGCGTTTCCAACTCGTAGCGACCGGATGAGAGCTTTCATCGCTTTGCTGGTCACCCGTTCACTTTTCCTCGCTCGCCCCGTATTCGGAGCCATGAGCCAGACCGATCCCGAGGTCCATCCGACCGTGGAGGACGTCGCCGAGGACATCGCTACCATGGAGATTCGGGGTGCGGCGACCATCGCGGACGCGGCCGCCGAGGCGCTCGCGGCGCAGGCCGAGGACAGCGACGCCACCGACCCCGAGGCCTTCCGCGCCGAGATGCGAGCCGCGGCCCGTCGGCTCCGGGAGACCCGGCCGACCGCGGTCAGCCTCCCGAACTCCCTGCGGTACGTCCTCGGGGCGATGGAGGGCGACTCGGTCGAGGAGCTCCGCGAGAGCGTGACGGCCGGTGCCGAGGAGTTCCGGACCGAACTCGATCAGGCCCAGGAGAACCTCGGTCGGATCGGCGCAAATCGCCTCCGGGACGGCGACACCGTGATGACCCACTGCCACTCGACTGACGCCCTCTCCTGCGTCGAACACGCCCTCGAACAGGGCAAGGAAATCCACGCCATCGTCAAGGAGACCCGCCCGCGCAAGCAGGGCCACATCACCGCCCGGTGGCTCCGCGAGATGGACGTGCCGGTCACACTCATCGTGGACAACGCGGCCCGGCGGTACCTCGACCAGACCGACCACGTGCTCGTGGGCGCGGACTCCATCGCGGCCGACGGCTCGGTCATCAACAAGGTCGGCACCTCCGGCCTCGCCGTCAACGCCCGCGAGCGCGGCGTCCCCATCATGGTCGCGGCCCAGACCCTCAAGCTTCACCCGGACACGATGACCGGCCACACGGTCGAGATCGAGATGCGCGACGAGCGCGAGGTGCTCACCCTCGACGAGGAGGACGAAATCGGCGACGTGACCGTGGAGAACCCCGCCTTCGACGTGACGCCGCCCCGGTACGTCGACGCCATCGTCACCGAGCGGGGTCAGTTCCCGCCCGAGAGCATCGTGACCCTGATGCGTGAACTGTTCGGCGACCAGCAGGGCGGCGAGCCGTGGGAGAAGTAGTCGGAATAGGATATTTCGGCAAAGATTGAAAAGGTATCAGAGAGACAGTTGGGCCAGATGGCTGCTCCCGAAGAATGCTGGTATCCGGCAGTTGCAGACCTGCTTGCCCTCCACGACGAAATTATATCTGAGTACGAGGACAGCGAACCCGGCGTCCGCGACGAGGACCAAGTACAGTTCGCGTTGGAGTCCATCGAGTGGGGTCATTTCGGCGACGTGCCAGAATCGACCCACGAGAAAGCCTATCATCTCCTGCGGTTACTCACCGCGAACCACCCGTTCGTAGATGGAAACAAGCGAACTGCGCTCAACGCCACGACAGTCTTTTTCGCGGTGAATGGATTACGGTTCGACTACGGGGATGACGTCCGCACGATGCTCAAACTCCTCGGTATCCGCGAAAATCTGCTCGACGCAAGTGCGGCAGTCGAATATCTGTCGGAGAGAACGACTGTCGAGCCTTCCGGAGAGTCAGAAGACACATCTCGGGAGAGCATCCTACGAATCGCCTGCCAAGACCGCGACGAACACCGCGACATCTACGACGCCCTCGCCGACGAGTGACTCGCTTCT
>PXSM01000074.1 GCA_003023465.1 Halobacteriales archaeon SW_6_65_15 | reverse complement strand
CCCGTCGGCGAACGGAATCCGCGACTCGCCGTCGTCCGTCCGCAGTATAACAGTCAACTCGGCGACCGCCAGCGACTCGCCACCGGCGTGCGTGAGTGAGATCAAGTCCGGCGCGACCTCGCCGTCCACGTCGACGAGCGGGTCGTCGTCGGCCTCGGTGGACGCCAGCAGTCCCGTACCGACGAGCGACGCCGTCACGACGACGACGCCCACGAGCAACACGGTGCCGATCACCTCCGACTGGCCGCGCTCGTTCAGTCTCACGGTTTCGTTTCTCGCCGGGACCGACATAAATGGTCGGCCGTCGTGACGTGGTTTTATTACACCGGTGTGATTTACTTCGGTCATGGAACTGGGCGACGACCGCGGACAGGCGGTGCAGGTCGGTGCAGTCCTCCTGTTCGCCGTCCTCATCCTGCTGATGTCGTTCTACCAGGCTTCGGTCGTCCCCAACGAGAACGAGCAGATCGAGTACAACGACTTCCGGGAAGCGACCGCCGACGTGTCTCACCTGCGCGACGCCCTCGTTCGATCGTCGTCGGACGACGCCACGGTCGGCGTGACCATCAAGACCGGGAGCCGGTACCCGGCTCGCGTGCTGTTCGTGAACCCGGCTCCTCCCCAGGGTCGGCTTCGGACCACCGACGCCGCCACGGTGCGGATAGCGAACGCGACGGCCGTCGGCTCCGAATCCGAGAACGTCGGACTCTTCTGGAACGGCAGTCTCCACACTCTCTCGCACCGGAACGTGGCGTTCGACCCGAACTACAACGAGTTCCGGGCGGCTCCCGTCAGGATCGAGCAGGGGTACGTCTACCGAGCGTACGACGACCCGGTGTCGGAGACGCCCCAGACGCTCGTTCAGGGCAACCGCATCACGCTCGTGACCGTCGCGGGCGACCTCGGGGCCGGCGGCCACACGACGGGCGTCACCGTCGAACCCGCGAGCGCACACGTCCGGACCGTGACGGTCACGAGCGACGGCGACGACCCCTTCAACGTAACCGTCCCGACCGCGCTCTCCGCGTCGGTGTGGGAAGAGCGCGTCCTCGCCGACCAGCTGGACGAGGGGAACGACGACACCGACTTCCCGAACCGGTACGTCCGGAACGTGACCGACGTGCCGGACGAGGACGCGGTCAACGTCACGCTCGAACCGAACGCGACGTACGAACTGCGTCTCGCCCGGGTCGAACTCCGGCGGAGCGACGACGACTCCACGGTCGAGACGCCACCAGCGCGCTACGTCACTCGCGTTGGCGACAATGTGGTCGAGGACGGCGACGATGGCCGGGCGAAACTGGTCGTGGAGGCCCGCGACCGGTTCAACAACCCACGATCGAACGCCAACGTGACGTTCGACGCGTCCAGCGGCCACTTCGAAGACGCCGACGGCGACGTACTCGGTACCGACGGCGTGACGGTGCGAACCGACGACGACGGGAAGGCCGTGGTCTGGTACAACGCGAGCGCGGGAGTCTACTCGGCGGACGCGTACCTCGGAGACGAGGTCGATGCTTCGCTCTCTCCAGAGAAGAAGGTCGAGTTCACCGTCGTCAGCAGCGACCCCGGTGGCGGTGGCGCGGGCGGCGGCGGGAGGGGTGAGGGGTCGAGCTTCATCCTGCTCAACGACACCGACACGAGCGACCGCCAAAACGGAAATGTCACGCTCACGCTCGACAACACTGGGGACGCGTCGCTCAACTTGACCGGCATCCAACTCGCGCACGTGACCGATATTCAGGGCAACCCGAGCGACTCACGCTGAACAACGAGACGAGGTCCGTCAACGCCACCGAGAGCCTGCGAGCCAAGTTCTTCCGCTCCAGACCCATCGGGTTCGAGTCGGGACTCAACGACATCACGCTCTCGTTAGATAGTCAGTATGACCAGCAGGTGATGCTCCGGTTCCACCTCTACTTCGAGGGTGGCGTCACGGCGGTGTTCGATCTCGTAGTCTTCGACTGACGCTCCTCGACGAGTCGATTCCGAGAACCTGACCCGCTCCCGCATTCGTCGTTTGGCTCCCCAATCTTGCGTTCGTTGTTCAGCGTCCCGCGTCCGCTACTCGGCCTCGTCTTCCTCTTCGACTACTTCGGGGTCGCTCATCGCGCTCTGGAGGCTGTCGAGGCCGTTGACCCACTCGGTGACGAGGCCGTATTCGAGGTCCTCGGTCACCGACATGTCGAGTTCCTCGCCGTCGATGATGCGCGTCCCGGCGGCGGCGACCAGCCCGAGCGCGGAGTCGAGGTCCTCGGCCTCCTCGGCCTTGCCCGCTTCCACGACGTACTCCTCGACCGCGGCCTCGTCGGCGGGGCCGTCGGCGACGTACTGTTCGGCGGCGTAGAAGACGCAGACCAGACTCGTCTGGACGCCGTCTATCAGCATCGCCTTCTCGTCGTTGTCGAATGCCACCTCGTCGAGGACGACCTCGCGGATGTCGGCCAGTTCGTCCAGTGCCTCTTCGTCGTCCACGTCGCCGTCGTCGTACGCGGTGACGATCTTGGCGACCGCGATAGCCACGTCGTCCTGTAGATTCAGGAGGAGGCGGGCGGAATCTTCGTCCTCTGGATCGATGTCTTCCTCTCGGATGCGGTCGAGCCAGTTCTGCCAGCGTTCGTCGGAGTAGAACTCCTCCGGAGGCGCGCTCATGTTGTTTCCGAGTGTTGCGCGCTTCATATGCCTTTCTCCTTTGACCGCGTTATCCGTCGAGCGTTTCTTCCGTGTCCAGCCCGTACACCCGCTTCGGCGTTTCTACGTGGGCGTTTCGGACGGCGTCGTCGTACCCCTCCTCTTGCATCCACCTGACCCGCCGCGGAACCGTCTTGGGTCCCATGACGGCACCGGGCCGGTCGGGGTCGTCCACGAAGTCGGTCTCCATCAGGAAGGGGTCGCCGCGCTCGGCCGCGAGTTCGAGGCGCTCTTTCTCGCTCATCACGCTCGGGGTCGGCCCCGCGAGTTTCCCGCCAGCGTAGTGCTTGACGACCTTCAGGGGGTCCAGCCCCCGCTCGTCCGCCCAGTCGGCGATGTCGGTCAGGTCCTCGCTGGCCTCGGTGTGGAGTTGGACCGCGCAGTCGTTCTCGGCTCCGAGTTCGAGTCCGTGCCGGAGGACCGCGTTCGAGGCTTCCCACACCGCGTCGGTCGTGTCGTAGTGGGGTCGCCCGGTCTTGAGCGCGACGGCCTCGCCCGGTTCGACGGTGTCGCCCGACGCGACGTACTCGGCCGCGAGGTCGAGTCCGGCCTGCATGAGGTCGCAGGCCTCCTCGGGCGCGAACCCGCGGTCGTCCACCAGCTTCGAGATCAGGCCCGGGTGGACGCCCAGCACGGGCCACGCCCGACCGTCCAACACCTCGTTCGCGCGCTCGACCGCGTCGAGGATGGTCTCGAAGACGGGCCGGAACTCTTCGCCGGTCTCGGGTTCGACGCCGAGCAACCACGAGGGCTTGTTCACCACGAGCAGGTGGGTGCCGCCGCTCCTCGCGAAGTCCTTCACGGCCTCGATGCCCCGGCCGTGTTCGGGGTCGAGGTGCAGGTGGTTGTCGAGTATCGGCGTGCCGAGGTCCTCGCTCATGGGCGTCTCTCCGCGCGCGAGCAGAAAAACGTCGGCGATTCGCGGTGCGTCGTCGAACACACAAACATACTTACAATTACTAAGAACAGGATATCAATTGCGAGAGATAACTCATCATTCCTTCCGTGCCGGGCCGACGACCACACGCTCGCCCGCGATGGCCGCGCCGCGGCCGTCGCGCCGCCCATGCGTGTGCGTGAGGAGGAAAACTCGGTCGTCCACCCCGACCGCGCTCGGTGTGACATTCGGCCGGCGATGACCGGTGAACCGATCTACTGGGTGGATAAAGGGGCCGCCCGGTCGCGGGCCACCGGCCCGTGGTCGGCTCAGCGCCCCCTATCCGCGCCGGAGCGGTGCGTTGCGGTGAGGCGCGGATATCCGCCAGAGCGACCGCGACCGGGCGGGGGCTTTTGAAACGTTTTAGACCCTGATTCCTCCGTCACCTCCATCGTTGAGTTGTAGCGACCGGGTGGGGCTTTCTAAGCGTTCTCGGCTACCATTACTCGGGTGCGTCCACGCCAAACTGCCTGTCGTCGGACGCGACGCTGAAGGAACTCCGGAACGGAGACTTCGACATGGCCGAGGAGAGCGACCCGGAGGCCATTCGGTCCATCGTGGTCACCGCGGAGGACGTGGTGACGGCCTACGAGGCTCGCCATCGGAGTCCGCGCCGTCCCGTCCTGCGGGTGACGCCGCCCTTCTCGGGTCGGATGCGCGCCCGTCTGCACGACCCCGGTCCGTCGAGTTCCCCCGAGGAGTCCGACACCGACCTCGATTCCGAGACCGGGGCGGTCCACGTCCCGCCGAGCCGTCTCCTCGCGGAGGACGCGATTCCGGCGTACCCCTCGCCGGACGACACCGAGGACGCGCTCCGCGAGGACCCCGACGAGGAGTTCTCCGTGGACGCACATCGGGAGCGCCACGTCGCGGCGGTCGAGGACTGGCGAGAGCGCGTGGCGGACGCCATCGCGGCGAGTGCAGAACTTCGGCTGTCCGATGGCTCTCACCCTGTCGAGGTCAAAACGCTCGGCGGCTCTTCTGGTGGATAATCTTCGTTGCCGCCTTCGTGGAGTTCGTCCCTGCTTGCGACGAAGATGAGGTCCCTACTTACGGAGAAGGTGATGTTCAGAGGAAGCTAGCTACTCCCGAAACCTCTGAGGACCGCCCCGCAACCGCACCGCGAGGGCCTCGAACCTCCCCAGCCTCCTGCGCGTCTCACTCCGTTCCGATGCTCGTCCACCGAAAGACGGTCCTGCTCGTCGCTGCGCTCCTGTGCGGGCTGGGACTGCCGAGCCTGCACTCGCTTCGCTCGTGCAGACCTCGCACGATGAAGGCGCGGCACGAGGCCGCGCCAGCGCGCGCCGGAGGTGATGGTGGAATCGAGTGGTGCTGTAGCCTGAAGTCACCGAGTGGATGCTATAGTCGAAGAACCACCGCACTCGTTCGTCCATCCGATTCCGCCTCGATTTCACTCCTCGACCACGTAGGCCTCGTGGGCGGCGTTCCGGAGGGCGTCCGACCGGCCGTGTTCGCCCGGCGCGATGGCGACGGTGCGGACGCCGTTCTTGGCGGCCTTCTCCAGTACGGGCTTGAAGTCGGTGTCCCGGGAGGCGATGGCCAGCACGTCCAGTCCCTCCGTGAGTGCGAACTCCGTGGCATCGACTGCGAGCTTCACGTCCACGTCGCCAGAGGTCACCGTCACCTCGAACCCACGGGCCTCGGCGGCCTGGATAAGTCCGGGCGTCGCGTGTTCGTCGAGGTAGAGTCGGGCGACGGCCAGTTGGCCGAGGTCCTCGGCGACCGCCCGCACGTCGTCGAGGTCCACGTCGAACTCGTCCCCCGCCGAGGAGCGAGCGCAACGGTTGCATACCCCGGCGTAGCGACCGTCGAGGTTTAGCGGTGCCGGTTCGGCACTCTCGGAACATTCCGTTCGTCCAATATAATACAGCCGATGTAAACCAAATAATTATACTCGACCTATAATTTATTACTTCTAAGACAAGAATTTAAATAATAGGGGCGTATGTTGTAAGACGTAGCATGTCTGATGACAACACACAGTTCAGCAGGCGTACTCTACTCAAGGTAACGGGTGCGGCAGGTATGGCCGCCGCACTCGGTGGCGTTGCAGCAGCAACTCCCGACGGGAACCCGGCCCGAAGGAGGACGAAGTCCTCGTCGGCGTCTCGGCAGGTCAGGGCGACGTCGAGCAGAAGGTCGCCCAGTACGTGCCCGGCAACGCGGAGATCGTCCACAAGAACGAGACGCTCCGGTACGTCTCGGTGAAGTTCCCGAGCCAGGCCGCGGACAAGGCCCAGCAGAACTTCATCGACGCCGTCACCAAGAAGGACGGCATCAAGTACGCGGAAGTCAACGAGACCCACGAGGCGCTGTCGTCCAACGACCCTCGACTGAGCGACCAGTACGCGCCCCAGCAGGTCCAGTCCACCGACGCGTGGTCGGAGGTCAGTGGCTTCGGCGACTCCAACGTCACCATCGCAGTCGTGGACACGGGTGCCCAGTACGACCACCCGGACCTCGCGGACAACTACGAGTCCAACCCCGGCTACGACTTCGCCGACGACGACTCGGACCCGTATCCGGACGCGCCCAGCGACGAGTACCACGGCACCCACGTCTCGGGTTGTGCCGCGGCCGTCGTGGACAACAGCACGGGCGTCGCCGGACAGAGTAACTCCTCGCTCATCAACGGCCGCGCACTCGACGAGGGCGGTTCGGGTTCGACCTCCGACATCGCGGACGCCATCGAGTGGGCCGCCGACCAGGGCGCGGACGTCATCAACCTCTCGCTCGGTGGCGGCGGCTACAACAGTACGATGAAGAACGCCGTCAGCTACGCGAGCAACAACGGCGCGCTCCCCATCGCCGCGGCGGGTAACGACTACGGCAGCTCCGTCTCCTACCCAGCCGCCTACAGCGAGTGCGTGGCCATCTCCGCGGTCGATTCCAACGAGCAGATCGCCAGCTTCTCGAACTACGGCAGCGAGGTCGAACTCTGCGCGCCCGGCGTCGACATCCTCTCGACCACGACGGAGACCCGCGGCTCCTACGAGAAGCTTTCGGGTACCTCGATGGCGACCCCCGTCACGTCCGGCGTGGCCGGGCTGACGCTCGCCAAGTGGGACCTCGCCAACAACGAGCTCCGCAGCCACCTCAAGGCCACCGCGAAGGACATCGGTCTGTCCAGCGACCAGCAGGGCTCCGGACAGGTCAACGCCTACAACGCGGTCACCACCGAACCCGGCAGCGGCGGCGATCCCGGCGACCCGGGCGACTCCGTCTCCGAGACCGTCAGCGACTCGCTGTCGGGCTACTGGGACTACGACGACTGGGAGTGGAACTGGGAGTTCAGCGGTCCGTCCCAGATCGTCGTCGAACTCGACGGCCCCTCGGACGCCGACTTCGACCTCTACATCAACGAGGGCACGACGACGAACGCGTCGCCGAGCAACTACGACTACGGGTCGTACAGCACGAACAGCCAGGAGTCCATCACCATCGACAACCCCGACACGTCGACGCCGCTCCAGATCGACGTGGACTCCTACAGCGGCTCGGGCAGCTACGACCTGACCATCACCGAGTACCGCTGATAGGTCGTCGAAGCCTGCCGCTGGCTTCTTTCGCGTGGGCTCCAAGTTCTAAGCCGTGAATGAGCGCGCTTGACATGTATATTCATATTCTATAGAATTATAAACACGGCTAAAAAATTGTAAAATGAGTTCGAGAAATCACGCCGGACCGCCTCACCTCACGGCCAAGGTTCAAATACGGTAACGCACCAGTTGTCCCCGACCGGCGCGCCGAACGCACCTGCCGGTCCGATACCATGACGCACTGCTACAATTGCGGTCACGCCGGTACGTTCGTACTGCTCGTCCAATTCGCGCTCGCGGTTCCCGGCCCCGAGGCACGCGTCCCGCGGGACGGACCCGACCACGACGGTTGCGGCCCGCCCGACCGAGGAGACGCGATCCGCGACTCCTCCGAGCGGAGGAACGCGAGCCGGGGCTCCGCTGACCGGGCCGACTCCGCTCGCGGGCGCTGGCCCCGATGCGGAGACGTTCCCCGTCGCCGCGACGGCTCGCGCCACGGGAACGACTCGCGTCGCGACGCCAGCCCCCGGCGCGGGAACGGCTCTCGCCGGGACTGGTACGACCGAGATAGTCGCCTCGAACCGGGTGACCTCCCGACGGGAGGCGACCTCTCGTTCGCGGTCCAGTGTCCGGCCTGCGACAGCACCGACGTGGGCGTCGCGGCCGCAGACCTGTTGACGCGCTACGGGTCGAGCACCACGTCGTAGCGGTCACCGACCGCACCGTCTCTCTTCGACCAGACGACCAGCCGCGCGTCGGCCCGCCGGGCACCACTGACGAGGCGACGTTCGAGTTGTTGGGCGACGCCCTCGCCCCACCACGAGCCGATCTGTTTGCGTTGACAGAGCCACACGGCTCGCAGGTCGCGCTCGGCGGCCAGTTCGACTGCGCAGTCGGCGGCCGCTTCCGCGTTCCCGTCGTCGTACCGCCGGATGGTCCGCCCGCTCGGAGCCTCGGCGGACACGAACAGGGGCGCGCGCCTGCCCTCGGGCGTCACCCTCGCGGCGACGCCGGGAGCGACGGTCACCGTCCGGCTCGGACGGGGTGGCGCGCTCGCACCGCGGACGAGAACCGTTCGGGCGTCGGTTCTGTCCAGTTCGGAGCGAATTTGATTCATCGCCGATGTAGTCATTATAGTTCAAATAATCAAAATAGCTGACAATCCATAAGGGTGTCGGTCTAGCTCTATTCGGTACGAATGCACGAAAACGGCGACGAATTCGAACTCCGCACGGTCCTGTACGAAAATCGTCATCGAAATGGCTCGGTAATCGTCAAAAAGTTACCTAATAAACTATTTAGTCAATATAGTCGAAATAGCTAAGAGTCCATAAGAACACCGTGGCACAAGACCGGCGTAGATGAGCGAAGACAACGAGAAGATACTCGGCACGACGACAGTGACCCAGCGACGGCCAGATCGTCGTCGAACCCGCGTAACGATGTGATATCCGGCGGATTCGTCTCGACGGGTTCGCCCTGACGAACTCTCCCCCGACGGGCCCGTCCCGGCGGATTCGCGCGGACTCGTTTTTCTCGGGCGTCCGGAAGACAAACCATTACGTGCCGGGGGCCCGAGCCTTCGAGTATGAGCCTTCGGAAGCCGCCACTGCGCGACGTACACGCCGGGTTGGGAGCGACGTTCACCGAGTTCGGCGGATGGGACATGCCCGTCGAGTTCGACTCGATCAAGACCGAGCACGCCGCCGTCCGCGAGGAGGCGGGCATCTTCGACGTGTCCCACATGGGCGAGATCGAGGTGGCCGGGCCGGACGCCGAAGAACTGATGCAACGGCTCACCACCAACGACGTGACGAACCTCGGGCCGGGCGACTCCCACTACTCGATGATCACCGACGAGGACGGGACCATCATCGACGACACGGTGGTCTACCGGCTCTCCGAACACGTGAACGCGGAGTTCCTCTTCGTCCCCAACGCGGGCCACGACGAGGAGGCGTACGACCGCTGGACCGGCTACCGCGACGAGTGGGACCTCGACGCCGAGGTGAAGAACGTCACCGAGAACTTCGCCATGTTCGCGGTGCAGGGACCGGACGCGCCGGATCTCGTCGCGGAGGCCGCCGACGAGCAGGTGACCGACCTCTCGAAGTTCGAGGGCAAGTTCGTGGCGTTCGCGGGCGAGGAGTGCTGGACCGCCCGGACGGGCTACACCGGCGAGGACGGCTTCGAGATCATCCCGCCCGCCGAGTACGCCGAGACCGTCTGGAACCTGTTCGACTGCCAGCCCTGCGGCCTCGGCGCGCGCGACACCCTCCGGATGGAGCACGGCTTCCTCCTCTCCGGACAGGACTTCGACCCCGACGAGAACCCCCGCAACCCCTACGAGGCGGGCGTCGGCTGGACCGTCAAGCTCGACACCGAGTTCGTGGGTCGGGACGCGCTGGAGCAGGTCAGCGAGGAGGGCCCCGACGAGGAGTTCGTCGGCATCAAGCTCGTGGACCGGGGCGTCCCCCGGCACGGCTACGAGGTGACCGACCCCGACGGCGAGACCATCGGCGAGGTGACCAGCGGGACGATGAGCCCCACCCTCGACGAACCCATCGCGCTCGGCTACGTGCCCACCGAGTACGCCGAGGCGGGCACCAAGGTCCGCGTCGTGGTCCGCGGCCAGTCCAAAAAGGCAAAGATAGCGAACGTTCGATTCCTGAGTGACGACCGATGAGCTTCCAAGTTCCCGACGACCGGAAATATCTCGAATCGCACGAGTGGGCAGACGCCGACGGCGACAACGTTCGGGTCGGCATCACCGACTTCGCGCAGGACGAACTCGGCGACGTGGTGTTCGTCGAGTTGCCCGGCGAGGGCGACGCCGTCGAACAGGGCGAGGAGTTCGGCGTGGTCGAGTCCATCAAGGCGGTATCGGACCTCTACTCGCCCGTCTCCGGGACGGTCACGGCGGTCAACGACGCCCTCGAAGACCAGCCCGAACTCGTCAACGACGACCCCTTCGGCGACGGCTGGATGCTGGAGGTCGAACTCGACGGCGACGGCGGGCGCGACGAGCTACTGAGCGCCGACGAGTACAGCGAACAGATCGAGTAACTTCTACGAAATCTCGGCTGGCTTTCTCGAATTCTGGACTTTCTAGACGCGACTACGACAGCACGGACTGCAACGTCCTCGAAAGCCCTCGCGCGTCTCGGGTCGGGGGACTGGCGAGACTCCCTTTGGTCGTCTCGCTGGTTCTCGTTCGCTTCGCTCACGAGAACCTCGCTGCGCGCCTCGGCAGGGGCCTCCGCGCCCTGCCTGCGGTGCTTGATCGTCCGCCGTCCCCGAGACGCGCTCGCCCTTTCATTCTACCAGGAGGGAGGACGGGTCGGTCAGCGCGATGCTCGGTGGGACGCACTAACAGCAGAAGCCCATCTCTGTCTCTGTCGCTCTCGTTTTCTCGGCAACCCCGTTTGCTAGCGACCGGGCGGGTGCTTTTGAAGACTTCTTGGCTCCATCTCCCCTGCTGACGAACGCATTCGAAGGTGACTCGTCTCGAATCGAGCTTAGCGGAAAACGAAACCGAATACCACCCTCTTAAAACGATACGCTCCTTAGCCCCGCGTACATGAGCGGACGAAACGAGTCAGGGGGACGCGGAAGCCCGTACGCGCCCCACACTGCCGCCGAGACAGAGGCGATGTTGTCGGCCGTCGGCGCGGACGACCCGACGGAGCTGTTCGACATCCCGGAATCGGTCGCGTTCGACGGGGAGTTCGGCATCGAGGCCAGAAGCGAGCAGGAAGCCCAGCGCCACGTCCGGGGCCTGCTCTCGCGCAACGACGACCTGACGGAGTTCCTCGGCCGGGGTCACTACGACCACTACGTGCCCTCGTTGGTGGACCACCTCTCGCTCCGGTCGGAGTTTCTGACCTCCTACACCCAGTACCAGCCCGAGGTCACGCAGGGGTTCCTGCAGGCCCTGTTCGAGTACCAGTCGATGCTCGTGGAGCTGACCGGCCTCGGCATCGTCAACGCCTCGATGTACGACCACGCGACCGCGCTCGCGGAGGCGGCCCTGCTCGCGGCGCGCGTCCGGCAGACCGACGGCGACCGGGTGCTGGTGCCCGCCTACCTCCTCGACGAGCGTCGGGACGTGCTGGAGAACTACATCGACGGCGCGGACCTGTCGGTCGAGACCTACGGCACCGACGACGGCAACATTGATACCGACGGCCTCGCCGAGACCATCGACGACGACGCCGTGATGGTGTACGCCGAGAACCCGACGACCCGCGGGACCGTCGAGGAGAACCTGGACGCCGTCGGTGATCTCGCCGCAGACCACGGCGCGCTGTTCTGCCTCGGCTCCGACCCGGTCGCCCTTTCCATCCTGCAGGAACCCGAATCGGTCGGCGCGGACGTGGTGGTCGGCGACGCCGCGACCCTCGGCATCCCCTCGGCGTTCGGGATGGGACTCGGCCTATTCGCCACGCGCGAGGACTTCGTGCGACAGGTGCCGGGCCGTCTAGTGGGGGCGAGCGAAGACGACGCCGACAGGCGGACCTACACCCTGACGCTCCAGACGCGCGAGCAGCACATCCGCCGGGAGCGCGCGACGAGCAACATCTGCACGAATCAGGCGTGGCTCGCGCTCCGGACCGCCATCCACGCGGCCTATCTCGGACCGGACGGTCTCGTCACTCTCGCCAACGACTGCGTGCGTCTCGCGGACGACCTCGCCGCACGACTCGACGGCCTGACGGGCATCAAGGCTCCGGTCCATGACCGGCATCACGTCCGGGAGTTCGTGGCCCGGACCGACCAGCCCGCCCGCGCCATCGCCTCGGACCTCGAAGCCGAGGGATTCGCGGTCCACGCCGTAGGCGACTACGAGGTACAGGTCTGCATCACGGACGCCAACGAACGCGCCGCTGACGAACTCGTCGCGGCCTTCGAGGAGGTGCTGTAGATGCGCTACGATCAGGCCCGGTGGACCCACGACGCGGCGGGTGACGCAACCGACGAGAACGGCGACGGCGCGGAAGGAGGGAGAAACTCGACCGACGACCAGTACGAACCCCTCCTCTCGGAGAAGAACAGCGAGGAGGTCGAGGTGGAGTCGCCCCTGCCCGACGACCTCACGCGAGACAGCCTCGAACTCCCCGCACTGGAGGAGCCGGAACTCGCGCGCCACTACACCCGGCTCTCCCAGATGAACTACGGCATCGACAGCGGGCCGTACCCCCTCGGGAGCTGTACGATGAAGTACAACCCCAAGTTCACCGAAGACGTGGCCGCGCTACCGAGTGCGGCTGTCCACCCCCACCGCTCGGACCGAACCGTCCAGGGGACCCTCGCGCTCATGCACGGCCTCCAGGACTACCTCGCCCGGATCGGCGGGATGGACGCCGTGAGCCTCCAGCCGCCCGCAGGCGCAGCGGGCGAGTTCACGGGCATCCTCGTCGCCAAGGCGTTCCACGAGCAGCGCGGCGAGGGCGACCAGCGCGACGAGATCATCGTCCCCGACAGCGCCCACGGCACCAACTTCGCCAGCGCGGCCCTCGCGGGCTACGAGGTCGTGGAACTCCCCTCGGGCGAGGACGGCCGCGTGGACCTCGAAGCCCTCGAAGCCGCGGCGAGCGAGCGCACCGCGCTGTTCATGCTCACCAACCCCAACACGCTGGGACTGTTCGAGCGCGACATCGAGGAGATCGCCGAGATCATCCACGACGCGGGGGGCCTGCTCTACTACGACGGTGCGAATCTCAACGCCCTGCTCGGACAGGCCCGACCGGGCGACATGGGCTTCGACATCATGCACTACAACGTCCACAAGACGTTCGCCACGCCCCA
>PXSM01000073.1:5872-10467 GCA_003023465.1 Halobacteriales archaeon SW_6_65_15 | reverse complement strand
CCCGCAGAAGATGCTGGTCTGGGAAACCGAAGACGGGACGGTCAACGTCACCTACAACGACCCTGAATGGGTCGCCGAGCGCCACGGTGCAGACGTTCCGCAGATGATGGTCCAACAGGTCTCCAGCGCGCTCGGCTCGCTAGCGACCGGGGAGTAGGCGGAGGTCGTGGGCGCCGAAAGTGAGATGGGTTTAGAAATCTCTTCCAAATATATTCTTGTCTTAAACATGCTATTATATACTTAAAAAATAGGAGAATAGTTGTAAAAAGCCCCGCTTGGTTGCGGTTGCTGTGCAGTCCATCGGTTCAAGTGTATCCGTCGTTGTTGGTCGAGAGATCGTAGGAAAGAGCCAGACCAATTATAACGAAGACGGGTTAGAAAGCCCCCGCCCGGTCGCGGTCGTGGTTCGAGCGCGACGCGCTCGTCATCCTGAAAATCTCCGATTTTCGGCGACTCAGCGACATATCAGCGCTCTCCGCGCCGGAAGACGGGCCTGCTCACTACGTTGCGCGGGCTGCGACTTCCGAGCTGTTGCGAATCGCAGATTCGCCACATCCGGAAAATCGGAGATTTTCCAGGACTGCGCTCGCTTCGCTCACGCAGACACAGCCCGCGCCGATAGGGGTCGCTGAGCCGACCACGGGCCGGTGGCCCGCGACCGGGCGGCCCCTTTCAGTCCACCCAGACTGGTGGATTGCGTCACGGGCTGTACTCTCGTGGATAGCGTCACCGGGTGTTCTCCGGTGGTTTGGTCGTCCGAGCTTTTGCCGTGGTCTGTCGCTCCGGCGCGACACTGATGGACTGGTCGGGTCGACATTGGGTCGCCGAATGCCGCCATTTCCGGCACCCACACCTTCTTGGGCGTTCACAGCCCCACTCTAGCCCATGACACGACTGCCCGACGAAGTCGTCGGCGACGCCTACACGAGCAGCTTTGCGTGGGAGACGCTCGAAGAGCTGGTCGAAGTCGGCAACCGGATGGCCGGACAGGAAGGCGAAGCCGAGGGCGCGCGCGTCATCGCGGACGCCTTCGAGGACGCTGGCCTGCGCGAGGTCGAGAGAGACGAGTTCGAGATCCCGGCACGCCCGCCGGAGAGGCCGAGGGCGAGATCGTGGACGTGGGCTACGGCACGCCCGAGGAGTTCGAGGAAGCCGACGTGGACGGGAAGATCGCGATGGCGTCGAGCCAGACGCCCGACGACAGCGACCGGTGGATCCACCGAATGGAGAAGTACGTCGCGGCCGCCGAAGCCGGAGCCGACGGGTTCGTGTTCCGCAACCACGTCGAGGGGTGCTTGCCGCCGACCGGCGAGGTCGGGTACCACAACCGGCCCGGCCCGATTCCGGCAGTCGGTGTGTCGGCGGAGGTCGGGTCCCGGCTGGCGCGCTACTGCGCGGACGACGAGGCCCGCGCGACCCTCTCCGTCGAGTGTCGCAACGAACCGACCACCTCCCGGAACGTCGAGGGCGTGGTGGGGCCGGACGGGAGTGAAGGAGGCGACGACGGACGAGAAGTACTCGTCACCGCCCACGTGGACGCCCACGACATCGCCGAGGGTGCCAACGACAACGGCGCGGGGTCGGCGCTCGTGGCCGAGATCGGTCGCTTGCTCGCGCAGGTCGAGGACGACCTCGATACGCGGGTCCGGCTGGTGACGTTCGGCTCCGAGGAGATCGGCCTCTGGGGCGCGTACCACTGGGCCGAGACCCACGACCTCGACGCGGTGAAGGCGGTCGTGAACCTCGACGGCGCGGGCAACTCCCGGAACCTCGGCCTCGGTGCGAACGAGTTCGACGACCTCGCGGCGGTGTTCGAGGACGTGACCGACGAGTTGGACGCCCCACTCTCGCGCCACGACACCATCAGCCCGCACGGCGACCAGTGGGCGTTCGTCCAGGAGGGCGTCCCCGCAGTGATGACCCACACCGAATCGGAGAGTTCGGGCCGCGGCTGGGGCCACACCCACGCCGACACCCTCGACAAGCTCGACCCGCGCGACCTCCGGGCGGTGGCGGCCACCGTGGCCGAGTGCGTCGCCGAACTCGCCGCCGACGAACGCGAGATCGCCCACAAGTCCCGCGAGGAGATTCGGGACAGCATCGACGAGGGGTACGTCGAGGAGTTGAAGCGCGGCGGGCGCTGGCCCTACGAGGAGGACCCGCGATGACGGAGGGAGCCTGAGATGGCCGACGCCGACCTGCCGCGGGACACCGAACGCCGGATCGAGCGCTTCGTCCGCGACTGGCTGGCCGACGAGAAGCTCCCCGGTGCGAGCCTCGCCGTCGCTCGCGACGACGAGGTAGTGTACGCCGACGGGTTCGGCTCGCGCGACCTCGCCGAGAACCGTCCCGCGACCGCCGACACCCTCTACGGCATCGGCTCGGTCACCAAGTCGTTCGCCGGACTCGCGGTGATGCAGTTGCAGGAGGCGGGCGAACTCGACGTGAACGCCCCCGCGACCGACTACCTCGAAATCGACCTGCCGGAGGAGATCGAGCTCCACCACCTGCTGACCCACTCGTCGGGCCTGCCGTCGCTCGGGGTCAGCGAGGCCCTCATCGCGCGACAGGCCGGGGTCGCCGAACTGGGGGTGCCCCTCGGCAGTCGCGAGGACTTCCACGCCCACGTCGAAGGCGGCCTCGACGAGGTCGCGGCCGACCCCGGTGAGCGATTCATGTACTGCAACACGGGCTACACCCTCCTCGGCGAGGCCATCGAGGAGATTACGGGCCGTTCGTTCGCGGCGTACGTCGAGTCCGAGATTCTGTCCCCGCTCGGGATGGAGCGCTCGACCTTCGACGGCGAGGCGTACGCGGCCGACGACGACTCGGCGACCCCCTACTGGATGGGCGGCGAAGGCGAGGAGACGGGAAGCGAAAGCACCAGCGACGCCACTGCGCCCGAACCCACCGAGTTGCCCGTCCGCGAGTTGAGCAAGGCCCCCGGCGGGCTGAAGAGCTCCGTCCGGGAACTCGTCCGGTACCTCGCCTGCCAGCGAAACGGCGGCGAACTCGACGGCGCGCGACTCGTCGGTCCCGACGCCTTCGAGCAGATGCACGCCGAGCACGCCGGGTTCACGCCCGACGACGAGTGGAGCGTGGCGGTCCTCTGCAACGGCGCGGCCGACCCCGGCCCGAAGTCGGTCGCCCTCGGGGTGTTCGCGACTCTCCTCGGCGGCGAGCCGGAGGACGCGCCCGCCTTCGCCCGGCAGGAGCGCATCGGCGACCTCACCGGCACCTACGAGACCTACCGCGGCATCCGGACGGCCGAGGTGTCGGAAACGGGCGGGACGCTCCAGTTGGAGTTCACCGACCCCTTCGGCGAGGAGCCGTCGCCCCTGATCCCCGCGGACGACTCGCTCGAAGAGCCGGAGTTCTACCAGCTCTCCTCCAGCGGCGAGCGCCAGACCGCGGAGTTCGACGTGCGCGAGGACGGGACGGACCTCTACGTGGACCGCTGGCGGCTCCGGAAGGTGGACTGACAGGGCGGGCGAGGTTTTTGGACGAGAAGTGACCGAACACGGTTTAGAGATGTATGCTCATTTTCTAAAAGTTCCTAAATATGTCCAACAACCGCTTCGGCGTGCGCTGGCGCGTCCTCCGTGGCGCGCCCAAAGCGCGCGAGGGATGAGCATCGCAAGGAGGAACGAAGTGACGACTGAGACGCGCAATCGGCTGGGGAGGGTGTGGCTCTCGCGACCGGAACCGTCTGGGTGGACTGAAAGGGGCCGCCCGGGCGCGCCCACTTCAGTCGTCTGAGCAACCCCTGTTTGCAACGGGCGGTGTCTTCGGGAGCGAAGCGACCGAAGGCTCGGAAGAGCGTGCTCTTCCGGTGCAGAGAGGAGCCGATATGTTGCTCAGCGACGGCGACCGGGCGGGGCTTTTGAAACGTCCTTCACAATTCCTCCGACAATTCCAGAGGTGACTGGTAGCGACCGAACAGGGGCTTCCTGAACGTTCCCGAGCACGGCACCGTCGAAACCGAATCAGAGACACAACCGTGAAATCACCCGAACAATCCGCCATTACACCGTTGCGTGAAACCAAAAACGGCCCATTACGGCCGGAACGGTGGTCCGGGTTCATGACGGTCGGGTGAATGCGGCGGAGTGATGCGAGTGAGTAGACGCGAACTGCTCGGATACGCAGTTGCTGGCACGACTGGCATGGCCGTCACAGCTACCGCGCGACAGTCCCCGGGGCGAGAGCGCGAAGAGCGACAGTCTGAGAGCGCAAAACCCGAGGAGGACACCGACCCCAACGCCGAACAGCATTGGCAACTGGGTCGCGTCGAGGCCCGACCGGCCGAGGTGGCCGACACAGCGGTCACCTTCCGCGGGTCGGTCCGGTCGAGCTACGACACCAGCCACGAGGTTCGAGTGGCGCTGTTCTACCGACCGAAGCGAGAGCGACAGGACGAGGAGTCGTGGCGGAAGCTCGCCGAGAACTCCGGCCCGCTCTCGGAGGGCGTCTACCTCGAAGCGACCGAGACCGGCCTCGACGCGGGGGCGACCTACCAGTACCGGACGGTGGCCGAACTCGCGGACTACGTGGGTGAGTCCCGCCGCGTCAGCGAGATTCGGGAGGTGACGGCG
>PXSM01000073.1:0-5688 GCA_003023465.1 Halobacteriales archaeon SW_6_65_15 | reverse complement strand
GAGGTCCGCGGCGAGGGCGGCGAGTTGAAGAACATGTACGCCGAAGGCGAGGAGCGAGAATTCACGGTGGAGTGAGAACGAGAGCAGGCGATCCGGCTAGCTACCGCCCGAACGACGACTGACTCGGAGAAGCAATTCCGAAGAAACGAGCCCGAAGAAGCAACCGACGCCAGCAGAATCGAGACGACCGCGGGCCTCGACTTCCCCATCACTTCTTGTCGTGTCGTGATTCCTGCCCTCTGAGAGTAGCGATTCAGCGAGGGTCCGAAGACGAACAACTGAACTGCCGAGTCGAAAGAATCAGCGCCGACTAACTCAGATGCTGGAACTGCGTCCGCACTTGACATCGTTGACCGTGTGAACGCTGTGATTTCGAGGAGGTTCGGTCGAAAAGCGTGCCGCAGTATATAAACACCCGGACTGTTTCAATCGTTCCGGACCGTTGCAACACTTATGCCGCTTCAGCTCATAGGGGAATCCGATGGACTCGGACACCCACGGTTCTGAAAATCGTCAGGGGGCTATTCAGAACCTCGAGAACGCACTGGAAGTGGGCGACCGCGCCAAGAAGAACTTTCACATCCGTCAGGCGCTTCAGCTACTCAAGTTGGAGGAGACGGATAGCTAAGGGCGCGTGCTGGCCCGCGATTGCTACAGCCGAGTCGAGATCAGTTTCTGGACCCGCCTCGAACCGCATCACGACTGCGCTCTGATATTTTCGGCCCGCTTCAGACTGCTGTACACCGAAACGATAGACGAGAATGGTGTGTGCCACCCGAGCGTCTACCGGTCACTCCGTCAGTCCGTACCCGCGCTTGAACAGCACCACGTCGATGGCGAGGATGGCGGCCGTCAGCGCCGAGAGGACCGCTAGCGACCACGCAGGGTCCACCTCCGAGACGCCGAGGAAGCCGTACCGGACGCCGTTGACCATGTACACCATCGGGTTCAGCAGGGAGAGTTCGTAGTACGGCGACGGGAGGTCCCGGACCGCGTAGAACACCCCGCCGAAGAAGACGAGGGGTCGGACGATGAACTGGTTCATCATCGTCAGGTTGTCCCAGTCGTCGGCCCAGAGGCCGCCCACGACGCCGAAGCTCGAAAAGAGGAGCGTGATGACCAGCGCGAACGCCACGAGGTAGATCGGGTGGGCGACCCCGACCGTGGTGAAGAACGCGCCGATGACGGCGATGAGCGTCCCGACCAGCAGACCCCGGGTCGCGCCCGCGGCGATGTAGGCGACGACCATCCGCGAGTAGGACATCGGCGAGGTCAGGGGCTCCTCGATGTAGTCGTTCCAGCGTCCGTGGAAAATGGAGAACGAGGCGTTCTCGAAGGCGTTCGAGATGGCCCCGAGGACCACGAGGCCGGGCAGGATGAACAGGATGTAGGGGACGGCGTCGCCCGCAATCTCGATGCCGCCGACCCTATCGCCGAGGATGACCCCGAACACCGAGAAGTACAGCACGTTGGTGACGAACGGCGGCACGAAGGTGTTCCGGGGGCGGCGGAGGAAGCGGAGAATCTCCCGGCGGACGAGGGTCTTGAAGCCGGTGAGTCCGGACGCCGCGCTCACTCCGAATCACCTCTGTTCGTCCTGCCAACCCCACCGTCCGCCGCGGCGACCGGCTCTGTTTGCTGGTCGCTCCCGCCTTCGCGGGTCATCTCGACGAACACCTCTTCGAGCGAGGTCCGGGAGATGTCGAAGTCCACGATCTCGTGGCCCGCGCGGTCGAGCGCCCGCACGAGGTCGGGCGCGACCAGTCCGCCCTTGGTGGCGGTGACGACCAGTTGGTCGCCGTCCATCTCGACCGACTCGACCCGGCCCTCGCGCCGATTGGCCGCGAGCGTGGGCAGGTCGGGCGCGCTGGCGGGAGCGTCGCGCAGGGTGACCGTGATCCTGTCCGGTCCGCGGTCCATCAGCTCCTCGGGGGTCGCCACCGTCACGAGGTTCCCGGAGTCGAGGATGGCCACCTCGTCGCAGAGGCGCTCGGCCTCCTCGATGTAGTGGGTCGTCAGCAGGATGGTCGTCCCCGACTCGTTGAGTTCCGTGATGAGGTCCCAGAGTTCGTGGCGCAACTGCACGTCCACGCCCGCCGTGGGTTCGTCCAAGATGAGGAGGTCGGGGTCGGTGATGAGCGCCCGCGCGAGCATGAACCGGCGCTTCATCCCGCCCGACAGCCAGTGGAACCGGGTGTCGCGCTTCTCGTAGATGCCTACGCGCTTCAGCACCTCGTCGGCGCGCCCGCGTGCTTCGCCGGCCGGAACCCCGTGATATCCGGCCTTGTGTTTCAGGACCTCCCGAATGGGGAAGAACCGGTCCACGTTGAACTCCTGCGGGGCGAGGCCGATGGCGTCGCGGGCCTGCCGGTACTCGGACTCCACGTCGTGGCCGAACACCTCGGCCCGACCGCCGGTCCGCCGGACCAGCCCCACGAGGATGTTGATGAACGTGGTCTTGCCCGCGCCGTTCGGCCCCAAGAGCCCGAAGAAGCTCCCCTCGGGAACCGACAGCGACACGCCGTCTAACGCCTGCACGTCCTCGTACCGCTTTCGGAGGTTCTCGACTTCGATGGCGGCGGTCATTCGCCCGGGGATAGGCGGGTCGCGGCGAAAAGGGCGTTGGTGCGAGCCGACCGTCGCCTCCGTCGGCGGCGTACCCGAGGACTTCGTCACGCCAGTTCGCGCTCGAACTCCCGGACGGTCTCGTCCGTCCCGGCCACGACCAGCCTGTCGCTCTCCTCGATTCGGGTGTCGTCGGCGGTCAATACCTCGTCGAGCCGCTGGACGCCGACGAAGGCGTAGCCCGTTTCCCCCCGATTCCGCACGTCGCCAAGGCTCCGCCCCGCGAACTCCGACGCCGGGACCCGAACGAGTCGAAGCTGGTTGACGGGTGTGAGCACGTCCTCGTCGCGAATCTCGCGGGCCAGCAGGCGGGCACTGACCCGCTGGACGGAGAGCACGTAGTCTCCCCCGGCGTCGAACGCGCTCGGGGTCTTTTCGGTGTCGTTGACCCGCGCGAGGATGTCGATGTCGTCGGTGAGCGTTCGGGCGACCGCGACCGCGAGGAGCGAACTCGAATCGTCGTCTACGGTGACGATGAGGCCGCTGGCCTCTTCGAGGTCCGCCGACTCGAACGTCTCGGCCTCCTTGACGTCGCCGACCACGTCAACGTTCGCCCGGTCCTCGACGTCGATGGTCGTCGCGGTAACCTCCTCGGACAGCGCGTCGAGGGCCGCATGTCCGCCCGCACCCATTCCGGCGACGACGACGTTGGAGTGGCGGCGGGGCGGCCGGACGCCGGCGGCCTGCGCTTGCACGTCGTCGATGGCCTCGCGGGGCCCGGCAACGAGCAGGACCGAGTTCGGCGTGACGTACTCCGCGGGGTCGGGTGGGAGTCGCAACTCGCCGTCGAGCCACGCCGCGACTAGCATCAGCTCCGGATGGTCGGCGACGGCGGTATCCCCGAGGCGGACGCCAGCCATCGGACTGTTGCGCCGCACCAGCATCTCTCGGAGCCGGATGTCGCCCACGGCGGCGTCGTCGGGGTGTGGTGTATCCACCCACGCGTTGGCCTTCTGGCCCAGCCGCCGCCCGATGAGCGCGTGTGGGGAGAGGACCCTGTCGACCCCGACCTCCCGAAGCGCAGGCTCCTGGTCCGGTTCGTCCGTGAGTGCGACGATCTCGAGATCGGGGTTTTGCCGCCGCGCGGTCAGAGCCACGCTCGCGTTGTCGTCGCCCGCGTCGGTAACGAGCATGCTGGCGTCGTCGATCATCGCGCGGTCGAGTTCGTCGCCGCGCTCGGGGTCGCCGTGAATCACTTGATAGCCGTCGTCCGAGAGCCGCTTGGCTTCGTCCGCGTCGGACTCGATCAGCACGTAATCGATGCTCAGCCGCTCCAGTTCGTCGAGCAGGACGCCGGTGTCCCTGCGGTACTCCGCGATGACGACGTGGTCGTCCTTCGCGGTCAGTCGGTCGCTGAGGTCCAGCGGCGCGCGCTCGAACAGCGGGATGATGAGTACACGCAGCGTGGCCAGTCCGATCAGGATGCCCGACAACTGCATGAAGACCATATAGAAGTTCATGATAGGCGACTCCCAGGGCGAGTCCGCGCCGTACCCCGTGGTGGTCATCGTCTCCACGACGGTCTGGAACGACCGGAACAGCGAGTGGTTGTCACCCTCGAACGTCCGCATCCCGTAGTTATAGAGGACGCTGTACACCAGAATGAGCGCACTGACGGCAACGGCGTACAGCACGACGAGGCGCTGGCGGCGAGTCAGCCACGGCAGTAGCGAATCGTAGTCACGGAGCCACTCGGTCCTCATGCGCGCCACCTCTCCGCCACGTCGTTGATGCTCCACGCCCCCATTCCGGTCGGGGAATACGCTCTCGACCAACAAGAGTGGTGTGTCCGAACGGCGAAGGTTCCCCGCCGAGGGAGTCGGGCGCGAAGGTTCAGATTAACGAACGTCCGACACGTCGGAAAGTAGCCGGTCGGTAGAACGTACCTCTGTATGTCTTTCCACCCACTATAAACCTGCCATGAAAATATATACATTTCTTAGGACACCACATATACACTTCAGCGGTGCGAGAAAACTCGAATAGCGAGTCCGCCTCCGAACTAGCGACCCTCAGAAGTCGGTCAGCTTCGCCTCGGTCGCACCCTTGGCATCGGTCCCGAACTCGCCCAGCTCCACGAATTCGAGGTCGTTGTCGCGGAGCGCCCGCCGGACGCGCTCGGAGGCGGAGGGCGCGACGAGGAGTCCGCGGACCTCCTCGTTTCCGGCCGTTACACCGCCTCCACGAGGCGAAGCCTCGCTCTCTTCGTACAGGGAGACGTACCGCTGGAGTTGGTCGAAGTGGTTCAGGGTCGCCTGGATGCGCTTGACCTCCACGACCACGGGCACCCCGTCGGCGTCGCGCGCGAAGAAGTCGATGAAGCCGTACTTGGTCTCGCGCTCGTGTTCCACGATGCGGAGGCCCTCCTCCAGCACGGCGGGGTTCTGCTCGATGTACTCGTGCATCTCGGCCTCGGTGCCGGACTCCTCGTAGCTCGCGCCGTCGGAGGCGTCGAACCGCGTGAGGCCGTGGGCGTCGAGGATGCGGGCCTCGACGCGCTCGCTCGGATTCGTCCGCCGGGCGAGCAGGACCGCTACTCGCGGTTCGTCACCGCTCGATTCTTCCGCGGCGCCACGCGCCGCGCCGCCCTCGCTGAGCCGGGGTGAGACGGTGCCGCCGCCGGGCATCCAGTTCACCGGCTTGTGGCCGGTCGGCTGGTGGACCAGAAAGGTCCCGTCGGGCTTGGCCACGAGTATCCTGTCGCCCGGCCCGAGATAGCCGCTCGTCCGTCCCTCGTACTCCCCCTCGCAGCGCGCCTGCACCGTCAGCATCGCGCCGTCCCGGAACGCGGCCTTCGCGGCCTCGATGACTTCTTCCGGGTCGGGCGCGTCGAGTTGCTCGACGACCATTCGTTTTCCGTCGTCGCTCACCCGGAGGACAAAAAGGTAGCGGGTTCACGCCGATAGAAGTTCCGTAGGCGTTCTCGGCGACTAGGAAGTGGTGTAGAAAGGCTCTGCTCGGTCGCGGTTGCTGTTGCGGATGCAGTACTCATCGGCTCAACGATACTTGCTGTTGTTGCTGTAGCGGTTGTAGTGTTTGACTGTTAGAAAGCCCCACTCGGTC
>PXSM01000072.1:10638-24538 GCA_003023465.1 Halobacteriales archaeon SW_6_65_15 | reverse complement strand
CCCGGCCCGCGTGGTGACAGTCGCGGTGACCAGCGGCCTCGTGCTCTCGGTGCTGGCCGTGGTCGTCACGGCCGTCGCCACCTACGCCGCCTACCGGTACGAACTCGACCCCGACGACGTCGTCATCCCCGCGGTGACGAACGTCTGTGACGTCCTGGGCGTGGTCGTCCTCTTCGTCGTCGTTGAACTGCTCGTCTGAGGCCGGCAGCCACCGGTAGGAGCACATGGTCGGCGCAAGGACGTTGGGCTCGGTTGTGGGAGCGCCGAAGGTGGAAGAACGAACGCTCGGATACCTGTTCGGTTGCCATACGTGACGTTCAGGGACCCGAGTTGAAGGCCTTTTTGTTACGAGCGAACGGCCCACCCCGTGCGAACCGACTGACGGTGGAGAGCGACGGAGACAGCGGGAACGAGGGCCGACGCCGTGAGACTCACAGTGCCAGACGTTCTCAATACCTTTAAGGCGGTGGATGTTTCGATTCGTAACGATGGTAACTCAGTCCGAGATCGAGGACATCGACGACCTTCCGCCGAGCGCGAAATTGGTCTTCAAAGTACTCGAATACAAGGGCTCGCTCACCCAGAAGCAGATCGTCGAGGAGTCGATGCTGTCGGCCCGAACGGTGCGGTACGCTCTCGAACGGCTGGAGGAACTCGGCGTGGTGGAGGAGAACGTCTACTTCGCCGACGCGCGCCAGAACCTCTACGAGATAAACGCCGCCGCCGAGGCCGCCCCGGACGCGGACTGTGCCGACGCACAGGAGTGCGCCGACTGATCGACACGGGCCTCGAACGAGTGAGAGACCTACCGAGCGAGAAGAGGGTTCGGTTATCCGATAGTCGAATCGACCAGAAAATTAACAACGGCCCCCGAGCCCTCGTGGACACCGTCCTGTGGTTCGTCGCGGAGTACGGCTACTTCGCCATCTTCGCGTACATGGTCCTCGAAACCGCGTTCATCCTCCACTTCGCGCCGAGCGAGATCGTCATCCCGTTCGCCGCCGCGCACCTCGTCACCGACCCCGCCTCGTTCGCGTTCTTCCTCTTCGTCACCACCCTCGGGGCGACCCTCGGCGCACTCCTCGCGTACTACGTCTTCGGCGTGTACGGCGAGAAGGCGCTCGAACGGTTCGGCCACGTGATTCACGTCGAGGAGAAGGACATCGAGCGCGGCCAGCGCTGGTTCCGCAGGTGGGGCGAGAACAGCGTCTTCTGGGGCCGGATGCTCCCCGTGATGCGGGCAGTCATCTCCATCCCCGCCGGGATGGCCGAGATGGACCTCCGGAAGTTCGTCCTCTACTCGGCGGTCGGGTCGGCCATCTTCAACCTCGGGTTCACGTGGCTGGTGTACAGTGGGGCCGACGAACACTCGCCGCTGGACGTGCTGGTCATCAACGCCGGGGACGCGGCCGGGTCGGTGCTCCAGTCGCTCCATCTCACCGTGCTGGTCGCCGGCCTGTCGGTCGGGGCCAGCTGGTGGGCGTGGAGCCAGCGCGAGGAGTTGCAGAGTCGGTTCGGGTACTGAAAGAAGGCGGGTAAACATTCAGTCCAGAACTAATTTTGTTTTCTTTAGTATTCTATGCATTGGTCTAACGTTGCTGTACAGTAGGAATGTTCAGAGGCAACACGGATACAGCATACGACCTCAAGCATTATAGGCATAGGCTCACAACGTACACACATGAGTGCCGACAAGAAACGAGTCCAGTTTCGCGCCCCGTCGCGGTTGATCGAGCGTGCAGATTCTCTGGCAGACGTGTTCGGGTCGGACCGGACAGACATCCTCATCGACGCACTCCGCGAGTATCTCAGGGATGCGGCCCACAACGACGACATTAAACAAGAAATCGCAGGTGCGTACTACGACGACGAAATTACCTTCGAACAGTTAAAATCTCTCGTCGGTAAGGAGGAAGCGTCCAACTTCCGGGTGCTGAAACAACAATTAGACGAAGACCTCGTGGAGGAACTGTCTGAGATTTAAATGGCAGTCGTCGCTGATACCTCCGCGTTAGTTAGCCTCGGGTGTGCAGATGAACTACCGCTTCTCGATATCCTCGTCGCCGAATACGAAGTCGTCGTTCCCGAAGTTGTCGTTTCGGAACTCGAAGATGTGGCCGCATACGACGACGAGCAGGCAGAGAGAGCACAAAGCGCCCTTCACCAGAGTGACGAAATGATCGCTGAAAGCGTCTCTATAGACGCTGACTTCCCCTTAGACGATGGTGAAAACGGTGCAGTCATATTAGCGAATAACAGAAATGCTTCGATGTTACTCTGTGATGAATTTAACAAAATCGGTCTCATCCACGCGTCTCTTGATGACGTAAAACTCGCTACGACGCCTACGTTCCTGCGCGTCCTCGAAACGAACGATTTCTTGTCGACGACCGAAGTAGAACTGCTACTGGACGAAATCGGGGAGGTTCGTAGTTGGAACGGTAATAGATACGTCGAGCGAGTCCGCAATCGACTCTAAGCCCGAACCACCGTAATCGCTCGCTCCCTATCGATTGCTCGCTCAAGTTCCTCTGCAATCGCACTGCCGCGGGAGACCTGGATGTCACCGCCGCGGCCCACCGTCGCGGTGAAGAGGTACTCGCCGTCGGCCTGCACCTCGACCGTCTCGCCGGCGTGGCCGTCGGTCGGGACGACGATGTGCCGTGAGGTGATGTCCGGCGTCACGACCTCGCCTTGCGAGCCACCCGCGCCCCCACTGCCCGCGCCGCCCGGCCCCGCGCCCGAGGCCGACTGGGGCTTCTCGTCGAGGGTCCGCACGTCGATGTCGATGCCGAGGCGGTTCTCGATGTCGTCGATGCGGCCGCCGCCCTTGCCGATGACGTAGGAGATGTCGTCGTCGCTGACGTAGACGGTGGCGCGGTTCTGGCCCTGCACGTCCACGTCCACCGGACCGCGGGCGACCGACTGGATCTCGCGTTCGATCTCCTGTCTGGCGAGTTTGGAGACGCCGCTCTCCTCGCGTTCACCCTCGTCCAAAGGGACCGTGACCACCTGCCGGTTGAAGGTGTAGATTTCGTACTCGGGGCGACCGGTCTCGAAGTCCTGGATGGTGATGACCGGCCGGGCGAGGTCCTCCTCCATGAGGCCCTCGGGCACCTTGACCTGCGTGGACACGTCGTACACCTTCGTTACTTCCCCGGCCTCGATGTACACCACGGTGTCCACGATCTGGGGAATCATGCCGAGTTCGACCCGGCCGACGAGGCGCTGGAGCGCGTCGATGGCCCGCGTCGCGTGGACCACGCCGATCATCCCGACGCCCGCGAGGCGCATGTCGGCGAACACCTCGAAGTCGTCGGTCTTCCGGACCTCGTCGTAGATGGTGTAGTCCGGCCGGACCATCAGCAGGGAGTCGGCGGTCTTGGCCATCTCGCCGCCCAGTTCGGTGTACTGGGTGATGTCCGGACCGACCTGTAGGTCGCGCGGTTTCTCCATCGTCTTGACCACGAAGTCGTGGTCCGAGAGGAACTCGCCGACCGCCTGCGCGAACGTGGACTTCCCCGCGCCGGGCGACCCGGAGATGAGGACGCCCCGCTGCTGTTCGAGCAGTCGGTCCTTGAGTTCGTCGGCGTGCTCGTAGTCGTCGAGGTCGGTCTTGACGATGGGCCGGACCGCGGTGATCTCCCAGCCGTCGGAAAAGGGCGGTTCCGCGATGGCGATGCGGTAGTTGCGGAACTGGACGATGGTCATCCCGGGGTCGTCCAACTCGATGAACCCCTCGTTGCTCTGCTTGGCGCTCTGGATTATCTCGTTGGCGTACTCCTTGAGGTCGTCCTCGTCGAGTTCCGCGTCGCCGATGGGCTGGTACTCCATCTCGCCGACGTCGCCCCGCTTCGCCATGGGTCGAACGCCGGTCCGGAGGTGGACGCTCATCGTTTGCTCGTCGAAGTAGTCCTCGATGGAGAGGCGCTCGACGTCGCGGGTCTCGGGCGCGATGTACTCCACGTTCAGCCCCTTCGCGCGGGCCACCTCGGCCTGCACGCCGTCGCTGGTGACGAAGGCGGCGTCGTGCTCGGCCGCCAGTTCCCGGATGTAGGCGTCGATCTCGCCCTCGTGGGCGTGACCGATCTCGTCCGGTTCGGGGCGGTCGCCCACGTACTGTAGCTCGATCTCGCCGTCGTCAGCGAGGTCCGCGAGCCGCTGGAGTTCCGAGAGGCCGTCCCACCCGCTCTCCACGCCGGCGTTGGCCTGCGATTCGAGTTCGGCGACGACGGCCTCGGGTATCAGCACCGTCGCGTCGGCGAACTCTCCGTCTTCGACGCGCCCGGAGATGCGGCCGTCGACGACGACGCTCGTGTCCGGAAGTACGTTCATGAGTTCATTTTCGGGCGGCGCGTTGATACCCTTTACGAGCGAACGGTGCCGAGGAGTGACGGTCCGCGGACGAGAAGGACCGAGCAACAAGCTTCAATCCCCTTGCTCTCGTGGAACTGATATGGCCGTGCTCCAGTCGCTCGCCAACGACGGAGGGAAGCTGAGCTGGCTCCTCGTGGCGACGCTCCCGGTGGCGATACTCCAGAACTTCCTCCACGGGAACCCCATCTGGACGGCGTTCCTGCTCGCGGATCTGGTCATCCTCGTCCTCCCAGCGGCGGTGCTTGGGAACCCGTCGGCGATCCTCCCGCCCGAAGTGACGGCGCTGGCGGTCCTCCCGGGCATCTCGCGGGCGTTCGACCTCGTCTGGATCACCGACTACGCCGTCTACCTCGGGGTCGCCGCGCTGGCGCTCGCGGTCGTGGTCGAGTTGGCGCTGTTCACCGAGGCGGAGATGTCCGAGCGGTTCGCCGCCGGGATGGTCGTGCTGACGACGATGGCGGCGATGGGCGTCTGGGCCGTCCTCCAGTACTACTCCGACCAGTTCCTCGGGACCGAACTCCTCGGGTCGCTCGACGCCATGATGTGGGAGTTCGTCAGGGCGACCCTCGCGGGCGCGCTCGCACGAAGAGATTCTCTCGCAGCTCGCTCACCGATTCAGCTCTATTATCGGCGACTTCCTGCTCAATCTCTTCGAGAACCTCGTCATCGCGGCCTACGGGTTCTACCGGGGCGAGACGGGCATCGTCGCCAACGGGCTCGTCCCGCTGGCAGTCACGCTCGTCCCGACGTACCTCCGGCGGGACAGGAACATCTCGATGGACACGAGCTACGTCCTGTGGATATCCATCGCCGTGTTCGTCCACGCGGTCGGGTCGCTGGGGTTCTACGAGTCGATTCCGTGGTACGACTCGGTCGCTCACGCCCTGTCGGCGACCATCGTGGCGGGAACCGGCTACGCGGCGGTCAAGGCGATAGACCGCAACTCCGAGCAGACGAACCTGCCGGCGGAACTCCAGTTCGCGTTCATCCTCGTCTTCGTGATGGCGTTCGGCGTCTTCTGGGAGATCATCGAGTTCACCCTCGGGCTGGCGTCCCAACTCCTCGGCGGCGAGGCGGTGCTGGCCCAGTACGGCCTCGACGACACCGTCACCGACCTCCTGTTCAACCAACTGGGCGCGATAATCGTCGCGGGGTGGGACGCCGCCCGGCCGCAGGAGGCCGCCGACACGGCGACCGAGGCGATGGACGATTGGCCTTCGAGGAGGTGCTCTGAGATGCAGTCCGACCAGGCACGCTACAGTCGAGACGACGACCGGAACGAACCGCTGCTGTCGGAGAAAGACGTCACCGGGGTCGACCCCGGCGCCGACGCCCCGCTGCCGGACGACCTGACGCGGGACGACAGACCTGAGGAGCACGACGAGTACGACGAGGGCTTCGAGTACGTCGACGACTGCTCCATCTGATTACTCGGTCCACGTGACGTTCCGCGTGAAAACGAACACGAGCAGGGCCACCAACAGTTGGCCGAGTAGTGCCTCGACGCCGGCGATTATCCGCGCCATGCCGCCAATGGGCTGGATGTCACCGAACCCGAGCGTGGCGAACGTGACGGTGCTGAAGTAGAGGCTCTTGCCGAACACCGTGAGGAGCCACTGCCACCGGTTCACCGACGGGTCTTCGACGGTGTAGGTGAACGGATCGCCGGTCTGTTCGATTATCTCCTGTAGCCCGCCGGTGACGGGATACAGCAACGCACAGAGGACGATGACGAACGCGGACGTGGTCATCACGCGCCACGGGTTGGACCCATACCCGGGCGTCCAGCGCCACGCCTCCCTGAACAGCGCGCTCGGGTAGTTCCCGAACTCCCACGCCTCGCGCCGATGCAGGTCCCGCCCTCGGAGGTAGAACCGTCGAGAGAGCGACGCCATCCCGTTGTCCGATGCGAGGTTCTGGAGTTCTCGGTAGGTCCAGCGCGCGGCCTCGTACCGGTCGAGCTGTTCGTCGTCGCCGGCTTCGAGTTCCCGCTCGTAGACCACCTCCTCGCCGAACTCGGTGCGTTCGTCGGCGCGGACGTTCGTGAAGACCACGTACTGCATCCGCGCGCCGTCGAGGTTCGCCCCGCGGAGGTCCGTGCGGTCGAACTCTGCGTGTTCGAGATTCGCGTCCCGGAAGTCGGCGTGCTGGGCGTCAACGCCCTCGAAGTGGCCGTACCGGAGGTCGGTTCCGGAAAGGTCGGTGTTTTCGAGATTGCAATTGACGAACCGCACGCCGTCGAGGGTACGCCCTTGGAGCCACTCCTCGTCGGACAGTCGCACGTCCCGGAAGATCGCGCCGTCGAGTCGCTCGCCGATGTCCGGGGCGGCCGCCTCCAGTTTCGGCGTCGGCTTCTGCCCCAAGTCGGCGTGCCAGATGCCCCGTCCGGTGTCCCGCCACGTCTCCCGCCAGCAGCAGACGCCCCCGAGGCCGGACATCGCGCTGGCCTCGTACGCGTACCGACGACGCTCCTCGGACGTGACGACGAACATACGATATCGAACGTCTTTCCCCTTTTGCCCGTCGCTCAGGCCGTCTCTCGGATACGCGTGCGCTCGAAGCCACAGTCCACCGGAGCGCGCTCAATGTGACAACCGCCCGACTGCACTCGGTGTCACAAACGACCCCGGCGTGCGGGGGCTTTCAAAGCGTTCTTCGCTACGAATATTCCAGTTCATCGTGGCTCGGCAGGTACTCTTTGAACCGTCTTGACTCGATTGTAATCACAATCACGTCCTCGAACCCCACCGAGAAGTAGGGGCCAGTACGCCTTTTCTAACTGCCGTCGTGACTCCGGACGTGACCGACCTCAAATCGATCCACGAGGAGATGGTCCGAATCCGGGAGGGCACGAATCCGAGCCGCGAAGTCACGGAGAGTCTCGACTCCATCGAGGTCGCGCTCTCGGATATGGCCTCGGCCGAAGGCGAGGCCGACCCCGACGAAATCAAAGAGGTGCGCGCGGAGATCGCTTGCCTCGCGGAGGAGGCAGGAGGCCAGACTGCCGTGGAACTCGACCGCCTCCGCGAGCAGGTCCGGGAGTTCGAGCGCGGCGACGCCGGACGGTGAGTTCGGGCGAGACGGGGAGTTCGGTCCAGACCCGACCGGCGTAGTTTCCGCGGAGTGGAATACAGTCGCCTACGAATGCATCCGACGGGTGCCTCAGACAACTATTGGTGTCTTAAAACAATCTAAATATTTATTTAGCAAGCAGTTGCAAATGGCTCTCCGAGTCAACCGTCGGAGTTCCGGACCGAACCCCTCGATTTGAAGCGCCTCGACCCCGACGGTGGGTGCATGAGCGAAGTGGTCGAGCTGACCCGCGAACTCGTCGCCATTCCGAGCCACGAGGACGAGACGGCGGCGGGCGATTTCGTCGAGAGCTGGCTCCGCGAGGAGACCGACGCCGAGGTGACCCGCGACGAGGTTGGCAACGTGATAGCGCGGCGGAACCACGACGGGAGCGAAGGGAACGCCGACGCCTCCTCCCTCGCGCTGGTGGGCCACCACGACGTGGTGCCCCCGGACGATTCCCAGACCACCGACGACGGCGGATACGTCGTCGAGGAGCGCGACGGTCGCCTCTACGGCCGGGGAACCGCCGACATGAAAGGTACCGTCGCGGCCGCGATGCTGGCGTTCCGCGACGCGGACCTCGGTGCTTCCGAGTCGGCCGAGGCTTCGACGTCGGCCGACTCACCCGAACTCGTCTTCGCCAGTTTCGTCGGCGAGGAGGTCGGCGGCGAGGGCGCGCGGGCCGCAATCGACCGCGGCTTCGCGCCAGACTACGCCGTCGTCGGCGAGGGCTCGACCGGCTACTCTGCAGCGGGCGTCACCGACGTGGCCGTCGCGCACAAGGGCCGTCGCGGGAGTACCGTCACCGCCCACGGGTCGGCCGCCCACGCCAGCGAACCCGAGGCTGGCGAGAACGCGGTTTATCGGGCCTGCGACGCGGTGGACGTGATTCGCGACCTCGACTTCCCCGCGGTCGAGGTCTTCGGCGAGCAGGTCCGGGGGAGCGTCGCCGTCACCGAGATCGACGGCGGGAGCGCGTGGAACGTCATCCCCGAGACCTGCGAGGTCACGGTGGACGAGCGGACCGTCCCCGGCGAGCGCGCCCCGCTGGAACGCGTCGAGGAGATCGATGGCGTCGAGTGGGCCGTCGATCAGGACCTCCCGCCGATGGCCTGCGACGACGAGGCGTTCGCCGAGACCCTCCTCGCGGCCGCGGAGACCGCACAGGACGGCCAGCCGGAACTCGTCACCAAACCCCACGCCACCGACGCGGGCTGGTTGGCCGAGGCCGGGACGACCTGCGTGGTCTGCGGCGCGGCCGAACCCGGCGAGGCCCACACCAAAGACGAGAGCGTCGGCATCGACGTGCTGGAGCGCTGCTACGAGATTTATCGGGGCGCGGCTGAGTCGTTCTGAGAGGAGCCGTCCCGGAGATGTCGCCTTCGATCCGAAATCCTGTCTTTGATAACTGATGGCACCCTAGCCTCCGCCAATGGCAAGCGAAGCCGCTACGGAGGAGGGCTCCGACACCTACTCGGAGTTCATCGAGACGGTACAGCGACTGTCGAACGTCAACCACGCCTCGATGGTGCTCGGCTGGGACCAAGAGGTCATGATGCCCGAGGGCGGGACGCCCGCCCGGTCGAAGCAGCGCTCGGCGCTCTCGACGGTGAGCCACGAACTGCTCACGTCCGACGAGATGGCCGAGATGCTCGACGAACTGGAGAGCGAAGATCTGAGCGACGAGCAGGAGGCGGTCGTCCGCGAGGTCCGGCGCAAGCACGACCGGGCCGCGAGGGTTCCGCAGGACCTCGTGGAGGAGATATCGGAGGTCTCCTCGGAGGCGATGCCCGTCTGGAAGGAAGCCCGCGAGGAGGACGACTTCGAGACGTTCGCGCCGACCCTCGAACGGCTGGTCGAACTCAAGCGCGAGTACGCTGAACACATCGACCCCGACCGCGACCCCTACGAGGTGCTGTTCGAGGACTACGAACCGTACCTCGGCGTCGAGACCGCCGAGCAGGTCCTCCAGCGGCTCCGCGACGGACTCGTTCCCCTCATCGACGCGATTCGGGAGTCCGCCGTCGAGCAAAGCTCGACGAGCAATCGGACTGCTTCCGATGACGACGCCGACCTCGCCACCGACACGTTCGAAGGTGAGTTCGACACGGACACCCAAGAGGAGCTGGCCCGCGACGTGCTCGACACGCTGGGCTACGACTGGGACCACGGTCGCCTCGACACCGCGCCGCACCCGTTCTCGTCGGGCAACCAGTACGACGCCCGCGTCACCACCCGATTCAGCCCCGACGAACCCCTCGGCGCGCTGATGGCGACCGTCCACGAGTTCGGCCACGCGAGCTACACGCTCGGACTGCCCCGCGAGCACTACGGCACGCCGCTGGGTCAGTCGCGGGACATGACCGTCCACGAGTCCCAGTCGCGGCTCTGGGAGAACCACGTCGGCCGGTCGGAAGCCTTCTGGGAGCGGTTCCTGCCGAAGGTGAGTGTACGAGGACAACCTCATCCGGGTCGAGGCCGACGAACTCACCTACCACATGCACATCGTGGTCCGGTTCGAGATCGAGCGCGACCTCATCCGGGGCAACATCGACGTGGAGGACGTGCCGGAACTCTGGAACGACAAGTACGAGGAGTACCTCGGAATCCGGCCCGACACCGACGCCGACGGCTGTCTACAGGACATCCACTGGAGCCACGGCGACTTCGGCTACTTCCCGACCTACTCGCTCGGGAGCGTGCTCGCGGCCCAGCTGTACGACACCGCCGAGGACGAGATCGACGACCTCGACGAGAAGATTCGAGCCGGCGACTTCGAGCCCCTCCACGACTGGTTGACCGAGAACGTCCACAGCCAGGGCAGTCGGTACACCACCGACGAGCTCATCCGGCAGGCGACCGGCCAGGACTACACCGCCGACTACTTCCTCGACTACGTGACGTCGAAGTACGGCGAGCTGTACGAGCTGGACGAGTACTGAATCACATTTCCTCACTCCTTTTCTGCGACGATAGTAGACTGCCCGGTACGCCTGCTCGTTTACCGGACATTAGATAAAATCCTGTACCCAGCCAGAGTAGTATAAATTATTATATAAGAATACATTATATAAATAATCTTTATAAAATTGTATATTTATAGTATCTTAATCGATTCTTGTAAACATGGATTCGAACAAGCTCGACAAGATCGGTAGGCGGCGATTCATGAAAGTGGCGTCCACGTTGGGAATTTCTGCAACTTCGCTTCGGCTTGGAACACAAGAAGGCTTGGTTCAGGCGATGGATGACCCGAAACAGGAAGTTTCCTACGTGAGTCGCATGCGGGTTATCACCGACCAGGACGGCAACCCCATCGGGCGCGAACCCGAATACAGCACCATTGCTCGGGACAAGTGGGTGGACTTAGAGACCACTACGAAAGCCCAAGAACAGATTACGAATCGACTCCACCGAACATTCCCTAATTCCCCCACGCTTCATGCGTCAATAACCCCAAGTGACGAGAGTCCGACCGGGCACGAAGTAACAGTGTACTACGCGGCGAAAGAGATGGCAGATGGAACTGTCGTCGAACCGCAAGTCTCACGTCAGCAAGTACAGGGTACACTTCCGAACAAGATGACGGCAACAGTCGGAAAGAACCAGTGGTCGGCCGAGCGCTCTGGGATTCCGGTGCGAGTGACCGAGAGAGTCGTCGAACGCCAGACGAGCGGATACACGGGATATGATTGGGCGGAAATCCCGGGTGGTTGCAAGATAAACGGTGGGACAGCCTGTTCGACGTTCTATCACACCAACGAAGACGAGTATCACCTCATCACAGCTGGACATGTGGTCGATAGCTCGCCGTCGGACTGGGGTAATCCGACGAAGAGCGATACGGACGGATGGGTAATAGACAAGGTCGATCAGGCCAACAAGGATTACGCACTCCTTCGGACGTACAGTGACAACGCGAAGACAATGCTCCGCAACGACGACGGTAGCAATCCCGACACGGACCTCCAGATATATGGAGGGCTAACCGACGACACAATCCGGAACGACTTCTACGGGACCCGAAAGGAAGTTAAGTACCAAGGTCGTGAGACTGGTCGGGTCACCACGTACGTTGAGGACTTCTCTGAGAACACGTCCTCGTCCGACGATCAGACGTTCCAAGTCACGCAATCGGCAACCAGCGGCGACTCAGGTGGCATCGTCTTTAACCTCGACAGCGACGGAAACGGCGCTTGGGTCATGGGCGTAATCATGGACTACGGATACTACGGTGCACGGTGTAACACGGCCGATTCGGTCGAATACGCCTATCCCGGCTACTTCCACTAGGCGCAGGAACCAACCCCAACTATCTTCACTACCGAAACGGTATCAACAGAACCAGTTCGACAAATGACGGATATTCCCCGTTACGAACTCAATTCGCGACGAAGAGCTCTCCAACTTTCCGGTACGGCGATATCGACGGCTCTCGCCGGTTGTATCGGTGGCGGCGTCGGTGTGCTGGGAAGCGACGACGGATGGTCATGCCCGGACGACACCCAGCCGTTTCCAGACGACTGGCCACTGGTCGGCTACGATAAGCAGAACACAAGTTCGAACCCGAACGCGACGGGCCCGAAAGACGAGGCCGAGGTTCGATGGACCGATGGTGGTTCCCAGAATCTGTGGGGGACTCCCGTCGTCGCGGACGACACCGTCTATGTCCAAGAGTCCCCGAACCAGCTCACCGCGTTCGCACGGGATAGCGGGTCGAAGCGATGGGCTCGCCAGTTCGAACCGACCGACAGCTCGAAGAGCACCGACCAGTACACCGGCAGTCACTTGACGCCAGCCGTCGTCGGTGACACCGTCTACGTTGGGGGTGGAGACTTCGTGGTCGAGAAGAACGGCCCGGAACTGAAGCGAGTTGAGAATCGCATCCACCTGTACGCTGTAGACCGGCACACCGGCGACGTTCGGTGGACGATTCAACCCGACGACTTCATCGACACACCACCGGTCGTCGTCGACGACGTGGTCTTGTTCGTCACTCGGGTCGGAACGGTGTACGCGGTCGATACGATGCGAGAGTCCGTCGCATGGACGCTCTCTATCGGAGAGCGAGACGCACCGTTACCCCCCTTCGCAGTAGACGGGTGTCAGCTCTATCTCAACGCGTTCGGAGACGGACTCTACGCTATCGACGTAGAGTCCGGAGAACTGAACTGGAACCTGCCAGCAATCAAAGCAGGAGCGGCCCCGGCTATCGCGGATGGAACCGTCTACGTTGGTGGCAGGAATGGAGTACTTTACGCCGTGAATCCCGAATCGGAGTCCGTCGAGTGGCAGCGAGATCTCGGACGCGCGATATCGACGGCCTCGCCCGCGGTTGCGTCCGGAACAGTGTTCGTCGGAACCGCCGATGGCGACTCGGGAGACGAACTGTCCAGAATACACGCACTCGACGCCGAAACCGGCGAACGAGTATGGGCAGCGGACACGAGGGAATTCGTCAACTCGTCGCCAGCCGTCGCTGACGGCGTCGCGTACGTCGCCGCACACGAAACGGTCTACGGATTCGACGCGGAGAGTGGTGACGAACTGTGGACCCACGAGGTCCACGGCAGCGTCAGGGCGCCCCTCTCGGTCACCGACGGGACGATCTTCGCGGCGACGACCTACGGACAGTTGTACGCGTTCGCCGAGTCGGAGTGACCCGGACGAGGCCCGCAGAATCCCCGTCCCCTTCGCCGCGACCCTCGTTTTGATAAGCCGCCGACGTGAGGCGAGGATATGGCCGATGCCTACGACGACCTACTCGACCGATACCAGCGAATCTCCGCGTTGAAAGACGGTGGCGGCGTCCTCTACTGGGACCAGCAGGTGATGATGCCCGAGGGCGGGACGCCCGCCCGGTCGAAGCAACTCTCGGCGCTCGCGGGCGTCAGACACGAGCGGCTCACCGACGACGAACTCGGGAACCTGCTGGACGAAGCCGAAGGCGAGGACCTCGACGACGAACAGCAGGCGGTCGTCCGTGAAATCCGCCGCGAACACGAACGCGCCGCGAAGGTGCCCGAGGAGCTCGTCGAGGAGCTCTCTCGGCTCCAGTCGGAGGCTCAGGACGACTGGCGCGAGGCGAAGGCCAACGACGAGTTCCCGACCTTCGAACCCACGCTGGAGCGACTGTTGGAACTTCGGACCGAGCGCGCCGAACACATCGACCCCGGCCGGGACCCCTACGTGGTGATGTTCGAGGACGGCGAACCGCATCTGGGTCTCGACACGGTCGAGCGCATCTTCGACGAACTGAAGGACCGGCTCGTTCCGCTCATCGAGGACGTGCGGGAAAGCGAGGACGTGCCGGACCCGTTCGAAGGGACCTTCGACACCGACACCCAGATGGCGCTGTCGGAGGACGCGCTGGACCTGCTCGGCTACGACTGGGACCGGGGCCGGCTCGACACCTCCGCGCACCCGTTCACGTCGGGCAACCAGTTCG
>PXSM01000072.1:0-10542 GCA_003023465.1 Halobacteriales archaeon SW_6_65_15 | reverse complement strand
GGCAGCCCCGGTCCAGCGGGGTCCACGAGTCCCAGTCGCGCTTCTGGGAGAACCACGTCGGGCGCACGAAGGAGTTCTGGGAGCTGTTCCTGCCGACCGTGAAAGACCGCTTCCCGCAGCTCTCGGACGTGACCGCCGAGGAAGCCTATCGGGCCGCCAACCGCATCGAGCCGGACAACCTCATCCGGACCGAGGCCGACGAGCTCACCTACCACATGCACATCATCCGGCGGTCGGAGATCGAGCACGAGTTCGTCTCGGGCGACCTCGAAGTGAGCGAGATTCCGCAGGCGTGGAACGACAAGATGGAGGAGTACCTGTGAATCCGACCCGACACCGACTCGGAGGGCTGTCTCCAGGACATCCACTGGACCGGTGGCTTCGCCAGCTTCCAGAACTACACCGTCGGCAGCGTGCTCGCGGCCCAACTCTGGGCGACCATCGAGGACGACCTCGACGACCCCCGCGGCCTGATTCGGGACGGCGAGTTCCAACCCATCCGCGACTGGCTGACCGAGAACGTCCACCGGCACGGCCAGCGCTACACCACCGACGAACTCGTCCGAGAGGCGACCGGCGAGGACCTCACCGCCGACTACTTCCTCGACTACGTGAACGAGAAGTTCGGCGAGATCTACGACCTGTAATCCGCCGGTTCGCTCCGATTTCTGATCGGGTGATGCCGATCAGGGCTTTTCGCCGAATCACCACCGAGCTAATGTCTCTGGCGGGCCTTGTAGCTCTCCTATGCAACCACCCGAGGGGAAACGGGTCGTCGTTACCGGCGCGAACGAGGGGATCGGCTACCACATGCTCACCGCACTCCTCGAACGGGGACACCGCGTCGCCGGACTCGACATCGACGGGGAAAACGTCCGAGCGCTCCAAGAGAGGTATCCACGGCGAGTGGGCTTCTACGAGTGTGACGTATCGGTCGATGGCGACGTCGAGGACGCGATAGACGAGATTCTCGACCGATGGGGTGGGATAGACGTCCTCGCCAACAATGCCGCGGTGTTCAACTTCGCCCCTTTCGAGGAGCAGACGCTCGCCGACACGCGTCGCGAGTTCGAGGTGAACTACTTCGGCTACGTCCGGACGATCCGCGCCGTGGTGCCGCACATGAGGGCGCGAAACGAAGGAATCATTCACAACGTGAGTTCCGGTGCAGGCTTGGTCGGCCATCCGGGACTCTCCGGATACGCTTCGACGAAAGGTGCAATCGAGGCACTCGTCCGGACCCTGCGGTTGGAACTGCAACGCGAGGACGTCACCTGTACCGTGATGCACCCGCCACTCTCGAATACCCGTTCGACCGCCGAACTTGGCTATCCGGAGTCGCTGCTGAACGACCCCGCGGATAGCGGCCGCAAACTGGCCGAAAAGATCGAATCGACCGAGCCGGTCATCACCGCAGATTGGAAGACGAAGCTGGGACTGTATCTCTCGCAGCGATTCCCGTATCTGGTCAAGAGAGGTACCGAGCGGTTCGTCGAGCCTGCCGAGTAGGTCCCCGTCCTCGATACGACGGCGATCCGACAGCCGCCGGGGTATCTGCGGGTCGGTGTCACCGCTCTTCCGACTCCGACCGGTTCCGAACGACCACCGTGTTCGCGACGATGTCGCCGAGACGTTTCCGTCGCTCCGTGAGCGCGATGCTGACGAACCCGAGGAGATAGCCCGCCGGGAGCCAGTCCGCGAATCGGAACAGGGTCCGCGTTCCAGCCGCAGTGTAGGTACACTCCTCGCCGTCGCCCGCCACGACTGCGATTCCGACGCTCCTCTTGCCGACCGTCTGGCCGTCGCGTCCTTCGAGCACGAGGTGGTACAGGTTGGCGACCGCCAGTCCGAGCAGTCCGCCGATTCGGAACTGCTCGCGCCGCGAACCTCCCAGCCATCCCGCGGCCGCGACCACGCCACCCCCCACCACGAGCAGGTCGAGTAGGTAGGCCGCCACGCGCTCTCCGACGATAGCGAGTTCGGCGTCGGCGGCAGTCTCGGAATCGGTGGCTTCGGAAGCCGTCGGGGTCTCGAAGTCGGTGGATTCCACGACCGGTCTGACGACCGCGAGACGGGTATAGCTACTCGCCGGGAACCGTTCGATTGGGATGCGCTCGGTGCCACAAACCACGAGGATGCGCTCGGTGAGACGTTCCACGGGAAAGCACTCGGTGATAGAAACCGCCGTCTGGGTGGACTGAAAGGGGCCGCCCGGTCGGGGTCACCCTCGCTGCGCTCGCGTGACCGCGACCGGGCGGGGGCTTTCTGGGTCTTCTCGGCTACAGCTCCTCCGACGAAGGTGGCTGGTCCGTCGATAAGTAGGGCAGACTTTTCTTGCTGGCTCCCGTCTGTCATCGCATGAACGCCGACATCGACGCGGTGCGCGTCGCCATGACCGAGGACGGCCCGGTCCCGGTCGTCGTACTCGCCCCCGACGACAACGACGAGGGCGTCCTCCCCATCTTCATCGGCTTCGAGGAGGCCGTCAGCATCGCTCGCGGACTGGAGGCCGAGGACATCGGGCGGCCGCTGACCCACGACCTGACGCTCGACCTCGTGGAGGAGTTGGGCGGGCGCATCACCCGCGTCGTGGTCTCGTCGCTGGAGGACAACACCTACATCGCGGACCTCCACCTCGACACGCCCCGCGGCGAGACCGTGGTGGACGCCCGGCCGAGCGACTCGCTGGCGCTGGCGGCCCGGACCAACGCTCCGGTCGAGGTCGAGAGCGAGGTGTTCGAGCGCGGCCAGCGCGACCGCGACGAGTTCGACCAACTGCAGGACATCCGCGAGGTCGCGGAACTTGGAACATGAGCGGAGAGCGAGCAGGCGGGTCCGAGGTCACCGAATCCGACCCCGAGGACACCGACTCGGAATCCGGGGACACCGCGGCCATCCTCGACGAACTGTTCGACGTGATCGAGGAGCGCAAGGAGACGCTCCCCGAGGACTCCTACACGGCCTCGCTGTTCACCCACGAGAAGGGAGAGAACGCGGTGCTGGAGAAGCTCGGCGAGGAGACCACCGAGCTCCTGCTGGCCGCCAAGGACGACGATTACGAGGAGATCGCCCACGAGAGCGCCGACATCGTGTATCACCTGCTGGTCCTCCTCTCGATGAAGGACGTGGACTTGGCAGACCTCCGCGCGGAACTTCGGGAACGGAGATAACCCACTTTACGTTTCTGAAAGACATATTATTCTGTTCTTGGTAGCTGTATTTGTTTTCCACCATCGGCGCGCGTTGGCGCGACCCCCGTGTCGCGCCCTCATCCGCGCGAGGTATTCGGCGACGCCGAAGGCTCGTCGGACCGCAGGTCCGCCGGTAGACGAGGACCGCAGTGGAGCGTAGCGGAGCGAGGACCGCAGGAGGTTGGGGAGGCACGAGGCCGTCGCGGTTGCGGTGCTGTGCGGTCTCCCCTCGGTTTCGGGAATAGCTAGCTTCTCTGAAGTTCTGTCTTGCTTTTCGCTTCCAAATGGTCCCATCTCTACTGCAAACGCCGAGAAGTTGAGAGAGCTAGCTACTCCCGAAGCCTATGAAACCGCACCGCGACCGCACAGCACCTCGTACCTCCCCAGCCTCCTGCGTTACTCGCTACGCTGTGTTACTCGTCCCTCGCGCGCGTTGCTCGCACGCGCCGACCGCCATGGAGCGCCGACCGCCCTGAAACCACCGTCAGACCGCTTTCCCGCTAGTCCACCTGTTCGAATCGGTGCAGAACCACGTCGCTGCTATCGTCCCACTCGAAGTGGTCGTGGGCGCGGGTCAGCATCTCGCGGTACTCGTCCAGATCAGCCATCCCCTCGGCCTGCGCGTCCTCGTCGGTCAGGTCGCCGAGCGTCCGGTCTCGAACCTCGACGACCTCGAAGGTCCGGCCGTCCACCTCGAAGCGGTCGCCCTCGTCGGCGTACTGGTGGCCGCGATGAATCTGGGTGATCTCGCCCTCGCTGGCTCCGCGGCGCATTCGCTCGTTCGGGAGCAGGGTGTCGGCGTCGATGGTCGCCATGCCCGCGGATTGGGTCGGCACCGGGAAAACGGTTCGGACGCCGATTCGATCACAGGTCGGCTTCGAGGTCCCGGAGGCGGGCGACGCGCTCGCTCGTCGTCGGATGGGTCGGCAGGTCGGTAACGCTGCTGACGCGGTCCGTGGTGTCGTCGAACTCCTCGCAGCCCTCGCGCTCGGGCACCGGCACGACGTTGAATCCCAGTTTCGCCCGCTCGTGGGCCCGGAGGTCGGTCGTCGGTCGCTCGCGGGCCGCGCGGTCGAGCGTCTGAAGTGCGGAAGCCATCGCGGCGGGCGACCCCGTGATAGCGACGGCACCTCGGTCGGCGGCGAACTCGCGGTAATGGGTGATCACGCGCGTCAGGCCGCGGCCGACCCACCAGAACAACCACGCCACCGGGCGAACCGCGAGACCATAGAACAGCGTCGCCCCCGACGGACCCCTGCGGTCGCCTCCGAGGTCCCACTCCCGAAGCTTCCCCGGTCGAGCAACCACCCGCCGAAGAGCGTCGGAAGCGACGCGAGCGTCATCACGCCGGCGTCGGGTTCTTGACGTGCGCGAGTTCGTGGGCCAGCACCGCGTCGAGCTCCTCGTCGGAGACCACCTCCAGCAACCCCGTCGAGACGACCACGGTGGCCGACCCCTGCCGGACGCCGGTCACGTACGCCCGCGGCGTCCCGTCCTCGACGAGCGCGAGCTCCGGCACCGGAACGTCTGCGGTCTTCGCCAACCGGGCGAGTCGCCGTGGGACCGCCGCGGGACCGTACTCGTCGGGCCGAATCTCGTCGTCGCCCGTCAGAATCTCGTCACCTGTCGGCCTCGACTCCCTCGACAGAACCTCGGAGATCACGCTGACGAACACGACCGCGACCAGCACCGCGCCCAGTTGGTCGCCGACCACGACGGTGGTCTCGGGTGCGCTATCGAGGGCGAGCCCCTCGCGTTGGGCGTCGTGCAATCGGACGAGGAATATCAGAAAACTTATAATACGTCGGTCAGCACCCAGTGCATCGCGGCCACGAACCCGGCGAACACGCCGACGAGGAGCCCGAGAACTGCGACCATGCGGGCGCGGAGTTCCCAGTCGGTCTCCCACTCCGTCGGACGAACCGTTCGGCGATTTGCCAGATAAGTATGGGGTTCTTACGCCTTGGACAGCCACCCGCCGACGGCCCCCGCGATTGCGCTCTCCAGCCCGAAGAGGAGCGCCGCCCAGCGCGCTGACCCCGATGGCGAGTATCGCCGCGAAGACGATGCCGCCGAGCGACCCGGCGAGGAGGCCGTGCCACCCGCCGCGTCCGGCTCCGCCGCCGGCCATGTATCCCGCGAGAAAGCCCGCGAGCAGTCCCGCCGTGAGCTGGCCGAACGGCGGCGCGCTGAGACCGATGGCCCCGACCACGAGCCACGTGACGAACCCCACGATGACCGCGTACCAGTTGGTCATATCCGGGGGTACGTACGTTCTGCGGCGGGATAAGGGTTGAGACGATCCGCTTGGAGGGTGTTTGGATACGCGTCTGATTTTGGAAAGTTGTCGGCCTATCACTTAGGCTGAGTGAGAACAATCGGCGCTAGCTATTCCCGAAGCCGAGGGGAGACCGCAACTGCACCGCACCTCGGTCCTCCCCAGCCTCCTGTGCGTCTCGCTCCCTTCGGTCGCTCCGATGCTCGTCCCTCGCGCGCGTTGCTCGCGCTCGCCGAGGTGATTACTGATTGAGAATCGCTATTCCAGCCCGACCTTCTCGGCGTACTCCTCGAAGACCGCCCACGAGGGGTCCACCTCCGGGTGCTCGACTCGCTCGCCGTCCACGAAGACGCCCTCGCCCTCGCGGACCGCGCCGATTTCGGCCGCCGGGATACCCTCGGCGTCGAGCGCGGCCAGTACGTCCTCGACGCCCTCGGGTTCCACGGTCAGGACGAGCGTGCCTTCACTGGTCGCCTTCCACGGGTCGATGTCGAAGAAGTCGCAGGACGCCCGAACGCCCGGCAGGTAGGGGACCGCCTCGGAGTCCGCGTCGAGTCGGACGCCTCCGGTGCGGGCGAGTTCGACCAGCGCGCCCTGCAACCCGCCTTCGGTGGCGTCGTGCATCGCGGTGACGGGCCCCGCGGCCGCGGCGGTCAGGGCGTCCCTGACCGGACTCATGTCGTAGAAGCGCTCCGTGGCCTCGGCGACGGTTTCCTCGGGGAGGTCCACCGCGTCCTCGAACAGCGTCACCAGAAACCCCGCGACCTCGACGGCTGGCCCCTTCGTCACGAGCAGGCGGTCGCCCGGCGAGGCCCCGTCGGGTCGCACCACGTCTCCGGGGTCGCCCACCGCCAGCGCGGTCGCGCCGCCGACCCACGGGTACTGGCAACCACCGTATCGGGCCGTGTGCCCCGTCACGATGCTCACGCCCAACTCGCTGGCCTCTCGGTCGAAGGTCCTCCAGACCGTCCCGAACTCCTCGTCGGTCATCTCCCGACCAGCGCCGGGACGAGCGAGATTGGGTCGCTGGCGAGGACGACGGCTTCGCCCCCGATTTCGACGACGCCGAAGTCCACGCCGTGCTGAGGGCCGAGTGTCACGTCCTGGCGGTCGGCCCCGAGGTGCGGGTAGATCTGCTCGTCGAAGAACTCCCTGTCCACCTTGCCGAGGTCGGTCATTGGAGTATCGTTGCGTCGGTTGGGACTAATCGGTAGTGGTTCGCTTCGAGACCGATGGAACGATCTCTTCGGTAAGTACGTGGTGCATATCCGTCAATTAGAAATCATACCTCTCCTATCCCCAATTACTCAAACTAGCCCCAATTCCGGCACCAAGTGCAACTCCTATTGGAATCCACAGTCCGAAATTATTCGTAGCAGAACCAATAGCGATTCCGATTGCGATTCCAATCCCCATTCCTACCCCCATCTCTTTCCCACTTGGTTCTGTCTCTCTTTCCTCGCTCATGGACCATCACTTTAATTTCGAGGGTGGTAAGTTCACCGTCTGTACCTTATCACTGACTGTCCGGGGGCTTCCTTCTCTGCCAGACCGTTGAGATGCTGCCGAAATCATCCGTCTACCTACGATCAGTTACCGGGGGTAACTAAATGTCCGGAGGTAACTTTTTGCGGGTCGCAGGAGTAACCCCGAACATGAGTGACGCGGACGAACAACTGGCGGTGTGGTGCGCCGGGAAGGACTGGTGTCCTATCACCTCGACGGCCACGCTCATCGGCAAGAAGTGGCACCCCGTGGTGGTTCATCGTTTGCTCGAAGGCGGCCCCATGGGGTTCAACGAACTCAAGGACGACGTGGACGGCATCTCCAGCAAGGTCCTCTCGGACAGCCTCGAAGACATGGAGGAGAAGGGGCTGGTGAACCGCGAGATCGTGAGCGAGAAGCCGGTTCGGGTCGAGTACTCGCTCACCGACCGCGGCGAGTCGCTGGAGACGCTCATCCACGAGATGCGCGACTGGGGACAGGAGCACCTCGCGCACGCCGAGGAGAAGGACGAGGCCGTCTCGTAACTCGATTTTCCGATTTCGTACCGCGGTCCGACGTCGCGGCGCTCGGCCGCTTGGCCTTACTCCGTCACCGGCTGAACTTGGTCACCGTTTAGCTTTCATCACCCCTGCGCGAAGCGTCTCCCATCGACCCTCTGTTTCTACGAGCATGAACGGTATTTCGACCTGTCCCTCTCGACCCCGCGAAGTAATGCGATTTCTCCCGACGACTGCCACGAGCGACTCGATTCGCCGCGGAACGACTCCGAGAAACCGTCCCCTAGCTTTAAACAAATCGAGAAAATACAATACGATGATGACGGAAAGCACGCTCGGGCGACTGTGGAACAGGCTCGTAGGCCGGTATAGCGCGGATGAAGAGTCGGATTGTTGCGGCGTCGAAATCGAGGAAGCCCGTTCCGAGTCCGCCGACCGCGAACCGCTAGACGACTCCCAGTAAACCAGAACGGACGATCACACTATGTCTGAACCAGAGTCTCCTCCCGACGAAGCAGCGGACGCAATCGAACGGCTGTACGACGACCCCGACGCACGGATCGCGACCCTCCAGGACGTTCGGCCGTCCGCGGAGGACATCGCCGGACAGGCGACCATCTTCAAAGCCCTCGGAAACGAGGACCGACTTCGCGTTCTCGACGCGCTCCGCGACTCGGAACGCTGTGGCTGTGAACTGCAGGTGGTTCTCGACGCGCCCCAGTCCACGGTCTCGACCCACCTCCGGAAACTGAAGGAGGCGGGGTTGGTCAAATCGCGGAAGAAAGGCAAGTGGAGCTACTACCGCATCGCCGACACCGCCTTACTGGACGTCCTCGACCTCGCGCGCGCCGTCCAGGAGGACGCCTGAGATGCTTCCCGATGGAGCCACTGCCGCACTGCTCGACTCGTGGGACTACTTCGTCCACCTCGCGGTCGTGCTCGTCCCGCTGTTCATCGGCGGGTCGTTCCTCGTCGGACTCGTCGAGCAGTATCTCCCGCCCGAGAAGGTCGAACGGAAACTCCGTGGACACGACGAGGGCGTGGGCAACGTCGCCGCCGCCGGGTTCGGTGCCGTCACGCCGTTCTGCTCGTGTTCGACCGTTCCCGTTCTGGCGGGACTGCTTCAGGCGGGAGCACCGCTCGGTCTGGCGTTCTCCTTCTTGCTCGCGTCGCCACTCGTCAACGAGATCGCCGTGATACTGTTGCTCGGCTGGTTCGGCGTCGAAGTGACGGTCTGGTACGTCCTCACGACGTTCACCGCCGCCATCGCCGGTGGCATCGTCATCGGCCGATTGGGGATGATGGACCAGGTCAAGGACGTTCGCATCGCGGGTACCTCTGAGCAAACCGCTGTCACAGACGGTGGTGACGTCGCCTGCTGTGACGACGGCAGAGTCACTCCCAATCGCACCCACCGCCAGCGCTTCGAGACCGCCGCGGGCGAAGCGTGGACGTTCTTCGTGGACACGCTCCCGTACCTCCTCTTCGGGATAACCATCGGGGCACTCATCCACGGGGTCGTCCCCGTGGAGATGATCCATGCCGTTCTCGGCCCGGAGAACCCGCTGGCCGTCCCGCTCGCCGCGATAGCCGGTGCACCGATCTACATCAGCATGAGCGGGATGCTCCCCATCGCGGCGTCCCTGAGCGAGCAGGGCATCGCCATCGGAACGGTGTTGGCGTTCGTCGTCGGTGGTGCTGGCGTCAGCATTCCGAATCTGGTGCTGCTGAACAAGCTGTTCGAGCGCACGTTGCTGCTCGTCTACGCCATGACGGTGGTCGTCATCGGCGTCACAGTCGGCCTACTCTTCAATCTCGTCCTCGTCTGATGCGTTGCGGTCCGTCCGACCACGATTCGAAAGATTTGGTCGAGGCAGTTTCCCGCTGAGAGCCGGTCTGACGGTCGGAACTCCCGCTTCTTCTCGACGAAATCTGTGTCGGTAGTGAACGCCGAAACGGAGATTTACTATCGCGTTTATTGGTTTATCGGGCCGTTCGACGAAAGCCGCGACACTGCCACCAATCGACGAAAGATTCCTATAAAATTCTCTAAACAACAAATTCAGAGCTCTAAAATATATATACAATTTCTCGAGTTGGTTTTGGAGTCGGGAGCCTCGCTACTGGAACCGATGAGTTTCCGGCCGACCGCGCGTACATTTAAATCGAAGAGCGGAACGAAATGGCCCCGAGATGGGACATCGAGCACTCCTCGCGTATCGACGCAGCGACGCCGACTCGACCGCCGACACCGGCGACGGTTCAGAGGAATCGACCGACGGTCCTTCGTCCGAAACGACACCTCTCGGCCGACTCGCCGCTCGCCTCCGAGACGCACTTCGCCGTGGACCCCGAGCCGGTGGCGACTGATCTCACGCTCGCCGAGATCGCGGCGAACCACCTCGACTTCCTCCACCACGAGGCGTTCTACCGCGTCTCCACCGACTACGAGGTCACCGCGTTCCACGTCCTCTGGTTCGGCCTCGAAGCCGACAGCGAGACCGTCGAGCGGAGCGAGACGGTCGGCCACGGCGCGCTGGTCGAGGCCGTCCCCGAGGGCGCGAACTACCTCCGGGGCTGGTTCCGGGGGACGAAGTCGGTCGTCGGGGACGCACACGACGGAACCGGGCCGCTCTGCGAGGCGAATCTCTCCCGCGACGACGCCGTCGAGTACCTCGCCGAGCGCGTCGAGACGTGGGCCGCAGACCGGGAGGTGATACTGCCCGAGTGAGGAACGAGGTCGAACGATTCGCTCCCCGACGCGAACTCGACCCGAATCTGACACGCGTCGCTTTAGTGCGCTCGCCACCTACTCGAAGGCAGTGACGACTGCAGACGGCGATTCGGACTCCGAATCCGAGATCGACCCCGACAGCGACGCCCTCCACCGGCCGGACCCCGCTACTGCCCACCGGCGAGTGGCGACGGCCATCGACCGCGCCGAGATGGTGACCGTCTTCGGCCGGTGCACGGTCGAGTACGAGGGCCGGGCGGCGAGCACGCTCGGTCCCGGCGACCGACTGGTCGTGCTCAAGCCCGACGGCACCGTGCTGGTCCACACCGACGAGGG
>PXSM01000071.1:10244-14719 GCA_003023465.1 Halobacteriales archaeon SW_6_65_15 | reverse complement strand
GGCGCGGCCTACGACGCCGACGGGGCCGTGACCATTACCGACCCCGCGGCGGCCGGGTACGACGACGGGTTCGCGTATCGGGAACTCGGATTCCGGGCCTACCTCGGCACCCACATCGAGATCGACGGTGAGCGCGACCGCCTGTTCTTCTTTACCACGAGGGAGCCGCGGAGCGAAGGCTTCTCGGACGCCGAAGTGACGTTCCTCGAGTTGCTCGGCCAGTGGGTGAAACACGAACTCGAACGCCGACAGCGCGAGCGCGAACTCGAACGGGCGCTCGACCTGCTCGAGAAGACCGAGCGCATCGCGGACGTCGGCGGGTGGGAGATCGACGTGGAGACGAGGGACGTGTACTGGACCGACCACGTCTTCGACCTTCTGGAGGTGTCCGCCGACGAGGAACCGCCGCTGGAAGAGGCGCTCTCGATGTACCACGAGGAGGACGAGCCGGTCGTCGCCGACGCAGTCGAAACCGCGCTCGACTCCGGCGAGCCCTTCGACGTCGAGGTCCGTATCTGCACGCCCAGCGACGAAACTCGCTGGCTCCGGCTTCAGGGGGTTCCGGAGGTCGACGACGGTGAAGTCGTTTCGCTACGCGGGACGGCCCAGGACGTAACCGAACGCAGGGAGCGCGAGCGCGAACTGGAGCGGGTCGAGCGCCAGTTCGAGGCGGCGTTCAACAACCCCAGTTCGTTCATGGGTCTGCTCGACCCCGACGGTACGGTCCGTCGAATAAACCAGACCGCCCTGAGTTTCGTCGGCATCGACGAATCGGCCGTCCACGGCGAGAAGTTCTGGGAGACCCCGTTCTTCGCCCACTCCGAGGAACTACAGGAGGAAGTGCGGGCGAAGATCGCGCGTGCCGCGGATGGGGAGTACGTCCGGGCCGAGTTCTCCCACGAGTCGCCGAACGGCGAGACGGTTTTCGTTGACGCGATGTTGGAGCCGGTCCGGGACGAGGACGGCGAAGTCGCGGCCATCGTGCCCAGCGGGAACGACATCACCGAGCGCAAGGAGCACGCCGAACGCCTCGAGCAGAAGACCGACCGGCTCGAATCGTTCGCGAGCATGCTCGCCCACGAACTCCGCAACCCCACCATGATCGGCCAGATATACAGTCAACAGCTTCCCGGCGGGAGCGACTCGGACGCGGTCGAGTACGTGACCGAGGCGTTCGACCGCATCGAGGCCATCATCGACGTGATGCTGGTCCTCACGCGGGGGCAGGAGGCCGTCGGCGAACGCGCGCCGGTCGCGCTCGCGGACGCGGCCCGCGACGCGTGGGACAACGTGGACGCCCCCGACGCCGAACTCGCCGCCGAGAGCGACGGCGTAATCGAGGCCGACGAGACGTACGTCCAGCACCTCTTCCGAAATCTCCTCAAGAACGCCGTGGAGCATGGCTCTACGAGCAATCGTCCGATGGACGATGACGCGGTCGAACACGGCGGACGGGACGTCACGGTCACGGTCGGGACCCTCCCCGACGACGTCTCCGCGAGCGACGCGAACGACGGCTCGGCCGACGCCGTCGGCGGGTTCTACGTGGCCGACGACGGGGTCGGAATCCCGGCCGACGAGCGCGACGTGATATTCGACGAGGGATACACGACGGCCGCCGAGAGCGGCGGGAGCGGGCTCGGACTGGCGTTCGTCCGGAAGCTCACGAACGTGTACGGGTGGGACTGCACGGTGACCGAGAGCGAGGCCGGCGGCGCGCGCTTCGAGTTCCGGACCGCGTCCCAGTGACCCGGTAGCGATCAGGGCAGTAGAAATAATTATGTTTGCTTGAGGATTATAGAGGAACGGAAAAGTTACGTCTTGATTTCCGAGACGAGTCCAGGGTCGGGAGACGCTCAGAACGTCAGGCTGTGCTTCTCGGTGATGTGGTAGGCCGCGGTGCCCCAGATGTAGTTCTCGCCGGGCCACCACGTCCGGGCGTTGTTGAACCCGCCGACGAGTACGCCCGCCTCCGGGTCCTCGGGGTCCGGATGGTAGTTGACCGACCCGCTGTCGCCGTCGGAGAATCCCGACTCGTCGCCCCACTTGAGTTGCCCCTGCTTGCAGATCGCGCCGTAGGCGCAGGTCAGGCCATCGACGGCCTGAATCTCGCCTTCCGTGTGACCCGTCCGAGCGCCGACCTTCTCGAGAGGTTCGTCCTCGGCCTTGAGGTCCGCGAGGCCCGCTTCGGTGAACTGCCCGAGGACGTTGCCCGGTTCGCCCTCCTCGATGCGGTGGAGCGGCCGGTAGTCCGATTCGGGTCGCGCGGCGGCCACGTCCGCCTTGGGGTGGCTCGCACTGACAGTCCCGATCTGCGTTCGGCCGCCGTCGAGGAGGTAGAGCGACTGCCCGCTGGCGTCGCTCCCGTCGAAGACGTGGTTGGCCGTGGCGAAGTACGCCGTCCCGTCGCTCGGGTCGCGCATCGCGGGCGCGAGGGTGCCGTAGAGGTCGTCGCTGGCGACGGCCACGCTCCCGGGGACGCCGCCCTCGTCGGTCACCACGTCGTCTGACTCCCTCTCGTCCGATACCAGTTCGTCGGGTACGTCCGAAGCGCCGTCGGCTCCGAGTCCGTGGCCGCCGGTCGTCTCCGGCGGCTCCACGCGAGTGACCTCGACCGGCGTCTCCTCGACGCGCTCGGGCACCTCGCCGCGGGCCTCCTCGGCCGTGACCTCGACGTGAATGGACGCGTTCGCGCCGCCGTACTCGCCGGGTACCACGGCCGAACTGGCCACGTCCTCGTTCGAGAACAGTTCGAGGTTCCGGTGGACCGCGACCGCCGACCGGAAGTCGTCGTACCAGTCGGCGGGCACCTCCTTGCGCCGCGGTCGGAGGGTTCCCTCGTCGTCGCGCGCCAGTCCGTACACTATCGGTACCTCGTCCCGTCCGGCCGCTTGCACGTCCTCGGCGGTCAGAAACGTCGCCGAGAGCGCCCCGAAGCCCAGACCCAGAAGCGTGTTCACGAACCGGCGACGTCCCATCGTCGCCGCCGGTTCGTCGTGGACGCGACTCGTCCGGTGTTCTTTCTCGTCTGCCCCCATTTCCCCGCACTGGCGTACGCTGGACTGTCACTTCAAACTGCTTGCCCGGACGACTCGAAATCGGTTGGTACAGGCCGCCAATGGTCCCGAAGAAACGAATCGGTTGGTTCGAACGTATCGGGAAGTTCAGGTCTGGTCGAGCACCGCGTCGGTCTCGACTGCTGTCACCCCGTCGAGTTCGCAGACCGCGTCCAACTCGGACTGGTCCACCTCGACGAGCAGGCGGTCGAACTGGAGTTCGCGGACGACCTCGCCCCCGAGCGATTCGACCGCCTCGGCGATTTTCCCGGACGAAGCGTCTTCGCCGAACGTCAGTACGAGGCGGACCGTTTCGTCGGGAATCGGGTCGCGGCAGAGCGACCGCACGGTGTGGCTCACGTAGGTCATGGGCAGTCGAGTGTCGGGTTTCTCCTTCGAGTCTGTCAGAGCGGTTCCCACGTCCGCGGGGAGTCGTTGAGTCGCTCGCAGCCGTCCTCGGTGACGGCCACGAGGTCCTCGATGCGGACGCCAAACTCGCCGGGGAGATAGACGCCGGGTTCGACGCTGAACACCATCCCCGGTTCGAGTTCTAGGCCGTTGCCCTCCACGATGTATGGGTCCTCGTGCACGTCGAGGCCGACGCCGTGGCCCGTGCGGTGGACGAACCGGTCGCCGTAGCCCGCCGCCTCAATGACCTCGCGGGCCGCCCGGTCGATCTCCTCGGCGGGGACGCCGGGTTCGACGGCTTCGACCGCGGCCTGCTGGGCGTCCCGGACGACCTCGTGGACCGCCTCGAACTCCTCGGAGGGGTCGCCCGCGAACACGACGGTCCGGGTCTGGTCGCCGGGGTAGTGGTCCACGTACGCCCCGAAGTCCAGCACGACGGGGTCGCCGCGCCGAATATCGCGGTCGCCGTGGCGGTGGTGGGGCATCGCGCCGTTCGGGCCGGAGCCGACCACGGTCTCGAACGAGACGTCCTCGCCGCCGCCCTCTGCGAGTCGGCGGTCGATCTCGTCAGCGAGTTCCGTCTCCGTCAGGCCGATGGCCGCCTCGCTCAGCTTCCGAATCTCGACGCTCACCTCGTCGGCGAGCCGTCCGGCTTTCCGGAGTGCGGCCAGTTCGGCCTCGTCCTTGCGCATCCGGAGGTCGTCGAACACCCCACTGGCGAGGGATAGAGTGGCGTCCGGGAGCGTCTCCCGGAGGTCCTGCGTGAACAGCGCCCACATGGTGTCGTCGAGGAGCAGGCGGCCCCCGCGCAGGTCCATCTCGTCGGCCAGTTCGGCGACGAGTTCCATCGGGTCCTCGCCGTCGGCCCAGAGCCGGAGGTCATCGACCCACGACGCCTCGCGTATCTGCTCGTCGTACATCTCGGGTGCGACGAAGGCTGGGTCGCCATCGCGCGGAATAAACAGGAACAGGTGTCGCTCCATCGGCTCCTCGCGGATCCCCGATGCGTAG
>PXSM01000071.1:0-10061 GCA_003023465.1 Halobacteriales archaeon SW_6_65_15 | reverse complement strand
CGGGGCGGAACCCGCTCAAGCCGAACCGGACCGGAAGGACTTCGACGACTACGCCAGCTACGAGGAGGACGACTCCCTCGTCGTCTGCGACCGAACGAACGCGAACGCGTGGGTCAAATCCGACGTCACGACTTCGGTCGAGGACTGACGACCACGGTCGGCTCTCGGAATCTCTCACTTTTGGTCGAACCGAACTGAGCACCGGGAGCGACGCTATGGCAACGAGGCGACGAAAAGCGTAAATCGTTGGTGATTGTTAACACAATCCATGAAGATGTCGGAGTCCGTAACACTCGACCACGAAGACCGGGCAGAGATCTACGACTACGTGGAACAGCACGGGACCGTCCCGAAGACGGAGGTCATCACCGGCACGCTGGACCAGCGGCGAGCGCTGACCCATCACGTCGCCATCCTCAAGCGCGACGGCTACCTCGAAGAGACCGACGACGGCGAGTTACGGATCTCGCTCGAAACCGGCGAGGAGGAGTCGTTCTCGACCGACGAGGACGTCGAGTTCACCATCCGGCCCGCCCGTCAGGACGACCTCGCGGGCATCGTAGGGGCGATTCGCCAGGTCACCGAGGGGATGACCTACGTCGTCGCCGAGAGCGTGGCCGACGAACTCGACCACGAGAACGTGTTGCTCCGGCACAACGAACTGGAGTCGCGGATGTTCTTCGTCGCCACGGTCGAGGACAGCGAGGCCGGCGGTGACTCGGAGAGTTCGAGCGGGGTCGGCCCGCGAGACGAGGTCGTCGGGTGGGCACACCTCCACGCGCCCGAGCTGGAGAAGCTGAGTCACACCGCCGAGTTGACCGTGGGCGTCCTCGACGGCTACCGGAGCCGAGGCATCGGGAGCCACCTGCTCGAACGCGCGCTGGAGTGGGCCGACGAGAACGGCTACGAGAAGCTCTACCAGAGCGTCCCGTCCTCCAACGAGCAGGCCATCGAGTTCTTCGAGGACCGGGGCTGGAAGGTCGAGGCCGTCCGGGAGAACCACTACAAGCTAGGCGAGGAGTACATCGACGAGGTGATGATGGGGCTGGTGCTGTCGTAGTGGGCCGACAGGTAGCGTCCCGGTAGCGACTTCGACTACCTGCAGTTCTCGCAGACGTACTCCGTGGGGTCGGTCTGGCCTGCGGCGTCGGTCATCGTGACGTACTCACCGCATTCCAGACACCACGTCCAGTAGGTCGGCTGGTCGGCGTCCCACGCCTGCGCTCTCGTCGCTTCCGCATCCTCTCCGCGGGTGATCTCCACGTAGCGGTCCGTAACGGCAGTGACCTCTCCGTCGATGGACGCGTGCTGTGGGTTGCTGATCCCTTCGGAACTCGGCGTGGCTATCATCTCGCCAGTCGAGACGCTGTCGCCGGTCGAGACGATGGGATCGCTCGGTGCGACGACCCCCTCGAACGCGGGGTTGGTGATCAGCGGAACCCGGACGCGCTCCGGGCGAAGCGTCTCGGTCGGTTCGGTCTCGTGGTCGCCGTCCCACTCGGTCGCCCTGACGACGTTGATGCGGCCCTCGTTCCCGAGCGTGTTCTCCTCGGCGGTGTCGGCGTCGAGGACCAGCACGCAGTTGGTGCGTTTGGTGACGCCGAACTCGTCGGAGTTCTCGATCTCGAAACACCAGCCCGGACCGCCGTCGGTGAGTACCTCGTCGTCGAGGTCCGAGAGCGTTCGTCCGGCCGCTTCGAGAACCGACGCCGCGGGCGTTCCGACCGGGACTTCGAGGAAGCGATGCCGGGGGGCGTTTCCGCCGACGTGGACGTACTTGTGGGTCGTCGGCTGCCCGTCCCTGAACGCCCGGAGGACGTCGTACAGCGTCTCGGTGTTCTGGACGATCCAGCCGTGGTCCATCGGCAGGTCCTGACCGACGACCACGTCGGCCACCATGCGGAGCAGGACGCTCTCCATCCCGTACTCGTACTGGTCGTCGGTGTAGGCGAAGACGACGCCCGACTCCTCGCCGGGGTCCATCGGTAGCCCCTCTGGGTGATAGACCGTCGCGTCGGTCGCCGCCTCGAACTCGCGCATCCACTCGTCGCGGTGCTTCGCTTTGGCTCCGACGACGATGGTCTCGAACGCGCGGTCGAGCAGCGCGTCGAACAGCGTGGCGAGTTCGTCGGCGCGCTCGCGGCCGAGCCACTTGTCGATGTAGTAGTTCGGCTCGCTCTCCTGGTGGTTCACCAGCAGGTGATCGACCTCTTCGATTCGGTCCCACTTCGCGTACGTCGGGAAGCCAGCGCCACCCGCCCCGCTAACGCCAGCGTTCCGAATCGTCGTGGCCAGTTCCGCCGACTCCGCCTGTTCGAGCCGCTGGAGCGTCGCGCTCATACAGTAATATACTAATTAATAATGCATAACAATACCGGGAACCATAATGATTTTGAGAAGTTTGTTAGTTAATGTCTAACAAGGAAAGAGGTTCCGAGGAGACGACCATGTGAATAGTTAGCATAACACTCATTGGCGGCGGAGCCGTACTCCTCACGACCCATGGCAGACACCAGAGCGGACCAGATCAGGGAGACCATCCGCGAAGGCGCAGCACAGCAAGCAGACACTGCACGGCGGGAGTTAGGTGAGATCGTCATCGACGCGACCGACGAGTACTTCCCCGAGGCCGTCAGGAAGCGTCGCCGTCGGGACGTCGCCAGCGGAATGGTACTGGGACTCCTCGTCGGCTACCTCGTCCGGTACGCGTTCGGCGAGTGACCTGCGAGCGCGGGTTGTGGGCGGAACGTCCGCGCCGCGTCAGTACTCCTCGGCCTCTAGTCCCTCGAGGTGTTCCTGAAGTTCGGGGTACTTCTCGAGGTTGACGAAGCCGTACTCGCCGCCCCCGTAGAAGGTGTCGGGCAACTCGCGCTCGACCAGCATGGTCTCGGGGTCGGCATCGACGTGGTTCACCTTGTCGAGCGGAACGACCCGGGTCTCCTCGGTGCCGTCGAGACAGACCACCGCGCGCTCGCGCACGAGGACCGCGTCGAACTCCAGCGCGTCGTACTCGTCGACAGTGAAGACTCTCGGCTTGGACGGTGCCATGTGGGATAGACCGGCGACTTTCCTAATAAACTCTCGGCCAATCGCGCGAGAGAACCGCGTCCGAACGAGTCGCGCGAGAGCCACGACCCGCGAGAACGCGCCCGGTGGACGGACCATCGACTGCTTTTCAAAACTTCTCGGCGACGGTTTCGTCACTACTCACTTCGATTCCTCAGACGATTTCGGATGACCGGATGAGGCTTTCGAGACGACCGTAGAAGCGGAGAGCGGGAAACGAATACTAGTTTTAGGCAATGAAATAGATTCTAAAGAGGGTATATAGAATCTCTAAGCGATTGAACAGATATCTCAATAGAAGGTTCCAAACATCGAGCGGTACAGACGACGGAGCAAAGTCCCCCGACGCACAACCGAGAGAGCGTGCCGACGCGAGACCTCTCCCACCCGCTCGATTCCGACGCGACAGTCTACCCCACTCGACCCGGTCGCGACCCACGCCGCCGACGGGTACCGCGTGACCGAGGTCCGACTCGGCAGTCACTCGGGGACGCATATCGACGCGCCGAGCCACACCGAACCCGACGGCCGAACCATCGACGAGTTCGACGTGGGCGAGTTCACCTTCGACGCATTCCTCGTGGATTGCGCCGGAACCGAAGCCCGCGAGGCCATCGAACTGGACGACCTTCCGGACGGGCTTCGGGGGGACCCCGACGAGAAGAACGACTCCACGAACGACGAGATGCTAATCTTCCGGACCGGGTGGGACGTCCACTGGGGCACCGACCGGTACTTCGACCACCCGTACCTCTCTCGGGAGGTGGCGTCGTGGTGCGCCGAGCGGGGGTATCACGTCGGACTGGACGCGCTGAGTCCCGACCCGTCGCCGAGTGAGAAAGAGGTGGACGCGACAGCAGGAGCGGATTCGACGGCGGAACCCGACGGCGTGCCCGCCCACCGCGAACTACTCGGGAGCGGGCGGTTCGTGCTCGAGAATCTGACCGGCCTCGCCGATTTGCCCGACGGGTTCGAGTTACGGGCGTCCCCACTTCCGCTGGCCGAAAGCGACGGGTCGCCCGTCAGGGCGGTCGCGGTCTGGTAGCGGTCGAGGCAGGCGCGGTCCTGTGACGGTCAGGGTGCAATCGCTATCGATACCGATCCGATGGGGCCGAAACGAGTCGGCTCCGATGGGCCGAGGTTCAGTGCGAGGACGGCAGCACGTCCTTGACCGGATACAGGTCCTCGTGGATGCCCTCGGCGTCGCAGTCCTCGTTCGGACATCGATAGTACCAGCCGTCGTCGGTGGCCTCGGTGGCCTGGAATCGTTCTCCGCAGCGACCACAGAACAGTAACGAATCGAAGCTCTCGGCCGCTCGCGAGAGATCTACGTCGTCAGTGCCGGTCTCCCGACTCTCGAGCAGTTGTTCCATACCCTTATGTATCGCGGCCAAATATAAAAGACCCATCGGTTTTCCACACGTCCAAGAGGGATCGCCGGAAAATCAAGTGAGGGCGGCCGGAAACTTACCTCCGGACGCTCGACGAATACTTCGGGACCCTCAACGGCCGCGCAGGTACCACGCGAGACCGAGTGCGAGGAGAACGACCAGCCCGCCCGCGAAGAACAGCAGGCCCGGCGGCAGGCCGCTCGTCGCCGACCCGGCGGCGTCCGCGACGGTGGTCGTGGACTGGGTGACCGCCTCCGTGGTCGTCTCCGCGAGCGTGCGGGTGGTCTCCTGAACCGGCTCCGTCGTCTGCGCGGCCTCTTCGACGGTGGTCCCTGCGTCACCTGCGGCTTGAGTCGTCTGGGTAGCTTCCTCGGCGGTCCGCGTCGCCTCGGTCGTGTCCGCAGCGTCCCGGGTCGTCTCCGCGGCATCCTGCGTCGTAGTCGCGGCGTCCTGCGTGGTACCGCCAGCGTCCTGCGTCGTGGATGCACTGTCCCGCGTCGTGTCCGTGGCCTCCTCGGTGGTTCCGCCACCGCCGCCACCGCCGTCGGTGACGTTCCCGGAGTCGTCGCCCGCCGTGGCCACGTCGGCGTCTTCCTCGTCCGACCGGAGAGTGTACCCGTCGGTCTCTGCGTCCTGACTCGTCGTCGTCGCCGCGCCGGAGTGTTCGCCACTCTGAAACTCCACGCTAGGGGTAGAGACTGCGTTCGGGCCGCCGAAGATGCGCTGGACGGCCAGACTCGACAGTCCGAGGACGCCGAGGCCACCGAGCAGTCGCGAGAGCGCGGCCTCGATGCCGGGCGTCTCTTCGTCGTTTCCGGCGAACACGACCAGCGGCTTCGCGGCGGGGGCGTACACCTTCATCTCGCGGCCCTTCTCGGAGTAGATGGTGTCGGCCACCTCCACGAGGTCGGCGTCGGCCAGTTTGTCGAGGTGGTACCGAACGTTCTGGATGGAGGTGTCCACCTCCTCGGCGAGTCCGGAGGGCGTCGCGGGTTCGTCGTAGAGGACGCCCAACAGGTCGCGGGCGGTCTCGGACTGCAGGGCGTCCAGGAGGTCGTCGGCGTCGTCACTGTCCACGCCGATGACCCGGGGATCACCCCCGTCTCCGGCCGATGGGTCGGGGCTGGAGGGCAGTAAATCGGCCATACGGGCTTGTTGTGCGAAGCCGGGTTATAATTTTGTCCCTGTCGCGTCGGCAGGATACGGAATCGGGGGGTTGCGAAGTTCTCTAGACTACCCTAAATCGAAATCCCTTTACGGTTGTTTAGGCCAACCTAAAGCAAGAATGGCGAGCGACACTCGGAGGGCGAACCACGCGAGGGAGACGGGGCTGTTGGGATGGCTAGACGGCTCGCTCGCCTCGGTCGTCCTCGGGAGCGTCGCCGTCGTGTTCGTGGCGGGCCTCGTGCAGGTCAGCTTCGGCACCTACTCGATGACGCTGGCCGAGGCGTGGCGCGCGGTGTTCGACCCCGACGTCGTCTTCGACCCACAGGTCTGGAACGCGTTCCTGGTCGGTGGCGAGCTTCCGGAGATGAGCAAGCGGAACCTCGTCGTCTGGAACATCCGGGTCCCACGCGTCCTCGTCGCCGCGCTCGTCGGGACGAATCTGGCGGTCTCGGGAGCCATCTTTCAGGCTATCACGCGGAACGAACTCGCCAGTCCGTACGTCCTCGGCGTGAGCTCCGGGGCCGGGCTCGCGGTGCTGCTCACGCTCGTCGTGTTCTCGGGGCTCGCGCCGTTCCTCCCGATCTTCGCGTCGCTGGGCGGCGCGGTCGCCTTCCTCCTCGTCTACGGCATCGCGTGGAAGGGCGGGACGAGTCCGGTCCGACTCGTGCTCGCAGGCATCATCGTCAGCACGATTTTCTGGTCGCTCCAGCAGGGGTTGTTCTACCTCGCCGACGACCTCGGCGTGGTCCAGTCGGCCATCGCGTGGACCACGGGGTCGCTGACGGGCGTGGACTGGGCGCAGGTCCGAATCGCCCTCCCGTGGACTGCGTTGTCGGTCCTCCTCGCGCTCGCGGGCGCGAGACAGTTGAACGTCCTCCTGCTCGGCGAGCGCACCGCCAAGTCGCTGGGCATGTCGGTCGAGACCGTCCGGTTCGCGCTCGCGGGCGTGGCGGTGCTGGCGGCGAGCGCGGCCATCTCGGTCGCCGGCATCGTCAGCTTCGTCGGACTGGTCGTGCCCCACATGGTCAGGACCGTGGTCGGAACCGACTACAAGCGCCTCGTGGTCGGCTGCATCTTCGCGGGGCCCGCGCTCGTGGTCGTCGCGGACGTGGGGGCACGACTGGCGCTGAACCCGACGCAGGTCCCCGTCGGCGTCGTGACGGGACTCGTCGGCGGACCGTACTTCCTCTACCTCATGCGCAAACAGCGGGAGATGGGTGAACTATGAACACAGGACGAGAGCGAGCCACGACCGCAGAAGACGAGTCGGCGACGAGGACGGAAGGTGAGCGAACCCCGACCGAAAGAGACGAACGGGCAACGACTGGCGACTCCGAGGTCGAGAGCGCACTCCTCGGCGAGGACCTCGAAGTCGGCTATCCGACGACCGAGGAGCCGGTCGTGGAGTGCACGCGAATCGACGTTCCCGAGGGCGAGATAACCGCCCTCGTCGGACCCAACGGGAGCGGCAAGAGCACTCTGCTCAAGGCCCTGTCCGACCACCTCGAACCCGAGCAGGGCGTGGTAGCACTGAACGGGCGGAACATCGAGGAGTTCGGCGGAAAGGAACTCGCCCGCGAACTCGGCCACCTCTCGCAGGAGAACGACTCTCCGGAGAGCCTCACCGTCGAGGAACTGGTCTATCACGGCCGGTACCCCCATCGAGGATTCTTCGACTCGGTGACGGAGGCCGACCACGAGGCGGTCGAGCGCGCCATCGACATCGCAGGCGTCGAGGAGTTGCGCGACAGGGAGGTGGGTGCACTCAGCGGCGGCCAGAAGCAGTTGGTCTGGATCGCCATGGTGCTGGCTCAGGAGACCGACGTCCTGCTCCTCGACGAACCGACCACGTTCCTCGACCTCCATCACCAACTCAGGGTGCTGGAGACGATACGCCGACTCAACGAGGAGCAGGACGTCACCGTCGCGGTGGTCCTCCACGACCTCTCGCAGGCGGTCCGGTTCGCCGATTACATCGTCGCCATGGACGACGGCGGCATCTACGACTGGGGACCGCCCGAGGACGTGGTGACCGAGCAACTGCTCGTGGACGTGTTCGGCGTGGACGCCGCGGTCACCCGGTCGCCAGAGCTTCAGATACTCCCAAAGCGGGCGCTCACCGACGAGTAGCTCGGGGACGAATCGGGACGCGATTGCGGCGCGGTTTTACGCAGCCTGCGACAGTGTTTTAGGCAGGCCTAAATCGAAGCGCCTTTATATTTTTAGGCTGGCCTAAAACATATGGTAGAACGTACCGACGAGACGCGGCGTCGATTCCTCAAGGGCGGCCTCGGCGTAGCCGCCGGGCTATCGCTCGCGGGCTGTACCGGCAGTACCCCGCGGGCGGGAGCGAAACCACCACGACCCGTCAGACCACCACCGAGGGTGAGACGACGACCGACGAGGAGACCGCGGTCGAAAGCGACTCCTACACCGTCGAGATGGAGCCCGTCGGCGCGGTGACCTTCGAGCAGGTCCCCGAGACGTGGGTGGCGAACAACGGAAGTTGGGCGGACATGGGTATCGCGCTCGGTCGGGAACCCCCGAAAGCCGTCTGGCTCACCCCGCGCTATCACACCCAGTACTACGACGAGATTCCGGGCGTCTCCGTGGACAAGAGCGAGATGACCGACCTCTACAGCGACGGCGTGAGCAAGGAACTGTTCTACGAACTCGACGCCGACGTTCACGTCCTCGACCCCAACTTCCTGATGAACCGGTTCAAGGGCTGGAACCAAGGGGACGTCGACGAGATCGCCGAGAGCGTCGGCCCGTTCTTCGGCAACAGCATCTTCTCGACCGGCTACCAGTGGCACGAGGACTACGAGTACCTCTCGCTGTACGAGGCGTTCGAGAAGCTTGCCCAACTGTTCCAGCGCACCGACCGCTACGAGGCGTTCGCCACGCTCCACGACGAGTTCCAGTCGGAACTCTCGAACGTCGTCCCGTCCGAGGGCCAGCGACCCTCGGTGGCGGTCCTCTGGCCCCAACCCGCCGACGAGCCCGAGTCGTTCTCGCCGTACCTTATCGGCGAGGGAACGAGCTTCAAGCAGTGGCGCGATTTGCAAGTGAGGGACGCGCTCGCGGAGACGGACGTGAAGGACTTCCACAGCCCCCGCGGCGAGATCGACTACGAGACGCTGTTCGAGATCGACCCCGACGTGCTCCTGCTCCGCGGCCACGAGGCCAAGACCGCCGAGGAGTTCCGGAACACCGTCCTCTCGTACATGAAGGACCACGACCTCGCGAGTTCGCTCACGGCGGTGCAGAACGAGGACGTGTACCGGGGTGGTCCGCTCTATCAGGGACCGATCACGAACCTCGTGGTGACCGAGCGGGCGGCCCGGCAGGTGTACCCCGACGCCGTCGGCGACCAACAACTCTTCGACCGCCAGCGGGTCGCCGACATCGTGAACGGCGACTTCTAGGCCGGACCGCTAACTACGCGTTTGCGTTTACGAAAACGCAAACGATTCTGGTCCGAGACCAGTCAGTCGCTCCGCTCGACGGCCCATCCTGTCAGGTCCGATACGGCTCCGTTCTCGTCTATCGCTCGAACTCCGAGGGGACAGCCGTATTCGGGGGCAAACGAGATGGACGACGTAGCACTGCCGCCGCTCACGGGGTCGATTCGAACCATCGCGTCGCACTGGCTCTGCCACCAGACCATCCTGTCGAGTGCGCCCTCCGGGTCGTGGGCGGCCGCCTCGAACCGTCGCGGCTCCGAGGATTCCTGCACGGTGGCGTCGCTACTCGGCTCGACCAGTTCGACCGTCGGCGGCTGGTTCCCGTCGGGCGTGACGTGGACCGTCCAGTCCACCGAGCCGATCTGGTCGCCGTCGCCGTCGGACCGGTCCCCGTCGTAGAGGTCGGCCCGGACGCGGTGGGTCCCCTCGTCGCCGAAGGAGTAGGAGAACGTGTTCAGCCCCGGACCGCCCGTCTGGCTGTGGAACACTCCCGGCCCGGCCCACGGCTGACCGTCCACGTACCAGTCGCCCCAGACGCGGTCGCCGCGATAGCCTCGGGCGGCGGCCTCGAACAGGACCGTCGTCCCGGGCGTCGCGGTGATCTCGTGGTTCGGACTCGCACGGAGGGCGGTCCGTCCGGCAGAGCCGGGCGACAGTTCGGTCCCGTCGAGGTACACCGTCGCGGGTCCGGCGAGGCAGAACCGGGTCACGTCGCCCGTGATCTCGAACTCGTCCGCGCCGCGGTCCGGTCCGACGTGGCCGTACGCCTGTCGGCCCATCACGTGGTCGTCCCAGTCCACCTGACTCACCGAGCCGTTGACCGCGAACTCGTAGGCCGCCACGCCGCCGCCGTCGCTCTCGATCCGGAGCAGGTTGGTTCCCGACCCGGTCGGGAAGTCCCGCGCCGCGAGTTTCCCGTCCGGAACCGGGTGGAACAGCGCGTCGGTACGGGTCCCGTTCCGGTACGCGG